>JADJYQ010000005.1:0-335000 GCA_016719615.1 Saprospiraceae bacterium
CGCCAATGACGATGGCATTTGCCCTGGCATCAAGCATTCTGGAATTTCATCGAGTATCAGGACTTTTTCCAAAGTACTATAATGAAAAATTCCTTTGCGAGGTCTAATCAATACCCAACCTACCTTAAATAATTTACGGGTTTGAGAACCATGGCCATACCGGGTGTAAGTCCACCACAACTTAAATTTATACACAATTCAATAGCAGGTATTTTATAAATCTCTGCTGCTTGAACGGAATGGATATCTGCACAGCATAATTCTATGACTGTGTTTAATGTGTTCATAAATAGAGTAGTGAATTAACGCAAACGCGCGTAAGCGTTTTCAGCAAATTCCCAATCGACGACGTTGAAAAACGCTGAAATAAATTCGGCTCTTCTGTTTTGATAGAGTAAATACAAGCATGTTCCCATACATCAAGACCGATGACAGGCGTTCCTCCACAAGCTGTTGCAGGCATGAGAGGATTGTCCTGATTGGGCGTCGAACAAATTTCGAGCTTCCCGCCCGGTTGAACGCATAGCCAGGCCCAACCTGATCCGAAGCGGGTCATAGCTGCTTGAGAAAATTTTCCTTAAAAGCTTCAAAACTTCAGAAAGATTCAGTAATGGCAGCTCCCAACTCATCTTTGGGTTCTCCCCGCCATGGTGAAAGGCATTCCCAAAATAAACAATGATTGTAATAGCCTCCACAGACGTTGCGAAGCGCCATATTGTTCATGTCAAGGTTTTTGAGAATTTCTTCTATGGTCATGGATTCCAGTGGAGTATCCTTGATGGCATTGTTCAGATTTGTAGTATAGGCTGCATGATGTTTGCCATGGTGGATTTCCATGGTGCGCGTATCAAAATGAGGTTCAAGCGCTTGATGAGGATAAGGAAGTTCGGGGAGTGTAAAGGGCATAATACTTGTTTTAATGTTGGTTTATAGTAAACGTAAATATACTATTTGAGTTCAGACCAGGACCTTTTTTATTGCTCAATTTCCGGGAATTGTTTTGGATTCCATTTTTCTGTAAAATCGGTGGAGAAAAACACTTAAGATCAATATCGTAGCACCTATGTAAAAATAGGTATTAAATTCTTTATGTTCACTAAAGACGAGTATGGCCAAAATAATCCCGTAAATGGGTTCCAGATTAAAGGCCAGCATGGATGAAAAAGCGCTCAGGTGGTGTAATGATTTGAGTGCCAAAACATAAGACACTACAGTGCATACATATGATAACAAGATCAGGTAAAGAAAATCCATTCCTGTGGTAGAAATTTCATTTCGGGTTGATAGAAATACATAAACGGAATGATGATAGATAAAACCAGCCATACAGAAAAGAGTTCCAGCCAGGATATTTGAATGGCTGTCGCTTCATGATATATTTTTTATTTAAACTGGCAAAAATGGCAGAAAATAGGGAAGCAAGAACTCCGGCTGCAAATCCCAGCCTGAAACTCAGGTCTATATTTTGTACAATCATCCACATGGATGGAATGGTGACCAATCCAGTGATCACATCCAATCTGTTTAAGGGCCTTTTATTGAACAAACTTTCAAAAAAGCGGTAAAATGGGAATAAAAGCCAGACAGATCATGGCTATCGACGAATTTGAAAGTTTGATGGAACCATAAAACACATCCAATGAAAGCAAACCACAACGCCAATGCCCAGAAAGATAAAAAATACTTCAGGGCGTCAGATTTTGAGTCCGCCGGCCTGTTTTAAAATTGGGCAACATCAAAATCCAGCTCATCAGTGCGCGCCACCAAACCAGGGTCAATGCGGGCAATAAGATGAGTTTACCTAAAATTCCCGTAAAGCCAAACAAAAAGACCGCGAGATGGAGGGTTTAAAATGGCTTTTTTGACGATCTGTGAGATTCATTTTGTAAATTGGTACAAATATCTATTTTGTGCCCGCTTGAACAGCAAGATATGTACAGTTTAAAAATTGGCGAAAAAGCACCCGGATTTACCCTTATTTCCAATGAAAAGAAGGAAGTAAGCCTTACCGATTTTGCAAACCGGAATGTCGTCTTGTTGTTTTTCCATTTGCTTACGGGTACCTGTACCAAAGAACTCTGTAGCATACGCGACCAGATGGATTTTATGCAAAAATCAATGCACAAATTCTTGGGATCTCCGTAGATTCTCCCTATAGCCTGAACAAATACAAAGAAAAATTAAATTTGCCATATCCTTTGTTGTCTGATTTTAATAAGTCGGTTTCCAGATCTTACGACTGCCTTTATGAGGAATTTAATTTTGGTTTAAGGGGAGTCTCAAGCGGGCGGCTTTTGTGATCGACAAAGAAGGCCTGCTCCGGTATATCGAAATTTTGGAGAATGCTGAAATTTACCTAACTTCGACGCTGTGAACAGAACATTGGATAATCTCAATTGATTCAATTATGCCACAAACAAATCCTGGAACCTGGGAAGCCCTGGAAGATGAAGTCCTGTTGGAAGAAGCCACCGGCGAAGTATCTGAACTGATCGTGTTTAATGATGATGTCAACACTTTTTGACTGGGTCATTCAATGCCTGATGGATGTTTGTAAACACAGCTTTGAGCAGGCAGAGCAATTATCACTGATCGTGCATTTCAAAGGCAAAGCTGTTGTCAAAACGGCAAGTTTCAATATTCTGGTCCCCATGAAAGATGCATTATGCGATCGCGGACTCTCTGCGGTGATTGAGACGATAAAGGTTTAAGGAGGAAGCTCAAAGCTCCCGACATCAAAAATTATTTTAAGAAGAAGCTGGTTCATGTCAGGAAAGCCAAAAGCCAAAAGCAATACTTAGGCAAGTAAAGTTTTGAAAATAAATTGAAAATAATTGTATTTTATTTGAACTAACATTCGTTAGGGCGTGTTTTTTTAACAGACTAACAGACTAACAGACTAACAGACTACAGACCAACAGACTAACAGACTAACAGACTAACAGACTAACAGACTAACAGACTAACAGACTAACACACACCCTCCTACATACCTACAAACATCCCAACATTATAAAGTTATTGCAAATAAGAAATTTATTTATATCCGAAAAGCCTACAAGCCTACAAGCAACATAGACGATGTTGTTTGGCTCTCGCCATTTGATTTTCATAATTACTAATTTAGATTGTTAAAGAACATTTCTAAACCTGTGTATAAGTATTAGTAATCAAAACAAAGACTGCACATTTTTCCAGATTGGCATTAAATAAATTTTATATAAACCCAGTAAATGACATTTCTTCTCAGGGTTTCTACTGATAGGGTATCAGGTTAAACCCTGAATTTTTCATTGAGTTTAAAAATTTAACTAAAAAAATTTGGTATGAATCTTTATAAGTTTTAATATTGTTATCTCATTTACATGTCACCCGTTTTCAATTCTGATTAAGCGTTCAAAACAAAGAAGAAATATTTGAATATTTTTTCTTTAGCGGATATTAAGCATTTTTCAAGGACATAGAAACTGTTTCTTTGATTCAGTTGGTAAAACATCCTTTTAACTAAAAAATCCAAAATCAGAGTCTTTAAAAAGTCCTCAAAGTAATTTAAATTTGCCTACAGGAATCTATTTAATTAAATATCAGTTTCTTGATGGTTCAATGAAGGCAGAAAAATATTTACTCCATGAATTATAGAATTTTTAAAATAATATTTTACCTTGTAATCCAACAGTTTTCATCAATTTCGCAAGTCCAAAACCTAAATTGGGTAATTGGGTATAATAATATTCCACAACCATCAAGATTTGGAAGAGTAATTTTAAATTTTTCCAAAGACTCAATTAATATTTTACCAACTAAAGGAGGTCATAGATTTTATTTGGGTTTTGAGAATGCAAGTATTTCGGATAAAAATGGAAATCTTTTATTCTATTTTGATGGATTTAACCTTGGGAACAAAGAACATGGAATTGTTGAAAATGGTGATACATTGAATCCGGGGGACTATTGGAATGATTATCAGGGAGTTTTTTACCCTATAACAAACGCGTCCAGTTTTTTAACTATTAACGGTATGGAAAATCTTATCTATCTTATTCATAAAAGAAAGATTTGGGATTCAAATTTAAACACTTCTTATTCAGATAAATTGTATTATACTTTAATCTCAATAAATGATAATGGTGGCTTAGGTAAAGTATTAAATAAAAATCAAATTATTCTGGAAGGTAAATTTATTCCAAACCAAATGGCTGTTTGCAAACATTCTAATAAGAAGATTTTGGTGGATTATCAATCGTGATTATAACAAGTCAATTTATTATATTGTTTTACTGACTGATAATGGATTCTTAAAATTCACACCACAAGAAATTGGTTCTACATTAATTGATTTGTCAAATTCAGGTAACCTAATCGCTTCTTACGATGGCACCAAGTTAATTAGAACATCTATTAACAATCATTTGCAAATTATGGATTTTGATAGATGTACAGGATTAATAAGTAATTTTAAACAATACTTATTACCAGACTTGGATTCATCAGGGGTAGTTAATAGTTGTTTGTCTCCAAATAACAAATATTTGTATGTTGTGCTTGCGACTAAAATATATCAATATGACTTGGAGTCCAATAATATAGAAAATTCAGTGATACAAATTGCAAATTGGGATGGATTTCTATATAAAAATACTTTCTCGACAGAATATTTTGATATACAAAATGCACCAGAAAAGGACATATATAAGTTGTATTTCAAGCAATATATATTTACATGTAATTAATTTTCCAAATGAACGTGGACTAGCTTGTGATTTTAATCATCGTGCTATTGAATTACCGGTAAATTGTGGGATAGGACTTCCGAATTTTGCAAATTTTAATCTTGATACTGAAATTGGGAGCAATTGTGATAGCTTAACTGCAACAAATAATTTTTCTACTAGCAATAAATTTATCATTTATCCCAACCCATCTGAGGGACATTTGAAGATCGAAAATACAAAGTTAAATAACGCTAATTATTATGAAATTCAAATATATGACATCTCAGGTAAACTTATCGAAAGAATCAAATGTCTGCACATCAAAATAAATGGGATTATGATTTAGTTTATTTAGAATCTGGTCTATATTTTATTAAGTTTTATATGAATCATAAGCTAGTACAATTGAACAAGTTTGTTTTAAATTAAATGTATTTATCACACCTGTCCAAAATAAAATAGAAACTGGCAATCAATGCTGAATCCATTGATAAAATTAGTTTAGAAATGCATTATTTAAAATCTAGCCTATACATATTGTGGAAAAACCGTATCCCACCGACCAACTGCATCTTGTCTGAATTGCAATGATTTAGTTGTTTGTATCCGTATAACCAAGTACATCTTGCATAATCAAATGCCACCAAATAGCTTTGTGAAAATTTAGTTTATGACAAAGCAAGAATTTGAACTGCTGAAAATTGAATTGGAAACTAGCGGAATGTCGCTTAAAAGTTTTATGGCAACAAAGGGGTTCCCAATACATCAATTTCATTATTGGAGAAAGAAGTACTGTTTAAAGGAACTAAGTGTACTTCGTGGGACGGATACCTTTAAACGTAAAATTTAACAAAAATTATTTGGAAGTAATTTTATTAAGTTGCATTACTGTGTATCCGTCCTACGAAGTACATCTTGCGAGAGACCCAAACACCCGATAGCTTTGCCAGAAAATAGTTTATATGACAAAGCAAGAATTTGAACTGCTGAAAATTGAATTGGAAACTAGCGGAATGTCGCTTAAAAGTTTTATGGCAACAAAGGGTTCCCAATACATCAATTTCATTATTGGAGAAAGAAGTACTGTTTAAAGGAACCATCAAAATCAAAAAATGAATTTATTCAAATTGGATCTATCCAACCACCAAATTCAACAATTTGATTGGAATATCCTAATGGAGTGACGATCAACTTTTAGGCGAATCCCGGATCAGAAACATTATTGAAACTGATCAATTCCAAAAGTTGATTCCGTTTACTTGCGGACACCGGTATTTTCTATATACCGGTATTGCAGATTTCCGCAAAAGCTATGACGGACTGTTTGGAATTATAAAATCAATCATGCAAAGTAATCCATTGAGCGGTGACGTATATCTATTTACTAATAAACGACGTAATCAAATACGGATGATGGTTTACGATACCGGAGGATTAGTATTATTGAGCAAGCGTTTAGATAGAGTACTTTTGAAATTATGGAATCGCAAACTAATCCTATAAAATTGAACATTAGTTGGACGCAATTAATGTGTATGCAGGGCATTAAACTGAGCAGTATTCGTTATAGAAAACGACATATAATCGGCGACAAATATTTAAGTGTAATGAATACCATTAAGGAATTTCTTGATAAAAATGTAGAATCTATACTACCAGCCAGTGCAATTGGAAAAGCCTTTGGATATGCAATCAAACGATGGGATAAGTTACTGGCATATACAGTTCATGGTGAAGTAGAAATTGATAATAACCTTATAGAAAATACTATCCGTCCTTTGGCTCTGGGTAGAAAGAATTATTTGTTTGCAGGTTCTGAGGAATTTGCTCAAAGATGAGCTAAGGTTTATTCCTTGTTTGCAACTTGCAAGCTCCATGACATTAACCCATATGAATGGTTAACCGATTTCTTCCACAGAATTAAAGACCATCCTATAAATCGTATCTCAGAACTACTTCCGCAAAATTGGTGCAGGTCAACCACGAAGAAGAACATTGAGATTGTTACCTAAGTGTACTTCGTGGGACGGATACGTAATACCGTTGATTTGCTTCACCATTTCGGGTTTCTGTAGAGTTAAATATCAATACTGATAATTCTTCATCCGAGAGCTCTAAAGCTCTTGGTAAATCAATTCCTACAGATTGGATACGCCCAAGGTATTCGCGAATGGTGATTCGTGATATACCGCTTTGCTTTGAAATATTACGGATGCTCATATCCGCTTGCTTCATTTGAAAAATACTCTTTACTTGATGCATTTGTTTTGGTTTAGCTGACATTTGGTAATTGGTTTAAGATCCCAAATACCAATTCTTTTGCATCAATTCTTATAAAGATTTAGGGGTGGGTCACTTTACTCCGGATTTAGTGGTCTAGTATGGTCCGGATTATGCATATATTAATGAAATACAGGAAAACACCTTAAAAATACAGGAAAAATCCTCTTGACAAACGGATCTTCACTACAGTAACTTTGATTAGTTTTTTTTTGAATAGATAGCTCCCATTTCGCCGATTTCTTTTTATAAAGTAAAGTCGTTCTTTTGAAAATGATTGACATGAAATTGATAGAGATTAGTTTCAGAGTTTTTGTATTGAATTTTTGTATTGAAAAAGTATCAGGGTAAGCCTTGATACTTTACACTAAAAATATGATACAGGCCATTAAAATGAATTTGATAATTGATCGCTTTAACATAAAACCCATCTTCATTTTTTGTCTTAACATATTCAGAAAATATTAGAGTTTATTGATTCTGTTTTTATAAAATTGAAAATGCCTAAATCTATGAAAAACTTTAGAATAAAAAGTAATTTATATCTTTCAGTAAGAGAATTAGAAATTTCTAAATTAGTAGTTAGCGGTAAGTCCAGCAAGCAAATTGCGAGTATTTTAAATCTTTCAGTTCATACTGTGAATACTCACAGGAGAAATATAATAAATAGAGTTGGAGCCAAGAATTTGGCTGAAGTCCTGTATAAGTTGGTGAAAATAGGACTTATTTAGTTAATAATTATAAATGAGTATTGTGTGAGAAGATTGAATCTCTTAATTTTGTTTAAAATTTACTTAGATGGAACTAAAATATATTGCTAATACAGGTTTTGTGACAATCTCAACTGCAAATTCTAATCTGGATGGTACTGGAACTACAACATTACTTTTGACAGCTGGCAACAACGGGACATTATTAAAAACATTAATAATTAAAGCCCAAACCAATACCACTCAAGGTATGGTAAGATTCTTTTTAAAAAATGCAAGCAACAATAATTATAATATAATATTGGAAGTGCCAATTCCTATTGTTACTAAATCTTCAAGGGATTGTAGCTTTCAAGTAGTTATCCCCATTAATTACTCAATGCTTGCTGGGATAAAATTTATGTTTCTACTCAAGTAGCAGAAACATTTAATGTTATTGCTGAAGGTCTCAATTGGGTTAACCCTACAAATGCTGCACCATCTGAAAATTTAAATGTCTATATTGAAACTTCCGGGGCTGAAATAGTTTCTCGGCTAATTCAAACTTAGATGGAACAGGAACGACTGTTCAGATTTTTCAGGCAGGTTCCCCTACAACTTATAACGGCTGTGAAATTACTTCAATAATTATTAAGGCCCAAGGAACCACGACCCCAGGTATGATAAGATTGTTTTTAGCGGCTTCGGATGGTTCTTCAAAGACCTTATTTACAGAAGTTGTAGTACCTGCTAGAACACAGAATTCCATTAATTCTAGTTTTACCCATCAAGTATTGGCACAAGGAAGTATAGCAATAAGAGGAGATTTGACAATTTTTGCATCGACCCAAGTTGCAGAAACTTTTAGTATTATTATTGCTGGAGCTAATTGGAGACTTCAAGAGCCTGCTTAGTGTTTTATTATTTATCACTTAAAAATGAATTAAATTTAAATTATGCAAAACTTTAATCAACTAATTTTAGATACGAATGAAACATTAGGTTTAAATTCTAATATAAATTTTAATTCTAGTTATATTGGATTGCCTGATAATGGTCCTGAAATGTTTTCACATAGAATTCCTCAAGTACCGAGAAATTGCAGTTTAGATTGGACAAGTCGTTTTATGTGTGGGAAACCTGATGAACCAGAAGTATGGACTATTAGAATTCTCAACCCCTTACCAAGGAGAGGAATTTGCTAAAAGTTAATAAATATTCATTTGCTTTATTAATTGGATTTTTAAAATGATAGTATGAATTAATACAATATTTCCTCAAAATTTGTTTAATTAAAATTAATGCTAAATTGGGAGCCAATTTTCGTAGATAAAAATGAGATAAAATTAGTAAAGTCAAGAATTGAATTAATAACTTCTCAGTTATATAATGTAAATAATAATTCACTATTTGGAGGAAAAGCTGGTCTAGCTATATATTACTTTTACCTCAACATTCTATCTAAAAATTCTTCATATAAAGCCATAGCTAATTCATTTCTTTTTAGATTGTATTAGATCAATAAATACTGATAAACCAGATTTCTCTTTTAGTAATGGAATTTGTGGGCTTTCTTGGTGTTTATTAAATCAAAAAATAATGGATTAATTCAAATTAATAAAGATGAGTTTTTTAAAGAAATTGATATTATTATTTTAACTTTCTTAGAAAATAAATTTGCGGAGAATAATTTTGATTATCTATACGGAGGACTTGGAAGTGGATTGTATTATTTTGAAAGGCTTCCTAGTGCTATTGCTTATAAATCCTTAGAAAGGATCGTTAACTTATTAGATCAGACCGCAGAAAAAAATGGGGATATATTACTTGGGCAGATAATTTTTCACTATGGATGATGAACCATTTAACAAAAAGAAGTACAATCTAGGCTTAGCGCACGGTATACCAAGTATACTCTGCTTTTTAAGTAAAACGTATGCAAAAGGAATAAATAAAAGTTTATCGAAGAAACTTTTAGATGGTAGTGTTAATTGGCTTTTAAAACATAAATGCAATATAGCTAATGTTTCAATTTACCCTGAAGTAGTATATGAAAATAGTAACAACAACTTTAGTAGATTAGCTTGGTGTAATGGGGATCTTGGAGTCGCAATTTGTTTATGGCAAGCTGGTAATTCACTTGGTAAAAAGTCATTGCTAGAAGAATCATTAATTATACTAGACTCGTCTATTTCACGAACCCATAAAATGGAAACTTTAGTGATGGATAATTGCCTTTGCCATGGCGCTACAGGAATTGCACATATTTATAATAATTTCTATCAAATAACCAAATTAAAAAAAATTAAAACTGCTGCCATAAACTGGTACAAAGTTGTTTTAGAAATGAAAACTCTAACTGATGATTCTGGTTTCTATAAAACATGGTCAATTGATGATAATGACATAGAAGTATGGACAAATAATTGTGGGATACTAAATGGAGTTGCAGGAATTGGTTTATCTTTAATAAGTTCAATCAGTAAAATTAAACCCAGTTGGGATAGTTGTCTTTTGCTAAGATAATGTAAATATAATGATACACAAGAAATATGGTAGTAATTACACTTTACTAAATAGATACATTCTAAGAACACCAATTTTGCCAATTGAGAGCATAGCAAAATTTATTTTTTCAGAGTTAGATGTAATTAAGTTTTGCAAATCAGATGTGAAATATTTAGAGGCTATTTATTTATCATCTCCAGATTTGTATTTTGAATTTGTAAAAATCTTAAACGGAAATTTAAAGTCAAATAAGCAAAGGAATAAGATATTGTTATCTGTGACAAAATATCTTTTAAGAATGGCTACTAAATGTACACCATTTGGAGTACTTTCTAAAAGTTCAATTGGTGGAATCAGCCAAAATAAGATTGGAAAACAAATATTGTCTGACGAAGTACAAAGAATAGTTCAACTTGACACTTCATTAGTTAACAAGTTGACTAAATATTTACAAAGTTTCCCACAATTTAGAGAATTACTTAATTACTATCCAAATAATACCATTTATAGAGTAAATAATGAAATTTGTTTTTTTAGTTGTCATCTGGATGAGAGTAACTCTCAATATTCTATTTCTAGGATAGAAGAGTCAGATTTATTAGATACTATATTAAATTGGTCCAAGGATGGAATTATTTATAAAGAACTCTTAGGTTTAATACGTAATAAATTTTCTGTTCAAAATGCAAGCTCTATACTAGATGGATTGATAGATAAGGAATTTCTAATTAGTGACTATGAAAAAACTTAAACACAAGTTTATTCTTACAAGCCAGTCTTGATATTATTGCCAGCATAGAAACAAAGTGTGAAAGTTTGTTAAAAGCTGAATTAGTCTTGAAAGATGCTAGTAAGATTCTTAATAATTTGCAATTAGGAAATGGAATATTAATGTACGAAGAGTTATACAATTTATTTAGATCATTATCAATAAGTATAGAAAGAAATAAAATTTTATATATTAATTCGATTTGTGACCTAAAAGAAAGTAATTTGAATGTAAAAATTGTTGAAGAAATATCTGAAGTTATAGAAATAGTATCTTATTTTATAAACCAGCGCCAAAATGTAGCACTTGAAAAATTTATAATAGAATATCAAAATAGATATCAAGAGCAAGAATTACCCCTTGCTCAAGTACTTGATCCAATTAATGGTATAGGTTATATATTAAGCGAGTCAAATTTGTATGTGGAAAAGTTAATAGCAGAATATTTATTATTGGAAGACAACAACAAAGTAGAGAAAGACATCAAATCTAATAGTTGTAGTGATATTGATTTGTATTTGATTGAATTGTATGTGAAAGCAGTTAAAAATAGTAGTTATCAAATTGAAATTTCCTTAGATGATATTAAAGATAAATTAATATTAAAAAATAATTTATCTAAGACTATTTCTATATTAGTAAATTTTGTAAATGTTGATCACACTTTAAATAAATATTGGATTCATTTTAAAGATATTTCCTCATTTGCAATACGTTCGCTGTCAAGATTTTCATTATTTAATTCAGAAATTAGTGATATTTGTGAAAATTTATCGAATATTGAATCTGATGTATCAAATAATTCAATTAGAGCAGAAATTATACATGTGCCAAATTTAAAAGTGGCAAATATTATGCAGAGAAAAATATTTTATCAAAATGAAATTTCTCTAATAACCAGGAATAAGGATTTTAAAAACACTCAAATAAATTATAATGATTTATTTATATCTATTCAAAATAATAGAATTGTATTAAGATCAAAAAAACTTAACAAGAAAGTTTTACCAAGTCTTTCTAACGCATATAATTTTAATATTACTGAATTCCCTGTATTTAAATTTCTATGTGAACTACAATATCAAGATGTATCTGAAGGGTGGGAATTTAATTGGGGTATTTTAGATAAGCAAATAGGTTTTATGCCAAGGGTAATTTATAAAAATGTAATTATTTCCAGGGCTATGTGGCGATTCAATAAAAAGGAATTTGATCATATTTTCAGAGGAATAGTTATTGATAAAGTAAGTAATTTTAACAAGTTTAGAAAACTACATAAGATACCTCAAATGGTATTAATTAAAACGACCGAAGGTGAATTATTTCTTAATTTAAAGTCTATTCAATGTATTGAAATATTGCTTAATGTTGCTAAGAAGCTCAAAGATCTAGAAATATTGACATTATATGAAAACCTCATGCAGTATGGGTTCTCTAATGTTAGTGATTCCAATGGTTCTTATGAAAATGAATATTTATTTTCATTCATAAATAGTAATAATAATTCGGTTAATAATGAAAACTATTCAGAAATTAAGTTTGATAAGTATGATAAGAAAAGAAATTATTTAGCGCGTAAATTTCTTCCAGATAGTGAATGGTTATTTTATTGTATCTTTTGTAATAAATTTAATTCAGATAAAATACTTCTGCTATTTAAAAGCCTATACATAAAAGAATGTAAATTATTTCTCAATATTGATAAATGGTTTTATAAGGTATAACGTGCCATCATATCACTTGCGATTTAGATTTCATTTCAAAAATGGTAATATTTGCTCAGAATTAAAAACATTAATTACAAATTTTATTTTAAGATGTGAATCTGAAAAATTAGTTTGGAAAATTCAAATTGAGACATATGAAAGAGAGGTAGAGAAATATGGAACTAATAGCATTGAATTAGCGGAAAAATTATTTAGCAATGATAGTAGATCTGTTTTAACACTTATTAATCAACAATTTTTAAATTTTGATATAAAAACAAAATTATTGGTTGGATTAAAATCAGTCGATATGTTTTTAAAAGATTTTAACTTAAATCATTATGATTGTGTCAACTTTACATCATTCTATATCAATCAATTAAACAATAGTGATGGGACAAGCATTGCTATAAAGTCTTTACAAAAAAAGTATTATTTAGAGATAAAGGAAAGTATGAGCAAAATTCTAGAGCATAATATTCTAAATAATGATAGCAGTATGGCAATACTAGCTTCACTTAATTTAAGATCTCATGAAAATAGACTAATCACTGCTCAACTGATAAAAAATGTTTCTCCTGAGAAATTAATGGAATACTTGAGAAGCTATATACACATGAACTTGAATAGAATATTTATTGATAATCACAAAAAATATGAAAATTTAATATATTACATATTAAATAAATATTATATATCTAGATATAATAAATTAAATTTACTAAAAAATTAATCTCGGATTTACTTATTGTTTGTGTTATCATTTATCCAATGAAAATGTTTTAATTTAATATTATTTGAAACAATTTGTTTAGTTATAATAAATGTATCTTGACATTTCAATATATAAGAATTGGTGTCAATTATTGAAATTAAGTAAGCATACTTAATATTCATCATTTCATCATAAAATATTAGACTTTTACTTATAGAATCAAATGATGTTACATAATTTAAAGTAATGTCACAATTGTATTTAACAGTTGCAAAGCCTTCATTCTCAATAATTAATTGTTTCCAATTATTATCGACTTGATTTGCATTTTTTAAAGAATCAAAAATTTTGTTTAAGTATAGTATATGAACCATACATTGTTGGTTGTATTTTAGATATAGCATCAAATTTAAATTTTTTTGAGCTTAAGGCAGAAATTGTTGAAAAAAAGTAGAAAACAATTAAAACCGTTTTTATTGCAACTAAATATATAGGCAATCTATTTGTATCTGCAAAATTGTATGGTTTTGTTTTAAGTGAAACATAATTACCGGAAAATAAGAACATGAAAATAGTCTTCAGATCTTTTGATAGTAGGCCAATAGTAAAAAATAATAAAATTGATGAAAATAACTTTACTGGTATATCAAAAAAGTAATTTACAGCTACAATATTTATTGTCATTACAAGTGTGATCAGTGCGCCAAAAGTCGCTGTTCTTCTAAAGAGCAGAAAAAATGAAAGAACTTCTAAAAAGCCAATAAAGAATTGATATGAATGTGAGTACCCAAAATATGCCCAAGCTAGTTCCATTGGGCTTGATTCACCATAGGTTGTAGTTAAAGTTAGCAGATCAAATTGTGAGAATTGCAATGAAAACATTTTTGCAAAGCCATAGTAAATCATAATAAAGGCTAGATAATACCTTAGAATAAGGTAATTAAGCACTTCAAATTTTATTTCTCGTATTTTAGGTATAGTAAATAAAAAAATTGTGCAAATTATTGAAGTCAAAATTATTGCAAAAAAAATAATGAATTCAGAAGTTGTATCACCACTACCTCCAAAAGGTGACTCTGAGTTAAAAATGACTGCATTAAAAAATAATTTATTCATTAAATCAAATGGCAATAATTTGCTTAATGGCTCCCAAATTAAATTGTTTATAATTCCATTAAAAGGTAACGCCCTATTGTTTTTAATGCAAAATTGAATTATAAATAGGAATACAAAGATTGAAAGAAATTTATTTAAATATTTTTCCATAAGTAGATAATGTAAATAAAGATAAACATTATTTATAACATATAACGAAATTTAAATATTTTATAGACAAAAAGTATCCGTATAATCAAGTAAATCTTGCATAATCAAATGCCACCAAATAGCTTTGTGAAAATTTAGTTTATGAGTATCCGTCCTACGAAGTACATCTTGCGAGAGACCCAAACACCCGATAGCTTTGCCAGAAAATAGTTTATATGACAAAGCAAGAATTTGAACTGCTGAAAATTGAATTGGAAACTAGCGGAATGTCGCTTAAAAGTTTTATGGCAACAAAGGGGTTCCCAATACATCAATTTCAATATTGGAGAAAGAAGTACTGTTTAAAGGAACCATCAAAATCAAAAAATGAATTTATTCAAATTGGATCTATCCAACCACCAAATTCAACAATTCGATTGGTATATCCTAATGGAGTGACGATCAACTTTCAGGCGAATCCCGGTTCAGAAACATTATTGAAACTGATCAATTCCAAAAGTTGATTCCGTTTACTAGCGGACACCGGTATTTTCTATATACCGGTATTACAGATTTCCGCAAAAGTTATGACGGACTGTTTGGAATTATTAAATCAATCATGCAAAGTAATCCATTGAGCGGTGACGTATATCTATTTACTAATAAACGGCGTAATCAAATACGGATGATGGTTTACGATACCGGAGGATTAGTATTATTGAGCAAGCGTTTAGATAGAGGTACCTTTGAAATTATGGAATCGCAAACTAATCATATAAAATTGAACATCAGTTGGACGCAATTAATGTGTATCATGCAGGGCATTAAATTGAACAGTATTCGTTATAGAAAGAGACATATAATTGGTGAAAAATATTTGAAAAATAATTATGTAAATTGAAAATAAATTGCGATCTTGTTGTTGTGATACAAGATTCAAATAAAGAAATTACAAATGAATATTTGCTTACGCAAATTGCAGAATACAAGAAGGAAAACGAATACTTACGCCAAGAATTAGCGCAATTAAAACGATTCATATTTGGAGCAAAATCGGAGCGATTCATAAGCAACGAACCACCTCTCCCACCGAATACATTATTTACACAAGTGAACGAGGAGGAGCAACCATTAGAAAATTTAACTGAAAGAATAACCCACACCAGAGAAAAGGCAGTACACAAACGCGGAGGAAGGAAAGAACTGCCAGATCACTTAAGGCGAGAAGTCATTGTACTGGAGCCAGAGGGGAAAACGGATGATATGAAATGTATTGGCAAAAATGTCACTGAAGAATTGGAGTACATTCCAGGAGTCATCTATGTCAATCGCTACGAAAGACCTAAATACAAAGACCCAAAGTCAGAAAAAATAATCATTGCTCCGATGCCTTCGAGAGTAGTTGATAAATGCATAGCTGGTCCAGATTTTATGACTTATGCTATTATTGGAAAGTATTTGGATCATAACCCATATTATAGATTCCTCCAACAACTCAAAAGAATGCATCAAGTGGATATCCCTTGATCGACTTTTGGAGGCTGGGGCAGTCAATATGTCAATGCATTGGAGCCCATTTTTGGTGCTCATCAAAAAGAAGTTCTATCCGCTAATTATTTACAAACGGATGAAAGCCCAATCAAAGTGCAATCAGATGAAGTAAAAGGAAAATGTCATTTAGGATATATGTGGGTCAGCAGAGATCCACAAAATAATTTAGTCCTATTTACTTATCAAAAAGGAAGGTCAGCTGAATATTTTAATAATCATATCCAGGGATTTAAAGGTAAGTTACAAACAGACGGTTATAGCGTTTATGAATCCTGTGATAAAAATCCGGATTTTAATATGTTCAGTTGCTGGGCACATGCCAGAAGATATTTTGAACAAGCACTTGATAATGACAAACAGCGCGCAGATTACGTGTTAAGGCAAATTCAAATTCTTTATAAAATTGAGGAATCTGCCAAAGAACAAAAACTATCCAAAGAAGAACGACAAAAATGGCGACAGGAAAATGCCATTCCGGTTTTGAATACTATTAAAGAATTTCTTGATAAAAATGTAGAATCTATACTTCCAGCCAGTGCAATTGGAAAAGCCTTTGTATATGCAATCAAACGATGGGATAAGCTACTGGCATATACAGTTCATAGTGAAGTAGAAATTGATAATAACCTTATAGAAAATGCTATCCGTCCTTTGGCTCTGGGTAGAAAGAATTATTTGTTTGCAGGTTCTGAGGAATCAGCCCATAGATCAGCTATGGTTTATTCCTTGTTTGCTACTTGCAAGCTCCATGACATTAACCCATATGATTGGTTAACCGATGTCTTCCACAGAATTAAGGATCATCCTATAAATCGTATCTCAGAACTACTTCCGCAGAATTGGTGCAGGTCAACCGCGAAGAAGAACATTGAGATTGTTGCCTAAGTGTACTTCGTGGGACGGATACATTACTGTTACAAATATTTAAGCAGTGTATCCTGGGTGTTACAATATAAAAAAAATAATTGTGTTAATTATTTGTTAACATTACATTTTGCCGCTGTTTTTTAAATTAACTTTAGTTAGATTGACATTTTATAAAGCACATTCAAATATTGGAAAATTAGATTTTAATTGTAATTTCTACACTTTTAATTTTTATTAATAAAAAAGAATATGAAATTTTTCTTGTTCTTTTTGATACTCGTTTCTACTTGTTTTTACTTTTGTTCAAAACAAGAGTTACAAGATGGCAGTTCAGATGATAATGACATTCCTGTTTCTGGAATTGATGTTCAAGATCATCCTATATTAACGGATGCTGATTTTATAGCCCAAAAGCAAGCTATGTTAAATTTTTGCGATTCTCTGTTTTATGAAAACAGAGATATATTTCATAACGATACCACCCTTTTTGATACGATTATTGAGTCAACCGATCTTCAAAATACGCTAAATTCTTATGGTTTTGAAAATGTTACATCCATAATGGGTAACATAGCACTAATCGATACCCTTGGCGCATTATTACAAAATAGATACCCTGATATAGCAGAATTAAGTCAGTCAGAAAAAATTGAATTGATTGCTCTGATGGGTGAATTGGACGAAAACGGTGATCTACCTGAAGAGGATTGTTGTCCTGCTTATAAAAAGGCCCTAAAAGAATGTTTAATGAATGCAATTTTTGCTGTAGCCTCAGCTTGGGTGGCAGAGTGGGGTTGGGGAGCTTCAGTTGGGATAGCTATGAACGGAGTGGATAATGCTAACAGGTGTATTCGTGAAGCTGAGAAAAATCATGCCGATTGCTGCCCGAAATAACTAACAATAAAATTTTACCTTTTTCGAAATGTATGTAGCATAAATAAACAACATATGTCAGTTTTAACGAATATAAATAGAGCAAAGTTTATTAAAATAGTATTATTCGTTATTTTAGTTTTTATACTATTTTTAAGGGTGGTTAAATATAAGAATTTTGAATATTTTAGGAATATTGGTGTTGAATTAGTAATGTTTATCATAATCATTGTCGCATCAAACTATTATTTATACTTGAAAAGTGAATTAGTAGACGAAAATAAACTGCTAAAAAAATTTGGTTTTACAAATAGTAAAAACTTATTTTATTTTAATTTTATTTTTACAATTTTATTTATTGGATTATTACTGTATTTAAGTCTATTGTTGATTATTTAATTTCCACCATTCGTCTTCAAGTCTCCAAGCATATTGTTTAATCAGCACAGATAATTCCTGAAGTTCCTTTGTGTATATTTGAAGAACATATCTTCATTTCAAATTCAATACCTAACTTTCCAAGAGTCAATGACATAAATTCAAATTGTTTTGCCATAGTTTTATATCCCTCTCCTTTTAAAGATTATATAACTATAGAATTAATAAAAAATTTGAAGGAATATGTAATCTGTAAAATAATTAGTCAACATGGGCATGTTCTTTATGATTCAAAAATCAAGTATGGTAAGTCAATTATACATACGGCTAATTGGGTTCCAGGATTTTATTTTATACAATTCAGTAATAAAAACGGGTTCGTCAATTCATTAAGAGTAATTAAGATATAAGCTTGCTTGTTGAAAATAAATCAATAATTATTGGACAAGAATCAACATTTTCAAAGGTTGAAGTTTTACAAGCCTCCCAGACTTACAGACTATTGGACCCCCCTACCCCCCTACCCCCCTAAATTCACTTTGTTACCCCATCTTTGCAATCAACATGCAGGAATACAAACTCAACGAAAGTCATTATTTAATTCCGGACCTTGCAGATGGCATTTACGACGGCTTACTCATGGTAGGCGGGAGTCTGGAGTTTGAACAATTGCTGGTGGCTTATCTCAATGGAATTTTTCCCTGGTACAATGAAGGCCAGCAAATCATGTGGTTTGCTCCCATTCCCAGGCTGGTGCTGTTTCCAAAGAAACTGAAGATCGCGAAGAGTTTGAAATTATTGATGAAGAAAAATATTTTTCAATACAGTGTGGATTGCAATTTTTTGGATGTGATGCTTCAATGCAAAACGGTGGCCCGGCATGGTGAACACGGAAGCTGGATCCACGGCGATATCATTCAAGCTTTTTCAGATTTACATGAAAAGGGTTTGGCGCATTCCCTAGAAATATGGAAAGACGGCGATTTGGTTGGAGGTTTGTATGGTCTGGCGCTTGGAAATATGTTTTGTGGCGAATCGATGTTTTTCAAAGAAAGTAATGCTTCCAAAATTGCTTTGGCTGCATTATGTATCGAACTCATCAGACGGAAATTTAAGTTTATCGATTGTCAACAGGATACACCACATATGAAATCAATGGGTGCTGAACTCCTTGAACTGGAAGAGTTTCAAAATCTGCTGGAACAGAATAAAAAGCATGCCCTTATCGGACAATCCTGGAAACAAGACCCTCGTCCTATTACTTCAGATGATCTGATGCAATTCACTTAATTTTGTACACAATATCAATTGAATAAGCTTATGAAAGCATACTTCGTTTTCTTAATTTTTTTTGTTGCCGCCTTCAAATTAACCGCACAGCTCAGACCCGATGCTTTGAAGGATGACCGCCAAGCTCCACATTACATACAACTTATGCACAAAGAGCTTCCCAATGTATTTGAAGTGGAGCGCGCCTATAAGTTATACTATGAAAACCTTCCGTTTACTAAGAATACTTACAGCCAATATTATAAGAGGTGGATGCTTTGGGCCAGGAAATTTATGGATAACCAGGGCTATGTGCGGGAGATGTCGGCAGACGAATGGAATAGGGAAGAAATTTTAATCAGGGAATTGCGTTCTTCAAACAATAACGAAATCCGTAATGCACTCGAATGGGGCTTTCTGGGCCCATCAAAGACCTATCATACCGATGGACTAACCAAGGTGACCTGGCAGACCAATATTTATAGCCTCGACATTTCAAAATCTGATCCGAATGTGCTTTATGCGGGTGGAGAATCAGGTGGATTATGGAAAACGACCGACAAAGGAATAAACTGGACCTTAACAACCAAAGAAGTGTTGCACAGTTCGTTTGATGCCATTGTCATCCACCCTTCGAATCACGATACCGCATTTGCATCTACTTCGGGCAAAATTATTAAAACCGTAAACGGTGGCCAGTCCTGGTCCACCGTATATTCAGAGAGTGGTTTGAATGTTTTTGATTTTGAAATTCACCGAACCAAGCCCCAGATCATTTTTGCCGCAGGAAATAAAGGTTTATTGCAAAGCAGTGATGGAGGAAAAACATGGAATAAACAATGGACCGAATTGTGTTGGACAATAAAATCCAATACTGAAATCTCCAGTGAATTTTATTGCATTCGCCAAAAGGGAAATTCTTCTGAATTCATGAATACAAAAAATTCGGGAACGAATTGGAATTCAAATGCCTTCAATTGGTACACTCCTGCAACAGGCAACAGTGTAACCGGAGCCATCCTTGCCATTTGTCAGACCAACGCTCTTAAACTGTATGCTTACTTATGCGGACAAGGAGGCAGCTTGAATGGATATATAGGTGTTTTTATAAGTGATGATGGCGGACTTACCTGGAACAACACCAATCCGGGCAATGCTATTGGGGGAACATACAGTATACCTAACCATACCAATCTGATGGCACACAATGGTACTGATGGATTTGATCAGGGATTTTACGATATGGCTATTATCGTCAACCCAAAAAATGAAGATCAATTAATCGCCGGCGGAACCTCTTGGTTCAAGAGTAATGATGGCGGAAAAACCTGGAATGCATTGGGAAGCTATGTAGGAGGATTGCCCTGGAGTCATCCAGACATTCAATGCCTGGAAGCCAATGGAAATGATTTGTGGATTGGCAGCGACGGTGGTCTCAATTATTCAAACAATTTTGCCACCAGCATGGAGGCAAGGATGGATGGAATTTCTGGTGCAGACTTATGGGGATTTGATTCGGGCTGGAATGAAGACATACTGGTAGGCGGAAGGTATCACAATGGCAATATGGCCTGGCATGAAAATTTTCCATCTCAAACATTTTTCAGAATGGGTGGCGCAGAATCTCCAACCGGATATGTGAATCCGGGTCCGGGTCGCAAAACCTATTTTTCAGATATTGGTGGTTATGCATTGAATGGAAATTTCAACAACGGTGTGCGATATTTTCCGATTGGTTTATTTCCAAATGAATCTTATGCCTATTATGCAAACAGCCAAATGAGCTGGCATCCGAATTGTTGGAATATTATTTATTTGGGTTATGAAAATAAAATTTGGAAAAGTGAAGATGGCGGGGGCACCTACAATCTATTATATGCATTTCCAGGAAATGCCGATAATAAAGTTTATGAAATTGAAATTTCGCGCTCACATCCAGAAGTGATGTATTGCAGTCAATGGGATGGAACAGATGATTCGATGTGGAAAAGCGAAAATGGTGGAAGCAGTTGGAAAAAATTAACTTCATTGCCATTACCCAATAATAATGATCGCGTAAAAATGTCTCTAGTGCTGAAGATCCAAATGTTTTATGGGTTGCTGTGACGTATGGGTCCAATGGTAAAAAAATATATAAAACTATTGATGGAGGTGTGTCCTGGATCAATCTGACCACAGCCGTTTTAAATGATGTAAGGATTTCAGATATACTTCATGCTTATGGTACAGATGGCGGAATTTATCTCGGTACACATCGCGGTGTTTTTTATCGGAACAATGTTATGAGCGATTGGTTTCCGTATTCAAAAGGATTGCCTTTCAGTGCGGAGACCAACAGGTTGAAGCCTTTTTATAAGGAGGGAAAACTACGCAATGGTTGTTGGGGATTTGGAGTTTGGGAAATTGATTTATTCGAATCTTCAAGAACTTTACCTAAAATCATGGCTGATAAATTGCGTTCTGCATGCCTGAGAGATACGTTTTATTTTGACGATTACTCGGTATTGCATCATGCGAATACCCAATGGATGTGGAATTTTGAAGATGTTGCATATCAATCAGGGATGGACACGCGAACCCCGAAAGTAGTTTTTAAATCTCCGGGATTGAAAAAAATTAAGATGCAGATTGACAATCCATCTGGAGTTTTCACAGACAGTTTATATGTGGAAGTCGGAAGTGCTTGTGAGAAAGACAGTTTGCCGGGATATGCATTGGAATTGGATGGAGTCGCTGCACATGCGCAAATTCCGGCATTGGATGTTTCAACAAACAACATCAGTTTTATGGCCTGGGTCAAGTCTACATCAGTGCAAAAAAACTGGGCCGGTATTTTATTTTCGAGAGACAATAGTCAAGCCGCAGGATTAAGTGTGTTGAGTAACGGTGAACTGCGCTATCATTGGAATTCAGGCGGATACAATTGGAGTTCGCAAGCCAGATTAGATCAAAACGAATGGACGCATGTTGCGATGGTGGTTGAACCGGGTTCCGTTACGATATACAAAAATGGAACCGCGTACAAACATGTTACAACGGTTAACGAACATACGTTCGTTAGTCCATTTGCAATCGGTGCTGATTTAAATGGCACAGATCGCTATTTCAATGGACAAATAGACGAAGTTTGTTTTTATGATCGTGCCCTAAGTCAAAGTGAAATCAGAGAAATCATGCACCTGACGCGAACGCACACCCAGGAAAGTGGCCTCAAACGTTATTATCAATTTAATGAGAACGAAGGTCTGGTACTGGATCGACAGGGAGTTTCTCACGTGTCCCTCAATGCAACAGCACAACGTCTTCCTTCTACCGCGCCTGTTGGACCCGGTCGGAGCCAGCGATTAGATATTCGGTCCAGAGGAGTCTACACATTTGATAAAACGGGAGTCGAAATCACAACTGAAGATGGTGGAGTTTTTCCAAATGGTGAACTTTGTTTGAGCAGAATCAACTACATTCCGGAAAACAACTTTGATCCCAATGGAAACCCAACTTCGCCTTCTTATTGGATCTTACATAATTATGGGGCGCAGAAAAGTTTTTCATCTTTTAAAAGTATGAAATTTGATAGCATCGGTTTTATTTCAAATGCATCTCCAATCTCCGACTATGCGCTTTATAAAAGAAATCCGAATGCGGATACGGCTTCCTGGAATTTTTCAAGTCAGGCCAGTTTACTCTTTCCATCGTCTAATGGAAATGTTGTTTTTGAGCCCTCGCGTGTTCAGGAAGAAGGTCAGTTCTTGCTTACAAAATCAGCACATGATACTGTTATCGTTAGCACAACACAAAAGGGAAGTCCATCGAAGGAATACTTTATAATGATTTATCCCAACCCAAGTTTGGGAAATCAAAAGTGTACACTCCATTCTAATATAGCTCAGCCGGTCCGTTTTAAACTTTTGGATAATAACGGGAGAGTTTTGATCAGAAAAACTTTTTCCGGACATAGTGAGTTTGAGTTAACGGATTTGCCGGTTGGAAGCTATCATTGCATATTTGAAACGGATCAAAAATTATCTTTTTTAAAACTGATGGTTACTAAATAATTGAGCTTTTATTTAAGAAAGATAAAGTCGATTTTATGAAATATTCGGAGGCCATTCAATACATGTTTGATGCATTGCCGATGTTTCACAGACAAGGCGCCACGGCATATAAGAAAGACCTTACCAATATTCAGAAATTGTGTGAGGCATTGGGCAATCCGCAAACTCATTTCAAGTGTTTGCATATTGCCGGTACGAATGGCAAAGGAAGTGTTTCGCATATGCTTTCAGCAGTATTGCAAACGCATGGTTTTAAAACAGGTTTGTACATTTCTCCCCATTACATCGATTTCAGAGAGCGTATTAAAATTAATGGACAATACATCCCGAGATCTTATGTGAGCAGATT
The DNA here is from genome assembly GCA_016719615.1 of Saprospiraceae bacterium. Lineage (NCBI taxonomy): Bacteria > Pseudomonadati > Bacteroidota > Saprospiria > Saprospirales > Saprospiraceae > Saprospiraceae bacterium. Next base: position 23,964 of record JADJYQ010000005.1, read on the forward strand.
TATTGAAGCGAACAAAGAATTATTGGAAATAATCAAACCCTCGTTTTTTGAAATGACGGTGGCCCTTGCATTTAAATATTTTGCAGATCAAAAAGTAGATCTTGCTGTTATTGAAACAGGGCTTGGTGGCCGCCTGGATTCAACGAATATTATAAATCCAATACTGAGTATCATTACCAACATCAGTTGGGATCACAGCGATATGCTGGGAGACACTTTGGAAAAAATTGCATTTGAGAAAGCTGGTATTATCAAATCGAATACACTGGTGCTCATTGGAAGAAATCAAGAGGAATGTTTGCCGGTATTCCATAAGAAAGCAATAGAAATGGATTCTGAATTATTTCTTGCTGAAAAAGTGATCCCGGATTTTGAAACCACATTTGATGCATTCGGTTTAAAAGAAATAATCACTACATTAAATGGAAAAACTTATGACATAAGGCCTCAGCTCAAAGGAATTTATCAGGCGGAGAATATCAGATTGGTATGTGCTGCTGTAAAAATACTTCATGATATAAAATTGTTTGAGATCAATCAGGAAGCCATAAGGAAAGCTTTTGAACAAGTCACTTCATTGACGCGCATCATGGGCCGTTGGCAAATTGTGTCGATGAAGCCCTTGCTCGTATGCGAAAGTGCGCACAATGAAGACGGAATAAAGTTTTTAGAAAAGCAATTGCAAAACATGAGCTACCACAAGTTGCACATCGTTTGTGGATTTGTAAAAGAAAAAGATCTGAGTAAAGTTTTTCCCTATTTTCCAAAACATGCACGGTATTATTTTGTAAAGGCTAAAATTCCGAGGGCATTGGATGCGGATATTTTGAAGGAAAAGGCAAGTGAATTCGGACTGGATGGAAAAGCCTACACATCTGTTAGAAGAGGTCTATCGCAAGCAATAAAGACTGCAGAACCTGAAGATCTCATTTTGGTAACGGGTAGTGTATTTGTTGTGGCGGAGGTGTTGGAGAAGTATAATGGAAGTGTGAGAAATCAATTATAGGTCTTCAAATTTAACGGAGTATTCTATAAATTCATTTTTTAAGGAGAATCGTAAACATGGAATTTGATATTAGATTGTAGAAATAGATGCAACAATCTCAAAGTCATGATGTTGTTAAGAATAAGAAAACCATAAATCCACAAATGAAACTCGTTATCGGAATCGGCGGCGCAAGCGGCTCCATTTATGCAAGAGTTTTACTCCAATTCCTGCAAAGTAAATTGGAACTCGAAACACATGTGGTCATGAGCGAAAATGCGGAGTATAACTGGAAGCTCGAAAATCCGGGACATGATATCGCCCATTACCCATTTCAATTTTATCAGAATAAAGATTTCACGGCAGGATTTGCATCGGGTTCCGGCAAATTTGATGCGATGATTATATGTCCTTGTTCGGCCGGATTGATGGGCCGCATTGCAAATGGAATTTCCGATGATCTGATGACCCGCGCTGCCGACGTTATGTTGAAAGAACGAAAAAAACTAGTCATTGTATTAAGAGAGACTCCCCTCCAATTGATCCATATCGAAAACATGAAGCAACTCACTTTGGCCGGTGCGATTATTTGTCCGGCGATACCTTCTTTTTATTCCAACCCGCAGACGATGGATGATGTTGCCAAAACGGTAAGTCTCCGCGCTCTCGAGTTGGTGGGTATAGATACCCAATCGTATCAATGGGGGCGTAAATAAGTATGGAGCATTATGCCATTATTTGAATTGATCAAGCCGCTTCCAAATGTTGAAATTTATATTTGGTTCATCGAAGAAGAAGATGCCTATTTTTTAAATTCGATGGATTGGGATGCAAAACAAGTAAAATGGCTCGAAGGAATTCATCCTGTAAAGCGAAGAGAATACCTCGCTTCCCGTTTTTTAATTTATCAGTGCACAGATAAGACCGATTCACATTTGTATAAAGACGAAGCTGGTAAATTATTCATCAGGGAAAGTAACAAGTTTATTTCTGTATCACATTCTGCTGAATGGACGGGTGTTGCAATATCTGAAAAACCCATTGGATTTGATTTACAAGTTTATAAAGAAAAAATCAGGGATATAAGTAACAGGTTTTTGTCTGCAGATGAAAAGCAGAGTATTCTTAAGTTAAAATTGGACAATATTTGGGATCTAAGTCTCGCCTGGACGATCAAAGAGGCTGTTTATAAGGTGCATGGGCAAAAGGGGATTCAATTCTCTGAACAAATTCTCATGGAGTTTGAAGCGGAACCCAAACCTGGTCTGGGACATAAAGCGCGAATGATCACCTCCGAATACCAAAAAGATTACGAACTTTGGCATGAAAAAAACGAACACTATGCATGTGCTGTCGCAGTTGAATATTAAATTAAGTAAACTATTACTGCTCTTATGTTTTGTGAGCGCGTGCCAAAAGAAAAAGGCTCCTGTTGAAAATACAATTTCAGGACTTCCCGAAGATTTCACGGCATTCTATGAACAGTTTCATAAGGATAGTTTGTTCCAGATGCAGCACATCGATTTTCCCTTAAAAGGACTACCGGATGGAGCAGATCCTGAGGAAAAGAATTTTGATGATTTCTATTATACATCCGACAATTGGGTCATGCACAAAACCTTCAATCCGCAATTGTTTAACAGCGAATTTTTAATCTTAGCAGACATTCTGATCGAAGAGCGCATCACTGAAAAAAAATATCAACTTATGATCATCCGACGCTTTGCAAAAGGCTCTCAGGGTTGGCGTTTGATTTATTATGCAGGCTTGAATAAATGGACGGATAACTAGGATATACAGGATTAAAGTAATTTACAGAATTTTAATCAATAGTCAGAGGTCATCAATCAATTGTCTTTGATTTAAAATCTTTTCTCCATAAATTTTAATCTATAATCCATCAACTTTCCTTTGTGGTCCTTAGTGTCTTCGCTCCTTAGAGGCAATAAAAGGGCCAATAGTATTCCTGATCATGAAATGAATATCGAATAAAATCATGATTTCGAAAAGCGAGGCCACAAAGACACAAAGGCACGAAGTACCACGAAGAAGAAATTAGAAATACTTTGTGGTCCTTAGTGTCTTCGCGCCTTAGTGGCAATAAAAAGGCCAATAGTATTCCTGATCATGAAATGAATATCGAATAAAATCATGATTTCGAAAAGCGAGGCCACAAAGACACAAAGGCACGAAGTAGCACGAAGAAGAAATTAGAAATACTTTGTGGTCCTTAGTGTCTTCGCTCCTTAGAGGCAATAAAAGGGCCAATAGTATTCCTGATCAGGAAATGACTATCGAATAAAATCATGATTACGAAAAGCGAGGCCACAAAGACATAAAGGCACGAAGTAGCACGAAGAAGAAATTAGAAATACTTTGTGGTCCTTAGTGTCTTCGCTCCTTAGAGGCAATAAAAGGGCCAATAGTATTCCTGATCATGAAATGAATATCGAATAAAATCATGATTTCGAAAAGCGAGGCCACAAAGACACAAAGGCACGAAGTACCACGAAGCAGTGAGATTGGATTATGGAGCAAGCGGCAAAGCGAATTAAAATCCAATAACTCCAAATATGATTTCTAATTATATTCCAATTTCCTAGGCATCTTACTATCAGACCTATCTGTGTCTCCTTCCACTATACGTCATAGCCTCTCCTTTTCCAAAACCATAACTTAAACCGAAAGTAACAAAGCGGCCGCGATTCCCTAAATTATAAGTTTCATAACTGTTTTGGTTTACAAAACGCTCCTGGATTCTTGATGCAAATACATCTCTTATGCCAAGATCAGCAACAATTTTCCCTTTGAAGAATTTCTTGCGAATTCCAAGGTCTAAATAAGCAAATCCGCTTTCTTTGCCTTGCAGCGTTTCAAATTCTGAACGGAAATTTCCATTGAGCTCGATATCAATATCTGCGGGCAAGCCAATTTTCGAACCCAGCTTAGCTGACCATTGCTGACCTTTAAAATCAAATACCTGGTTTTCAAAATTTCCATTCCGGTCAAAATAATTAAAATTGAAATCACCGGTAAGGCTGAGCCATTTTGTAGGACTGTACTTTCCGTTTGTTTCAAATCCAATAGTTGAATTTGTTCCTATATTTTGTGGTGTAGAATAACTCACATTATCTTCAAATCGCGTGACGCGTTCAACCACATCTACTATATATCTATGGTACAGGCTTGAACTTATAGCTGCTTCGCCAATTTTATAGATTCCGGTCAACTCGTAAGAATCTGTAAATTCAGCTTGCAGATTTGGATTTCCTGTGCTGATGCTGAAGTTGTTTCTGATATTAAAGAAAGGATTTAAATCCCATAACCTGGGTCTAAAAATGCGTTTTGAGTATCCCGCTTGTAACGAAAATCGTTCTCCAAGTTTATAAGTTGTATGAAGAGTTGGAAAAAAATTTGTGAAATTATTATTGTTCTTTTCGTTGGTATTGGTCAAAAATGTTTCGAGGTCCGTATTTTCAATTCGCATACCAAACTTAATACCCCATTTATCATTTTCATAAGCAGCAGTACCGTAAGCACCAAAGACTTTTTGATTGTATTCAAAATTATTGGTAAGGTTTTGATTGGTCAGATATGCTCCATTTATATAATCCTCAACTTTAAAATCATTACCCACATCATTGATGATGTATAAAGCACCGGTTTCAATTGTATATACTTTTGAAATTGGCTTAACATAATCTGCCATTAAACTGTAATTTTCTTGTTTAAAATCAGTAGCGGTGCGCTGATGCAGATCCCTATTTTCTCCTTCGAGTGTGATATCGGTGAATAAAGACGTTTGGTCTTTACCAAAAAAACTTCCTAATGCGCTGAATTGAAAGTTATGGTCTTCATGATCCTGAAATGTTTTTTTCCAGTTGAACTCATATTGCCATTTAGGATTGGTAGCTTCTGTGATTTCATTTCGTTGCCAACGGGAAATCAAATCACTCGCGTTTAAAAAACGATATTCGATTTCAGAAGGCTGGTCTTCTACCTCATAGGCAAAATTGCCGGAAAGTGTAAATACATTATATTCATTTAAGTGGTAATCAGTACCCAGAGTGATGTTGTAAAATTTTTCATTTCTAAATTCTTCGCCTGTGCTCAATATAGTCTCGCCATTCAGCAGATTCCTGTTGATCGATTCCTTATCATCTGGCAAGGATCTATAGCCAGCCCCAAACTGAGTAAATAAATTGAAGTGTTCTGTTCTGCGATTTAGACTCCCACCAATACTATGATTGTCCGGCAATCCCGTATTGACCGAAATGGAACCATTCAATCCTTGTTTCTCTTCTTTTTTAAGCACAATGTTCAGAATACCCGCTGTCCCGGATGCTTCATATTTCGCTGAAGGATTGGTGATCACTTCTATGCTTTCAATCATATCTGCCGTTATCGTTCCCAATGCATTGCCGGATTGATCTGCAAGTACTGATGGTTTTCCATTGATCAAAATTTGTACACCAGTACTTCCGCGCAGGCTCACTTCACCTTCGATGCTGACATTTACAGATGGGACATTGTTGAGCACTTCAAGGGCACTGGCACCTGTGCTGCTGATATCCTTACCCACTTTGAATATTCGTTTATCCAATTTAAAAATAGTACGTGATACTTCCCCGGTTACAACCACTTCTTCGAGTGATTGCCTATCCGGAGAGAGTATAATATTACCTAAATCTGCTTTTAAATTGTGAACTAAAAAATTTTCAATTGTTTTTGATTGGTATCCCATAAAACTCACAACAACATAAAAATCAGCCTTAGGGGAATTAATGCTAAAATTGCCCGCATCATCTGTAGTCGTTCCTGTAATTATTTCTTTGGTGTTTTTGTCGTATACAACGACAGTTCCATAAGGAATAGATAACTCAGTTTCATTTTCAAGCACTTTGCCAAAAATTTCAATTCCTCGATCTTGAGCCAAAGAAACACTATTGGTCATTAAAAGCCCTAAAAGGGCAAATGGCAATTTGAAATAACTGAAATTATTATTTGGATAAGGCATAGACAATTTCTTTAGATTAACTTTATATGTGGATCCAGGATTTTACAGGCAGAAGTCCAGCATAAAATTGGGATTATACTGTTGCCTTTTTAAACGTATAATAGCACGAAATGTTACTTAATGAATTGTGAACATTTCGTTGATTTGGGGATCCTGTTAAAGGAATGACTAAATATTAAATTCAGCGGTTAATGAATATTTTTTGTGCATCAATTTTTTCTTAGAATTTTTTGTGCAAACTAAAAATTGACCACCATCATTTTTTTGAAATAAAACTAAAATTGGCTTTGATAATTTCCTAATTTTATGAGATATTTTAATCTTTAACAAATTTTTGAGAAATGTTTGATTTAGAGAGATTGAATCCCATGCTTTTAAAACTAAACAAATAATTTTCGATGAAGAGTCACCATCAAAACTAAATGCTCCATGAAAAAAATATTTTTCTTTTTATTCTATTTAGGATTAAACTTCAGCTTGTTTGCTCAAAGCCAGCAAAATCTATTCATTCTTGATGCTTCCGGCTCCATGTGGCAAAAACTCGGGGAAGAATATAAAATTGCCGTTGCTAAAAGAATGATGAAAAAAATCGTGCAGTCTCTACCCGATGGAGCTCAGACTGGACTTATTGTTTACGGCCATCAAAGCAAAAGCGATTGTAATGATATCGAAATGCTCGTCCCACTGGGGCCGTTGGATCGTACCGACTTTATAAATAAATTGGATGGCATCAATCCCAAGGGTAAAACGCCGATTGCAAATTCCATCGCAAAAGCATTGGACTTTATCAAATCCTTAAACAAACCAATCAACATTATTCTCATCAGCGACGGTTTAGAAACATGCGAGGGCAATGCTTGCGAACTTGTAAAAAAAGCGAAAGCACAGGGAACAAAAATCACTTTGCATGTAGTTGGTTTCGGTTTGGAAGAAAAAGATCTTTCACCTTTGGAGTGCATTGCTCAAGCCGGTGGTGGGCAATATTTTCCCGCTAACAATGAAGAGGAATTAGCTGCTGCGCTTAAAAAGTCTGTGGAAGTTCCGGTGCTCAATGGAGGTTACCTTTCTGTTAATGTGGCTCTCAATGGGAAACCTGTAGATGCTACTGTAAAGGTTTTTAGAAAAGGGGAAGCAAAGGAAACTGCTTTTGGAAGAACATATACCGGAGCCGAGACAAATCCACGTATATTTTTGTTGCCCGATGGCAACTATGAAGTGGAAGTTTGCGCCATTACACTTGATGGGAGGCCGGTCCAACGCATCATCGATCTGAAAGTTACATCAAATGATACGCTTCAACGCGTGGTAGATTTTACAAATGGAAAATTTGAAATCTTAGTTACCCGAAATTCTGTGTTGTCAGATGCTGTAGTCATCCTTTATCACTCCGGTACCAAAAAAGTAGCAGCCCAAACCAGATCTTATAAAGATGCTAAAAACAATCCGGTTTTATTTCAGGTTTTGCCGGGTTTATACGATGTGCAAATAAGCTCCGTGGAGATCGACGGAAAACCGGAAATCAGAATGGAAAAACACAGCTTGGCAGGTGGCGCAAAAGTCTCTCTTTCGCATGCATGGAAATCCGGTGAATTAAAGGTAGGCGCACGAAAAGGAAATGAATTAGTAGACGCAACAGTTGGAATTTACTCTAAAAAAACAGGAATTAATTTAGCCAATGGAAGAACTTATCAAACTGCTAATTCCAATCCGAAAACTTTTATACTCGAACCCGGAGAATACGAAATTCGGCTAAATGCCGTCAAACCTGCCGGACTTGGAAAGAAAACCCTGTTGGCAAAAATAACAGAAAGTGGAAGTGTTGAGGTGACTGGTAGTTGGTAGTATGCTACTTGCTGAGCGCGAGCTATACGAATATGTCTTCTATTTATCATCCGTCTGGAAAACGGAGTTTTCCTAACGCCCCAGCGTAGTCGGAGACTACGCAGAGCTTCATAATTTAATAAAAGGAAAGCTGAGCAGAGTCTTCAGACTCTGTTCGAGTGATAGCAAAACTTAGTTTTGCGAACGGGATTTGATTGGAATAGGAACATCACTGATGTAGCCAGAGCATACAACGATGCGTTAAATATCAACATTTCGTCTGGAAAACGGAGTTTTCCTATCGCCCCAGCGTATCCCGCTTTGATATAGTTATTTTAAATAATTAGAGTTTCTCAAAGCGGGATGAAGACTACGCAGAGCAGCGTATGGGATGTGCTTGCGAGAGTCAATGCATGAGAATATGGGTGTGTTTGAATAAAAATTTCTCATTTTTTAAGGGTGCTTTTGGAGCCACATTGCAGACTCGAACTGCGGACCCACTCATTACAAATGCGTTGCTCTAACAGCTGAGCTATGGTGGCAGGCTGTTCCTTGCAGTTATAAGGAACAAATTTAATGTGTTGTATAAATTTAGAAGACTTTGGAAGTTTGTAAAATAAAAAAAGGCCGCATCGTTGATGCGGCCCCCCTAATCCCTGTGGGAAAACAAATCCCGATTTTAAACGAAGCCTAAAAAACTCTCATTAATATCTTAAACGCCACGAATTGCCAAATGGTTTTTGGTTTTCGTTAAGGTTTTCCTAATGATTTTACTGTAAAACGACAGAACGCTCCTCCATCATTTTGCGGATGTTTATTAAGGCATATCGCATTCTTCCCAGTGCCGTATTGATACTTACTCGGGTCAACTGAGAAATTTCTTTGAAACTCAGATCGGCATAGTGTCTTAGGATAACCACTTCGCGTTGTTCTTCCGGAAGCATGTCCACCAAATTTCTGATTCTTGTATGCATTTCAGAACGAATCATCTGATCTTCCCGGTTTTCATCGGGAAGTTCCAGAACGTCAAAAATGTCAAATTCATCGTTTCCACTCACTTTTGTGCGACGTTTGTTCCTGCGGAACTGATCTACGCACATATTGTAAGCAATCCGGATAGCCCATTGAGAGAATTTGCCCTCATGGTTATAACCTCCGCGCTTTAATGTGTCGATAATTTTGATAAAGACATCCTGAAACAAGTCTTCAGCTTGTTCGCGGTCTTTTACAAATAGATAAATGGATGTGTAAATCTTTTGCTGATGTCTGTTGAGTAATTCTGCAAAAGCTTTTTCATCGCCCAGAAGATACTGATCAATTAAGGCCTGATCAGTTAGATTAGTTACTTGCATACCCTTATTATTTAAAATTTAAATAAAGTGTAGAAGTTTTAATCTATAGGCTTAGTTTAGTTGTTAGATTTGATTAACGGCTTAAAGATACTATGACAGACCGATTTTGCCGATTGAAATTTCTGTTTTAACGAAATTTTAACCGCAAAAATGGCTGTTTCTAAGGCAAAAATATCAAATAAGGTGCCAAATGCAATGATTTTTACTAATTATTTCCCCAAATCTTGAAAAATTATTCTTTTTGCACTCTCTTAATAACATGAGCACTCAACAAAAAATTCAGCACTTTATTGAAATTAAAGGAGCACGCTCCAACAATCTCAGGAATATAGATGTAAGCCTATCTAAAAACAAACTCATCGTTGTTACTGGTGTGTCGGGTTCCGGAAAATCTTCTCTGATCATAGATACTTTGTATGCAGAAGGCCAAAGGCGATATGTTGAAAGCTTATCTGCCTATGCGAGGCAATTCCTCAATCGGATGAAAAAACCCGATGTCGATTATATCAAAGGTCTCTGTCCGGCCATTGCTATAGAACAAAAGGTGGGCAGTTCAAATGCCAGATCTACTGTTGGATCACTTACCGAGATCTATGATTTTTTAAGACTGCTTTATGCCCGCCTTGGAAAAACTTATTCCCCAAAAAGCGGAATGGAAGTCAAAAAACATGAAGTCAAGGATGTTGTAGATCAACTTTTGAATCTACCTAAGGACATCAAAGTTTACGTCGCATTTTCGCTACAACAACAATATCCCGAACGAAGTTTGCAGCAGGAATTTCAAATTCTGCAACAAAAGGGTTTTACCAGAATCTATTTTCAAAAGCAACTTTTACATATAGATGATGCTTTAAAAGATTTAAAACCAGCGCTCCTGAAGAAAAAAGTCGATGACAAAGCTTTAAAAGAATGTTATGTAGTCGTGGATCGTTTGAAAACTCAAGAAATGGATGAAGATTTCCAAAAACGAGTTGCGGATTCCATTCTTACGGCCTTTGCGGAAAGCCATGGCAATTGTAGTTTGATTGTAAATGACGAGGAAGTCGTTTATTTCTCCAATCGTTTTGAATTGGATGGCCAGCTATTTTTAGAACCCACACCTCAATTTTTTAACTATAACAATCCATATGGAGCCTGTCCTGTCTGTGAAGGTTACGGACGGATCATTGGGATCGACGAACATAAAGTTATTCCTAATCAAAACAAAACGATTTACGATGAAGCCATAGTTTGTTGGAAAGGTGAGAAGAGCAGTGAATGGTTGACGCCTTTGTATAGAATAGCTGAATCGATCAAGTTTCCATTGCATGTTCCTTACAAAAAGCTCTCAGAGCAACAAAGAGAAATACTCTGGTATGGCTCAGGAGAATTCTTGGGAATTCACGCATATTTCAAAGAACTGGAAACGCAACTTTATAAAATTCAAAACAGAATTTTCCTGGCGAGATATAGGGGGAAGACGACTTGCAGTACCTGCCGGGGTAGCCGTTTGAGGAATGAAACAAATTTTGTCAAACTTGCAGGAAAGCGTTTTGTGGATTTAATGTTTGTGCCTGTTGAAGAACTGCTCCATTTTTTTAAGAACATTGAACTCACTGAATACGAAATGGAAGTTGGAAAAAGGTTATTACTGGAAATCACTAACAGACTAGACGTACTCAATCATATTGGCCTTGGTTATTTAAATCTCGACCGTCTTGCTTCAACGCTGAGTGGCGGCGAATCACAACGAATACATTTGACCCGAACACTCGGATCGAATTTAACCTCATCTCTATATATTTTGGACGAGCCAAGTATTGGATTACATCCCAGAGATACAACAAAACTCGTCGCAGCCTTGATCCATTTGCGCAATCTTGGCAATACGGTCATCGTCATTGAGCACGAGGAAGAAGTTATTCGAAAAGCAGATGAGATCCTTGATATTGGCCCGGGAGCCGGTATCCACGGCGGGAATGTCGTGTTTAATGGGAGTTTTGAGCAATTTCTAAAATCGGGATCTGAAAATTTAACTGCGGCATATCTGATTGGGAAAAAAACCATACCAATTCCTATTCGCAGAAAAATTCATCCTGATAAAATCATGTTGAAGCAAGTTTCGTTGCACAATTTGCAAGATCTCGAAGTTACATTTCCCCTTCGCAGCATGATTGGCGTTTCGGGCGTTTCAGGTTCCGGAAAAACAACCCTGGTCAAACATGTTTTATTTCCTTTGTTACAGGCAGCACTGCAAGCTGAAGGACAGGATTTACAAAGTATTGGAGTTTTGGAAGGCGATCTGCAAAGAATCACCCAAGTCGAACTCGTGAATCAACAAGCCTTGGGAAGGTCATCTCGAAGCAATCCTGCTACCTATGTAAAGGCATACGACGAAATCAGAGATATTTATCGCCTGCAAAGTCTCTCAAAATTGCGTGGATATCAACCAAAACATTTTTCGTTTAACGTAGAGGGCGGTCGATGTGAAGCTTGTAAAGGTGAAGGTGAAATAGTTGTGGAAATGCAGTTCCTTGCGGATGTTGCATTGTTATGTGAAGACTGCAATGGAAAGCGATTTACGAATGAAATTTTAGAAGTTAAATACAAAGACAAAAATATTTTCGAGATCCTCGAACTCAGCGTAGAAGAAGCGCTCGCATTTTTCTCCGATAAAAAAGACATCGTTAAAAAATTAAAACCGCTGCAGGATGTCGGCTTGAATTATTTGAAGCTAGGGCAGTCGTCATCAACTTTATCTGGCGGTGAAGCACAAAGACTCAAATTAGCTTATTACCTGGGTTTGGAAAACACGGCAGAAAATATATTTTTCATTTTTGATGAGCCCACAACGGGATTGCATTTTGACGATATCCGAAAATTATTGTTCGCCTTACATGCTTTGGTAGAAAAGGGGCATACCGTATTGGTCATCGAACACAATATGGATGTTCTTAAAACCGTAGATTGGCTCATCGATCTCGGTCCGGGTGGCGGCAAACATGGTGGTAGATTATTGTATCAAGGGCCACCGGAAGGAATTGTGGGGCACAAGGAATCTTTGACGGCTGGTTATTTGAGTGTGAAGTTGAAGTGAAAGGTAAAATTCAAATTGACTAAATTTTGTAAATGTGTTTGAACAATTGGCCACACATCTTATGAATCTGTTGGCTGATGAAGAGTCCAAGTCTTGATATTTGAAGTTCTTAATTCGTTTTTAATAGTTTTAATGAAGACTTCTTTTTGCCATGTGACAAAATTAAATAGTACAGACCAGGCATTTTCTCCGAAATGTCGATTGAAAATAAATTGGAGTCTAGTTTTTTACGCAGAATTTTTTCTCCCATATTATTATAGATTGTAATATATGAATTATTTGTAATTTCATCTAGTTTTAAATTGTAAACGCCGTTGGAAGGATTGGGATATGCTTTAATTGTAAAAGTATTGCCTTCAAACTCTAAACTTTTTACTGTATTAGAATTTATATTAAAATCGGAGTACTTGGCGACATAAATATCTGGGCCTAGACTAGTTGACAAATTATATCTTGTATCAGTAAGATCCAGGTCTATTGCATTAAAAAAATGCCCGCAAATCAAAGCAGTATCGTTATATAATTTAAAATTCCCAATATTGTTGTATGCAGTTCCACCTTCAAATGTTGATATGGCTTTATATTTTAAACCACTATCATATTTTGCAATATATTGTCCATTGCCAAAATTATTAACTATTGCCTTCCCATCTGGATCAAAATTTGCAGAAGAATGTATATAGCCAAGAGTATAGATATTTCCGTTATAATCAGATTCAATAATACTTGGAGTCGGACTGCTTAATGAAAATGATTTTGCCCAAATAATGTTGTTTAATGAATCGAGCGCAGCAATGAAATCGTGTTCTTTTGGGTAAACAACACCATAAGTACCAGCATTTCGTTGTTTACAATCACTAAGGTGTCATTTTTGCCATAAAAAGCTAACTTACCATAAAATTTGCCACAAACAATATTTGTACCATTCTGTATATTCTTTATAAATCCGCCATTAACAAAACCGAACAAAGAATGGGCACTATGATTAGTAAGTAAAATATTACCATTTTTATCATACTTATTCAATATTAAGTCATATTGAGAAAAGTCTGTGTAGAACAATGGACCTTTAAATTTACTTATTGCATAAATATTTCCATTAATATCCATCTCAGGTTTGCCGACAATCGGTTTAGCCCAAAGTAAATTTAAATGATTATCAAACTTTGAAAGAGTATCTTTGGAATAAGTAAATACATATTTTCTAAATCAATTATTAATTTTACATCAGTATGATGAAATAAATTATATGGAGTTGGTGAATAAGAGGGGATTATACGCGCTTAATTAACGCTCCTAAACTATTATATTTTGCTATATAAATTTTGAAACGGAACAATCTAAATTAAAGTGTTGTTGGATCTAAATCATAATACCAATGCCACAGTTAAGAACTCCCAAGGTTCCCTTTTAAATTAAATTTTCCCCTTTTTTGGGAAAAAACGGGATTGGCTGGTTAAAATTGCGGATTCGGGGGCCCCCCCCCCAAAAAATATCCCCCTTTTTCCCTCTGAAAATCACCCGCAAAACCTGAGGGGTCCCCCCCCCCCAATTATACCCCCGCCCGCGGCGCCGGGGGGAGGGGGAAAAAAAAAAACAAAAAAAATTTTAAAAAACGCATTTTTCCCAAAAAAATAAAAAAAATTTAAAAGGAGAGGCGAGGGACAAAATTTGTTAGTTGGTGTCGGCATGAAGACCGGGGGGGGGGGGGGGGGAGGGGGGATTAAAAATTTTTTTTTTTTTCCCCCCCCACCCACCCTCTTTGTATTTGTATTTTTAATAATCATAATTCCAAATTAAAATTGGAAAAGGGGGGCGCCCGGGGGGGGGAAGGAAACAGCAAGACCCCGGTGGTTGTTTTTGTGTGCTGGCCAAAGGAACAGCGCAGGCCCGGCCGGGTCTTCGGGCCTAAAGGGAAACCTTTCCCTAAGAAGAGTCCTCTTTTTCAATTGATTCATTATTACAAAAGTCTACACAAACGGCTACCGTTTTCTTGACTATGCCCAATTAATAACAGTGCCCCTTTGTAAAACTTTAAGCTTTGTCAAAAGCCAGACAATAACAACTTTATAGCCAATTGAATATCCTGATTATCTTTATCATTCTTAAAAACAAACATCTTGCGAAAGGTCATTTTCTATCTGATCGACGGTGCCCGTCCGGATATCATGAAAATCCTAATTGATCAGGGTAAACTGCCTGCTATCAAAGAATTTTTTTACGATGTTTGTGGGATGTGTTTGGCAACGACCTGTTTGCCTTCAACCACTGGTCCGGCCTACTTGCCATTCTTAACGGGCCAGCATCCGGCAGCTCATCACATCACAGGTATCCGTTGGTTTGATAAGCAGGCCTATTTTGAAAAAAGCAGATGGTCGAGAAATGCCATGCGTTCTTATTGTGGATACGAGGCAAAATACTTTAATGATGATATGAATCCTGAATATCCCTCGCTGTTTGAAGAAGTCAGCAATGGATTCAATATCTACAACATGATCACTAAAGGCGTCGATCCAAAATTTGATGTGACGAGAAAAGAAAAAACGGGATTGTATTTTAGGGCACATTTTTATCACGAGCATCATCCTGTGGATCTATTGGGAAGCCGCAAACTTTTGGAAAGTCTGGATCAGGAGTTCGATTTTATTTTTGCAGTATTTCCCAGCGTGGACTGGGATTCACATACCTATCACTATGCAGATGAACGCACTATTAGGGCTTATGAAATAGCCGATCAAAGCATTTCAGAAGTCGTTAATCGCTTGAAAGAAAAGGGAATCTATGAAGATACTTTAATGATACTTGCATCCGATCATGGCTTGAGCTCAACACATACGCATTTTGATCTCGGAAGTTTTTTTAAAAATCAGGGATATCGGGTTCTGGAATATCCGGCGATTGCCACCCTTTATCCAAATGTAGCGGTTTTTATTTCAGGAAATTCCTTTGCGAGTATTCATTTTTTAGATCAAAAGGAGATTTACTGGAAAGATCAATTGTTGCGCAATCATGGCTCCGTTATAGAAAGACTGCTGGCGAATGATGCAATAGATTTTATTATTTACAGAAATAACGAACGTTCGTTAGTGGTTCATAATAAATTTGGATATGCCTTGGTGGAAGCCAATCCCGATGGTTCATTTTTCTATCAACAGGAAACGTTTGATGTTCTGGGCCTCGGCAATTCACCATTGACCTTGAGCAGGGAAAATTCTTTAGAAACTACCATACAGACGAATTATCCGGATAGCTTGTTTCAAATTTCACAGATCATGAATAGTCATCGTGCCGGCGATTTTATCGTGAGTGCAAAACCAGGCTATGACCTGCGGGATTATTGGGAAATTCCCGAGCATAAAGGTTCGCACGGATCCTTACATAAAGAACACATGTTGGTTCCTGTATTTGCGAATAAAGAAGGGATCTTGCCACAATATTGTAGGACGAGTGATTTGCACCCGACCATTAAGAACTGGCTCGGGATTAAAGGAATGATAAATGACTAAGGAAAATTCAAATAAAATTGACGAAGGCAATACGCCGAAGAATTGGAATAAGCTTAATGTTGACACAACATTAATTCGGCGGGGCGTTCTGATTTTTATATTCATTTCGGTCATTTCTTTTGCTGCTTTATTTTTTTATACCAATACTGGAAAAATTGTTGAAGTTTGGTCTGAAGTCAATTGGTATTACCTGGCACTTGGCTGTGTTTTTATTTTCAATGATCTGTATTTAGGCGGCTTGCGAAACCATATTTTTATCCGGGAATTCGTACCGGGTATTTCCATAATAGCCAGTGTTAAAGCCAATCTCGCAAATATTTTTTTAGGGGCTGCAACTCCAACCCAGACCGGTGGTGGAGCAGCACAAATTTATATTTTTCATAAATACGGGGTTTCACTGGCGGATAATATTTCAAATAGTTTGTTTAACTGGATTTCCACTCTGATTTTTTTTCCACTTTCAGGAGCCTTGGCCATCTACATCCTGGAAGATACGATACCTGATGGTTTGGTCCTGCAACTCACCCACTTTGGATTTCGGGTCTTTGCGACATTATTTATTGTGGTTCTCATCGGACTATTGGCTCCAAATTTTCTGGGCTCATTTATTTCGTTCATTGGAAGAAGTTTGAAATATGTTTTTAGAAACACAGGACACAAGATTTCTTTGTGGGGAATGAAAGCGGCCACAACCTTAAAGGATTATCAAAATAGATATCGCATTTTTTTTAGGCAAAAACCTCATTTGTTCTTGTACAGTTTTTTACTAACCATTATCCTTTATTTTAATAAATACGCTTTGGCATATATACTTTTATTGGCCTTTGAAGTTCAGGCAGATTTTTGGACTGTTATTTCCATTCAAGCTGTATTGTATCTGCTCTTGTATTTTAGTCCGAGCCCGGGCGGCAGTGGAATTGCTGAGATCAGTATTGGGGTTTTAATGGCCAGTATTTTACATGAAGAGTATTTGGCTTCGTTTGCATTGCTTTACAGAAGTTTTCTTGTATTTGTTCCGGCAATGATGGGGGCCTATGTATTGCTGCATCAATTGAAGCAGGAGGCAACTGCTTAAGTAACAAATGTAAAATCCAAAGGGCATCGTTAAGCTTCAAGATAAAGCTGTTAAGATTTGGGATAATTTTATAAATTTGTGACCCCTCACTAAAAGAGTTCAGATATGAAATTAAGTTTACAATTATTTTTAATTGCCATTTCATTGCTAAGTTTTAACGCGCAATCCCAAGACACCATCACTGTGCAAACAATTACATGGGATTCTGCCGGTCGCGAAGGCTGGTACACATTTCCGGATTTACAGACTTCGGAGATTGAAAGGATTAATCTGATCTATAACATTCGCTGTAAAAATGCACAAGTAGGTAATGGTGGCGTTGGCTGCGGCGAGTGGGATTATAGCTGCAATACATTTGTTACAGATACTTTTCGAAAGGATTCCGTTTTGCAGATACAGCGCAAATTTGTAATACCTAATTTTACAGGTTCGGAATTTTATTATTCGAACAATCCAACCAGCAACTGTATTTCCTATTTTCAGAAAAGGGGAATTTATAGTGGCTTATCTAATGAGATCAATGGCACCATTGGTACTCTTGACCAGAACTTGAAATTAAAAAGCGAAACAGGAAAATTTTATTTTCTATTTACAGCTGCTGAACTAAGTAATGCAAATTTGAAAGCAGGTAAAATTCATGGCTTAAGATGGAATATTGTAAAATCGCCGGGTGAATTGTCATTTTTGAAAATTAAAATGAAGAATACCCGGGCAACTTCAATACAGTCAACAGGTTTTGATTTAGATAATTTGACGGAAGTCTATTTTTTAAACACGCCTGTACCGGCAAATGGATTGCAAACACTGATGTTTTACAATAGTTTTAACTGGGATGGAACATCTCAAATACTGGTGGAAATGAGTTATAATGCAAATCCAACAGCAGGTGAAATTGAACTCGGTTCACAAACCATTCAAAATGTTTCTGTGGGAGCAAATGAAAAATCATACAGTCTCTATCAATTTGGAGCTGCGGGATTTGAATTAGAACCTCAGAAATTAAAACAGATTTCAAATGAAGTTTCCATTGGTTTTTGGGCTTATGGTGATCCGGATATCATGCCTGTCAATTCTTCTATATTGGAGGCTTCTGATGCGCAGAATAACAGACAACTTAATGTTCACCTACCCTGGAGCAATGGCTCAGTGTATTGGGATTGCGGGAATGATGGCACTGGTTACGACCGCATTGAAAAAGCAGCACAAGCAAAAGATTATGAGGGGCAATGGACGCATTGGGCCTTTACTAAAAATGTGGGTACTGGTGTGATGCAAATTTATAAAAATGGAATTCTTTGGCATTCTGGTAGCGGAAAAAGAAAAGCTATCACAGTGGATAAAATGAAACTGGCGTCTGACATCAACAATCAACTATCCTACTTCGGAAGAATTTCACATTTTGCGATCTGGAATAAGGAATTGGATTCCCTTACCATTAGAAATTTTATGTTCGATCCGGGTAATAATGCACATCCTGCTTACAATTCTTTACTTTATTATTTACCGCTCAACGATGGCGATCAAAATAAGTTAAATGATTTGTCACCAAATCCGGCAACTATTCCGGTTGCTACTGAATTAAACTGGTATGAAGAGAAAGGTCGAAATATAGTAAGTGGATTTCAGAATTTACAAGCCAGGCCTGTTACTACTTTTATTCAAGGAACCATAAATACCTTCAACTTGGAAACGATTTCTGCCTTGGAAGAATTTAGTACTGTAAAAACTCCGGTTACCGAATACGAAATTCTGAATGGCAAACCTGTTGTAAAAAACAAATTCCTTGTTTATCCTGCCGGCGATTTTATCATCAAAGACGAAAACGGAACTCCTGTTGATTTTAAAGTTGTTCCTGAAGATGGAATTTTTGTGATGGAGGATCTAAAATATCAGCGTTACGATCCGGCAAAATTCGAAATACTTTCTCTGGTAACTCCATATGGCAATGGATTGGATCTTACCAAAGACGGAAAAACGTTTGTATTTGATATTACCGATTATGCGCCGGTATTGCGGGGATCAAAAAAGATCAGCGTAGAATTTGGTGCATGGCAGGAAGAAATGGATCTTAAGTTTCAATTTATAAAGGGGAAACCGGCACGCGAAGTAAAAGAAATTCAAAATATATATGCTTTCCAGCGAGGATATATTGGCAACATCCTCAACAATGAAGTTTTTGAACCTCGTAATTTGAAATTACATCCGGATGCGAATTCTTATAAAATCAGAACAACAGTGACGGGTCACGAACAAAACGGGGAGTTTGTCAGCCGCAGTCATTTTGTGCGCGTTGATGGTAATAAATCTTTTAGGAAATTTGATTTTACAGTTTGGAAAGAATGTGCCGACAATCCCATATTTCCTCAGGGAGGTACATGGATCTTTGATCGTGCAGGTTGGTGTCCGGGTGCTGCATCTGATGTGCATCAGTTTGATATTACTTCATTGGGTGACCCCGGTAGTCCAGTGAGGATTGATTATGGATTGAATGGCGCCAATATGGATGCTGCAAATTATTTGGTCAGTTGTCAATTGGTAAGTTACGGCGCTGCAGCCTATGCAAAGGACGCCGGCATTGAAGCTGTCATTCGGCCGAATGTGGGTCGCGTGGAATTCGAAAGATTCAATCCGGCGTGCAGCAGACCTGCAATTCAAGTCAAAAATTTTGGTTCCGAAGATATTCGAAGTCTATTGATCAGGTACAATGTTTTAGGAGGAAGAACGCTGGAGTTTCTTTATCAGGGAGAGATCAAACCTCTTGAAATTAAAACGATCGATCTTCCGGTAGATCATTTTGATTTTTGGACCAACGCAACTACTACTTTATTTGAGGTAGAAATATTGAAAGTAAATGATATAAATGATGAAAATTCTAGAAATAATAAAATGTCCAGCAATTTTAAATTGGTACGCATTTTTGATTTTGATCCCATTTTTGAAATAAGGACCAATAATATTGCCGGTGATAATAGTTATCGCATCAAAGACATGAATGGAAATATACTGATTGAGAAGAAAAATTTACCTGCAGCTACAACTACACAGGAAAATTTGAATGTTCCTAACGGTTGTTATACCCTCGAAGTCGATGATCAGGCACAAGACGGATTGTCTTTTTGGTATTACCCCAACTATGGGAGCGGAAATTCAAGTATCAAACGCAGAGTGAATAACAACGTAATACCCATGGTCAGTTTTAAACCCGATTTTGGTGCCGGTTTCAAGTATGATTTTATTGTGAATAAAGTAACGGCAACTGATGACGAGTCGACTTCTTATGTCGTAAGTCTGTATCCCAATCCGGTCAACGATTTGGTGAATCTGGAAGTTTTGGGGGCAGAAGGCCAGGAAGCCATTATTTATTTATTGAATGCAGCAGGTCAAAAGGTTTTAATGCACAGCATTCCACAAGATGGGAACAGTGTTCAAAAACAATTTTCATTAGCGGGTTTGGCTAAAGGAATGTATTTTATGCATATTCAGTTGAATGATAAAATCTTAATAAGAAAACTGATCCTCGATTAATTATTCAATAAACCTATTGCAAACAAGTATATTGTTCATCAGAATATTGAAATGTAAATGGCTTTTTAAGAATCAGAAATTCACATTTGTTGAAAACAATCGTGTGTTTATTTATTTTTATCCGACCATTGATTGCGCAAATGGACGCCAACAAAAAATACCTTCTCGAGCAATCACTGCCCGATGTCTGTCGGGAAATTCTGCAATCATCAAATGTTTCCAATCAATATCAGATATCAGATCATCTCAATCCATTTTATTTGGAAGCAGATTTTAACGGCGATCAAAAAATAGATGCAGCCATTGTGGTTCAGGAAAAAACAAATCGCAAAATTGGAATCATGATCATCCACGGTGGCAGCAAATCGTATCACATTCTTGGTGCAGGGAAAGAATTGGGTAATGGTGGAGATGATTTTGCATGGATGGATATCTGGAAAGTGTATCGTCAAAAACAAATTGGGAAAAAATTAAAACCAATTGTCCTTTCAGGTGCAGGAATATGGATTGAAAAATCGGAATCGGCAAGTGCGATTGTGTACTGGGATGGAAAGGGATATCGATGGTACCAGGCTGGGGATTGAGGATTAGGCTTTTAGGCCTGTAGGCATTTAGGGGTTTAGGCATGTAGGAGGAAGGCATGTAGGCATATAGGGGTTTAGGCATGTAGGAAGAAGGTTGTGAGTGTGTATTTAGTGGAAGTAAGAAAAATTGTTTCTTTGACTCCTTAGCCTTGATCCCTGACCCTTGACTATTGCCCCAGTCTGTACGTCAAAACCAACAACCATGAAGTACTTTGGCGCATTCAATCAAAGTATAGAGTTATTGAATAAATGACTCAAATATCTTGAAGTATATTTTCGGTTAAATGTATTTTAAAACTGTAATATTGTATTTTGAATAAATTCAATATTATACTATGAGAGATTATACTAAAATTAAAGCATTTTTATTAGTTGATGATCTGGTTATTCTTGTTTATCGGGTCACAAAGAATTTTCCAACCGAAGAAAAATTTGGACTTGTACAACAAATAAGGCGCGCTATAATTTCGGTCGCTTCCAATATTGTAGAAGGATGCTATCGACAAAGTCAAAATGAATTTATTAGATTTCTTGAAATAGCTTTTGCATCACTTAAGGAATCCCATTATCAAATAAATATTTCCAATAGATTAGGGTATATCGATTCAATTACTTTTCAGCTGATAGACAAAAAAATGAATGAAGCAGAAAAAGTATTAGCTTCTTATTACAAATTCCATAAAAATGACAAGCAATTATGAATCAATCCCCCCACCACCACATTCCTACTTTCCTTTACACCTACATTCCTAAACGCCTATATGCCTACCAGCCTATATGCCTACCAGCCTAAACGCCTAAAACTGATTCTTCCACATCATACTCTCCACCGGAAGCCGAGTGCGGTGATTGTATTTGGCATTCGACTTTTTATTGTAATAATTTGAAATATCTCCTTCTACCGCAAAATAAATCAATTGTCCGATGGGCATGCCTGCATAAATGCGAACCGGCTGTACGCAGCTGATCTCCAATGTCCAGTTGTTGCAAAAACCCACATCACCTTTACCCGCAGTTGCATGAATGTCGATGCCAAGTCTGCCCACGCTGGATTTGCCTTCGAGGAAAGGCACAGCATGGTGAGTTTCAGTATATTCCTCTGTGACACCCAAATAAAGTGTTCCAGGTTGTATTACAAATCCTTCGTCAGGTATTTTGATATAAGTAATGGTATTGTGAACTTTAGCATCCAATTCTCGGGCATCATAGACTGCCAGGGTATCGCCAAGATGTACATCATATGAATTGGTACCCAGGTTTTCTTGACGGTAGGGCTCAATGACGATGTCGCCGGTTTCTATGGCTTCTAGTATTTTATTATCGCTTAGGATCATGGTTTATTCAATTTTCCAACAAATAATTTTTTGGTCATCACTTCCGGAACACAATATTTGAAGTTGTGGATACCAAACTAAGGCATTTACCGAGTGCTGATGGGCCGCAAAATTAGGTCTGGAAAGTTCTTTGACCAAATCATATTTTTCAGAATCCCAAATCCTGATGGATTTATCCCTGCTTGCCGTTGCTAACCAGGGCGTTCCGGTGAGTAAACAAATTTCATTCACACAAAACCAATGGGCTTCCAGTGATTGAAATGCTTCTGTAAAACCAGTGGAAATTTTCAATTGCGCATCAAGGCCACCTGTGATGAGCCTTCTATTTGAATGATCCAGGCACATTGAAAAAACAGCCGACTTATGTCTTGATGCCATTTTTTCAATATGATCAAAACCGGGTACATCCATAGCATACACATCGCCTAAATGGTCTCCAACATATAGTTTTGAAAGCGCTCCATCATAACTCATAGATCGCAGCCGTGTTTGACTGAGTTGATACTGATGCAATAATTTTACTTGCACCGGATCCCAAATGCTAATGATTCCATCTCCACCAATGCTAACAATGGATTCTCCGATGGCAATGATTTTATATATAGACCCCTGATGTGCTTTCAATCGGCGCACTGAGTCCGGAATTCCCATTGGAATGAAAAACAATTCTCCTTCCATACTTCCGGTTATTAAAATATTTTCAGCTTCCAGAAATAAAAGTGAAAATATCCTCGATTCCGTTTTAGCAATCAGCCGGCCATTTCCGGAAATGCTGGGATCCCACGCTGCGATCCAACCATCACCTCCTGCACTAAGAAGTTGCTTATTTGCACCGGTCGTCATCGCATAAATGGCTGATGTGTGACCTTCAAGAATGTGAATGGCTTGAATATTCATCGATAGCAATATAGCTTAATTTGATTGAAAACCTCCAACTTACTTTACTTTTAAAAAAAGGGCATTCCGTTATGCTGCCACGAAGGCTTAAAGACACAAAGTACCACGAAGAATTTCTTTGTGCAGCTTCGTGCCTTCGTGCCTTGGTGGCTATACGTCCCTACAAGCATTTAGTTAAGTTGCAATCCTACTCCTTATTTACCTTTTCAAAAAAAGGGCATTCCGTTATGCTGCTACGAAGGCTCAAAGACACAAAGGACCACGAAGAATTTCTTTGTGCAACTTCGTGTCTTCGTGCCTTTGTGGCTATACATCCCTTTATGTAATTCAGATGCTTATAAATGAAATAACAATTAAGTACACAAACCCCATTTGCAATCCAATCCTTAACTTTACGCTACAAACATTCATCCATTGAAAAAACACAATTTTTACGCCGGACCTGCCATTTTACCAAAGATTGTTTTGGAACAAGCAGCTAATGCCATTCATGAATTTGCGGGAATGGGTTTGTCCTTATTGGAAATATCCCACCGCAGTAAACAATTTGAAGCTGTTATTGACGAAGCCAGCAAATTGACACTCGAATTGATGGGCCTCGGTGATGATTACACAGTACTTTTTTTGTCGGGAGGTGCGAGCAGTCAATTTTATATGGTTCCCATGAATTTCTTAAATGAAGGAGAAACTGCTTGTTATGTAAATTCCGGAGTTTGGGCCAGTAAGGCAATCAAAGAAGCGAAATTGTTTGGCAATGTTAATGTCCTGGCCAGCTCTGAGCAGGATAAATTTACACATATCCCAAAAACATTTGAGATCCCTCAAGATGCCAACTATTTGCACATCACGTCTAATAATACCATTTACGGAACTCAATACCATCAGTGGCCGGATTCTCCCATTCCACTATTTTGCGATATGTCCAGTGATATCTTCAGCCGACAACTGGATTTCTCAAAATTTTCTTTCATCTATGCCGGTGCCCAAAAAAATCTGGGACCCGCAGGAGTGACTTTGGTCGTTTTGAAAAAATCATTACTGGATACTGTGAAGCGAAAATTGCCAGCCATGTTGTTATACAAAACACATGCTGAAAATGGAAGTATGTACAATACACCGCCGGTATTTCCAATTTATGTCACCATGCTCACACTCCGTTGGCTAAAAGAAATGGGCCTTGATAAAATGGAAGCACATAATTCCAAAAAAGCAGAAACGCTCTATCGCGAAATTGACCGCAATAGTTGTTTTGAATGTCCAGTAGTTAAAGAAGACAGAAGTTGGATGAACGTAATATTTACTCCTAAAAATCCTGCGCACGAAAGTTTATTCCTGGAGATGTGCAAAACTGCTGAATGTGTCGGACTGGCAGGACACAGATCTGTTGGCGGATTCAGAGCATCTCTATACAATGCATTGGAATTGGAAAGTGTAGAAGTGCTTACCGGATTAATGCAGGAGTTTGAAAAGAAGCATGGCTAAAGCAGTAGCATTTACAGAATTTAAAAAGTAAATTTTTCCGGGCTCGATTTGCAATTGGAAATCGTTTATGAGCATCGCCGGAGTGCTAGAGTTTCTTTTGCCAAGCACAAAGCTATTTTGAGAATGCCTTTGCTCACGAATGCAACACAGAAAGAGGAATTGCTGAAATGGGCGTATGAATGGATCCACAATAAACTCAAAACAGATACCAAACTTCGAAGCAAGTATCTGCCCAAAGATTACCGTACCGGTCAGATCATTCAACTTCGCGGCAGGGAATTTGTACTAAATGTTCAGGAAGGGCTTGAACAGAAATCTGCAGCTGGTCAACTTAAAAATTATGTGATTCACATCAGACTGCCCTTAGGAATCGATGCGTTTCAGAAACAACAATTATGCAGTACGATCATCAGCAGAATCCTGGGTAACTTTTTTCACAAAGAACTATCTGGGCGTGTGCACGAACTGAATCAAAGATTTTTTCAAAAAGAAATCTCAGGCATTCGCCTTAAACACAATGCCAGCAATTGGGGAAGTTGCAGTTCTAAAAAAAATATCAACCTTTCAACAAAACTCCTCCTCACTCCTGATTTTATTACCGATTACATCATCATACACGAACTTTCACATCTTACACACATGGATCATTCAGATCGGTTTTGGAAACTTGTAGAAAGTGTCATGCCAGAATACAGAAAGGCCGAAGAATGGTTAAAGAAAAATGGCGATGAGTGTACGTTTTGAAAAGTTCTTAATTTTTCATTTGACAGAACTAGCTTAGCTTCCACTTACATTATTTGATGTCTTTTAAAACAATGGATGTCTTTAAACTGGATGCTATATTCTGATTGAAAAACCCCGTTTTAAATACATCATAATTCTTCTTATTCTTTTAGTTAAACAAACTTAGCTGACACATCATCGGATTGTCGAGCCTTAGAATTAAAATAATGGATATTATTTAGTAAGTAAAATAATGTCGTGTCAATTTTCTTGTCTTTAATTTCAATGTTTCAATCAAATTCCCTATTTTTATAAAAACATTTCGTATGCATCCCCGCTGTATTTCATTCACGATTTTATGTTGTCTGTGTTTTTCGATCAGTTGCCAGAACAGTTCTTCCGACCATTCTGGGCAACAATCGGATAAAAATTCAAAGCCTTCGGGAAAAACAAAGTCTGGATCTTATCTCAAACTCCGCAAACACGAGGTCATCGATCGCGAGGGGTCGCAGATGGTGGCGATGACCGGACTGATTCCGGAAGATTGGAAAGTCAGAGATCAATTATATTGGGAATATAACGATGCAACTTTGCCAATTCGCTATAAAGGGCAATATACCTCTGGCAATGGCGATCTGGTTATTGAAATTTATCCGGATGTCCGGGCGGTATATAGTACTGGGCCTATGGGAAGTAGCGGTTATCCTCCACCCAGAGATGCCGTCAGCGGACTTCGGGATTTTGTGCAACAGCAACGGGGCCAATACGGCTTTAAAATTCTGGAAGCGAAATCCCTGATGCGAAGCGGACCTACTCAAAACTATATCCAGGGTACTGCGTTTCAAACAGCTGGTGAAACAGCCTTGCTCCGAATAGCATATACAGAAAATCAACAAGCGGTAGAAGAGGAATTTTACGGGCAATTGGAAATTACGCATTCTATTTCACAAGGAGCTGTCACACTAACGAGCGTTATCTGGTCGGCTTCCGGAATGTACAGTTGCAAAGCGCCTGCCGGCAAACTGGAGGCTTGTCGTAAAATTGCTTTGACGCTCAAATCTTCAGCAAGAATGACGCTACCGTTCTATAACAAGTTCACACAAGTTGTGCAACTGCTTTCTGATCAAGTGTATCAACGCATTTATGCCGCCGGACAAATCAGCAGGATCATCAGTCAAACCAATGACCAGATCTCCAAATCCATTTCCGACAGCTACTGGCAAACTCAGCGTAGTTATGATCGCAGTAATCAACAATTCAGCAATCACATCCGAGGCGTCGATACTTATCAGGATGGTACGATCCAGATCCAATTACCTGCCGGTTACTCCAACGCCTGGATCAACGATCGCGGAGAATATTTATTAGGTGAAACTAATGCATTCGATCCAAATCAAATGTGGATCGGCAATTGGAAGCAGTTGGAAAGAGGGAACTAAGGGAGTCAGTTTTTAGTTGCTGGTTGTTAGTTGTTAGTTGTTAGTTGAGGTACAAATTGGAGGTTTGTAAAGCAATAACAGTTGTTTGGTTGCTCTTCGTTGAACAAAAAAAATACCTCCAATTCATCATCCGTCCGGAAAACGGAGTTTTCCTGTCGCCCCAGCGTAGTCAGAGACTACGCAGAGCTGCTAAGAAAAATAATTGAAAAAATTTACATTATTATTTGTACTAACATATGTTAGTACATGATGCATTTTAAAAGCCTAAATACCTAAATACCTACATACCTAAATACCTAAATACCTAAATGCCTACATACCTACATTCCTCCCTCTCATTCCCTCCCTCCCATATTGATTTCAATTCCGCCCTTTTTCTTGAAACCCTTAATATTGTACGAAAGACCTAACATCAAGTACCTGTTAAGCACATTTGTTACAGTGACATCTGAGTAGTTGTTCTGTGATGAGGTCATCACGTTTTTATTTTTATTCAGAATATCAAAACATGATAAACTCATACGCCATTTTTTATCCTGCGTGATAAATGTTGTTATACTTGCAGTCCATAGTGGTATATTCGTCTTTTCAGGTGAGAAAGATGATTCGACTTGCAAATAATCAAAACTTGATTTAAAGTGCAGCCTCTCTCCAAAATTCATTTCCAACGCAGTGTACCAGCTGCTTTGTGTATAGGACTGGTTTAAGGAGTTGTTATCCTTGAAGTCAGATTCTGTTTTGTTTGTTTTGTAGCCCACTAATAAATCAATGAAATCTTTATTTCTGTTTTCTAATGAGAAATTATATCCATGGCCCATTCTGGAGACGGTATTATTGCGCTCATTAATGACGGTAAGACCTTTGTTATAATTTCCTTTCAATACAGCTCTTGCTTTTAATTTCAATGGTCTGATCGGGGTCTCATATTCAATTCTGCCAGAACTCGTAGATTCATGTTTGATATTCACTGGGGTATAATATCTGACCAATGCACTGTCGATATACAAGGCTTCTGTTATTTTATCAAATGTAAAATTGCTTTGTAAACTCAGGTACAACATGGTAAAGTCGAATGCATTGTAACGCATATAAGAAAAACTGGCGTTGTGATTTCTTTCCGGGTTTAAGTTGGGGTTACCGGTATAAACAGCCAGTGGGTTGCTGTTGTTGATATTAGGCTGAAGTTGGTTGATCGAGGGTTCGCGTAACTCACTGAAATAATTAAAATTCAAATGTTCAGAGAGTCCGAAGCGATAAGTAAAAAATGCACTTGGAAGTAAGGCCTGATAGTGATCTTTGATGCCATTCTGGTCTTGATTCGTTTTTCCGCTCAAAGTGGAGAACTGGTATTTGCTCCCTATTGTTAAATTGTATTTTTCCCTGTTAACAATAAAATTCAATCCGGTATGGTGCTGTGTATAATCGTTTTGATACAAATGTGAGAGCAGCATATTTGGAATTGGAATATCATTGATGATGTCAAAATAATCTGTACCTGCTTTATAATTTTGATTCGAAATGGAACTCATCAATTCAAGATATCGCTTTTTCTTAAGGGGCTCAGTCCAGGATCCAAGAACTCTATAGTACCATCCATCTTGTTGGCCTAATTGATTTTGAAAGAGCTTGCTTGAATCGGCTAATGGTTGAAATATTTGGTAGTATGAATTTAAATCGACATCAGAATTTTGATCGGAAACATTCAGTCCTGTGTTTAGGGTAAAAATTCTTCCGGGTTTTCTCGTCTTTTTCTGCCATAATAAATCAGTCGATAATTTTAATTGATTTCCCTGCATGTCATAACGGTTGACGTTGTCATTTAGGCTTTGGCGATTTTTATCAAAAACCTGATTCATTTCTTGCGATAACAATTGGTTCTTTCCTGCGGAACCATTTGCCCTGATCACCAGATTTTGTGTTGAATCCAACTTCGTTTTAAACTTAAGGGTGAAACTTCCGGAAGTATTTTCAGACAATTGGTCTTCAATTGTATTGGAAAAGAACTTGCTTTCCGGGAGAAGATTTTCGCGTATGGAATTTCGCAACAATTTATTGTTGAAGTGATTTCCAAAAACGGATGCTTCTAAAGATGTTGTTGCAGAAAAATAAGTATTCAAATTCAGTCCGCCAGCAAATGATTTTTGTATGCCTTGATTGTTGCTGAGGCCCAGCGGTAAACCGGAGGATTGATCAAGATTTATTGCAAAACTTCCACCTCCGCTTCCGCTCATCATGGCCCCTATGCCACCCATAAAATCGATATAGTCGCTGATTGAAAAATTTTGTTCATTGATATTATTGGCAAGTCCAATAAATGATGTTCTGAAGTTGGGCGTAAATCTGTTGATATTGGCTCTTCCTTTAAATCTTTCTTCTGTTCCTCCGGCAGCCTCTATGGTACCAAAGTAGCCTATTTTTTTATCTTCTTTCAGCTTTAGATTTATCGACCTTTCTCTTTGTCCGTCGTCTATTCCTGTAAATTCCGTTCTGTCAGATCTTTTATCAAATACCTGAACTTTGTCTATCGCATCTGCATCGAGATTCTTGGTTGCAATTTTGGTATCCTTGCCAAAAAATTCTTTGCCATCCACCAATACATTCTGAACTTTTTCGCCTAACGCTTTCACGGAACCATCTCTTTCAACTTCAATACCCGGCAATTTTTTCAAAAGATCTTCTGCCATGTCGCCGGGCTGTGTTTTAAATGCTGCTGCATTATATTGAATTGTATCTTTGCCAAAAGTCATCGGACTAGCATAATCTTTTACTTCAATGACATCGAGGAGTTGATTTCCCGGCTTGAGTTGAATCGTTTCCAATAAAAGGTCTTTTTCAGGATTACCTATGAGTTTATAGTAATTCTCGTATCCAAGATAATTTATCTGAAGGAAGTATTGGTCTGATTTGGGAAGATTTACCTCAAACGAACCATTCCGGGCAGAATTGGTAAATTCAACCATACTTGAATCTGAAGTCAGCATAAGGATAACTGTGGCATATTCGATTGGAGTTTTATTTTCATCGAGGATGATGCCGGATATTCTTTGTGTATATGTTCGGCTAACAAACGTTAGTAATATTAAAACAAAGACTACTTTTGTATTCATAGTTGAAGTTGATAAGCGTAAAAGAGTTTATCAGGGAAAATCTTAATTGCGTTCCTCGCGGATGATCATTTTTATACCAGATCCTTTCCCATTGATAGCTCCCATTTCTTTCATTTTATCTTCTCTGATTTGTTCGTATTCAACCCTCTTTACCACTTTACCTTTGGATGGTTTTGTAAAAACAAAGGCTTCAGGTAGTGCATCAACAGCCGTTGCGATGGTCATACGATCACCGTTATCCTGTTCTATAGCCAGAATCAATCCTGGTAATCCTGAAAGTCCGTTAGGTCCAATTGATACGGGAAGCTGATTTGTAAACCAAACAGCTAAATTTTTTGAAGTATCTGATAATACAGCTTTTTGACAGACATAATTCAGAATTTTCTTTTGTTCAGGTGTAACTTTCCATTGCAGTTTGTCAATTTTATCTGAAATTAAAAATTCTTTGCCCATCAAGTCTTGTGACTGCAGATACTGATCTTCTTTTTTATTTGAATAAATAATCGTTTCAGGCATTTTAATGACTAATTGGAAATCATTTCCATCTTCTTCATGTTTCACTTCGACATCTTTAGGTTTTTCCTCATTTTTGTATAAGGACTCATTTGCCGTAAAATACAATACCTTTTCTGCTGACTGGGATGATGGGATCATTTTAGCCATCTCCGGATTGTTATCGCCGATATCGATATTTAATTTAATGGTTTCTTTGTAAGTGATCTTTCCGGAGGTCATGGGTTGGCTATTTCCAATGGAGATAAACATTAAACAAATAAGACTAAAGTAAATTTTCATAATCGTATAATTTATGGTGAATAAGGTCACAAAAGTATGATGGCCAATTGAAATTCCAGGTTAAACAAGGTTTATCTAAAGTTAATTATGGTTAAAAGAGTATTTGGTATTCTTATAAACTTAGTACTTTGGTGGCTGTAATATAAAAATGGGAATTAGAAAAACAATCGGGTATCATCATACACCAATGGCCATCAGCTTGATATTGCTTGCAGTGTTCCTCAGCTTCTATTTATGGTCGGTCTATCAAATAGAAAAAAATGATCTCAAGCGGGAGGTCAATTATTTGCTGGAAAATGCATTTAAAACAGCAGAAAATCAAATGCTGGATAAAATGATTTTTGAAATGAGTGGAGCTTCATGGATGCATCAAGATTCGGTCGTTAAAAATATACGAATTGTAAATCACCATGCTAGTTTTATAACTTCGGATACCGTGTTCACAAAGAAAAAAATGTTAGGTGTTGCGCAAGCATCTGAAACGATGGTGTTGAAAACCTTGGGCCAGGAAATCTCAGGCGATCAATCGCTAAGTTTAAAAATTGAATTTCAAAGTGATTCGTTCTGTTTAGATACAAATATGATAGGCCCACCTTCGGCCGTAATAGTTTTGGTCGACAGTATATTTAAGGAGAATTTGAAGAACTCGCAGCTCAGCATTAATTATGAAATATCATCTGACTCTGCTTTATTTCATCAAAAGGAAAAGCCTGCTTATAGGGACAATTTTTCAGGGAAAAAGTATTTTTTGATTCAGGGCAAAAACCAATCTTACCTGATCAATCAGATGCTTCCTGAAATTGTATTATCGATCTTGTTATTTCTTACGGTTTTGTTTGCATTTTATCATATCATCTCCTCTCACCAGAAGGAACAAGAATTATTTGATATGAAGGAGGACTTTATGCGAAACATGACTCATGAATTAAAAACTCCTATTGCTACAATAGGAGTGACTTTGGAGGCTTTGCAAAATTTTCCTGCAGGAAAAGATGAAGCTGTCCGGCAGGAATATTTCAGAATTGCAGAAAGTGAAAATCAAAAATTAAATGCTTTGGTTGAAAAAGTCCTGTCCATTGCTCAGCATATGGATGAGTCGCAATCTTTTCAGCAAAAGTTAAATTTACCTATGCTAGTTTCGGACGTTATGGATTCATTCAAAATGAGAGCAGCGCAAAAAAATGTCC
The DNA here is from genome assembly GCA_016719615.1 of Saprospiraceae bacterium. Classification (NCBI taxonomy): domain Bacteria; kingdom Pseudomonadati; phylum Bacteroidota; class Saprospiria; order Saprospirales; family Saprospiraceae; species Saprospiraceae bacterium. The sequence continues at coordinate 55,869 of JADJYQ010000005.1, forward strand.
AGCTTAATTTGGAGAACGCCATGTATTCAGAAACCATACAGGTAAACCAGCAAATCCTCGTGATGGTTTTACACAATCTCTTAGATAATGCCATAAAATATGTGAAAAGTGATGCAGCAGTTGTTGCTGTCTTATTGGCTGAGTACGATTCGAAAATTCAAATTTCAATTAGAGATAATGGTAGTCCGATTGAAGCTGAGTTTAGAGAAAAGATATTTGATAAATTTTATCGGATACCAAGCGGAGATGTTCACGATGTCAAAGGTCATGGTTTGGGGCTTTATATCGTTGGGCAGCTTGTTAAAACGCTAAAAGCTGAAATCTCCTTGAATGTAACACCATCAGGTAACGAATTTGTGCTCAAACTTCCAAAGACTTAGTTGCGCGATGAAGATACTCTATGTTGAAGATGAAATGTCCCTGGCCAAAGTAGTGAGAGAGTCTTTGCAGAGCAGAACGTATGAGGTGTTGCACCTTCAGGATGGTGTTGGTCTATTGGAACACTATTTACAATTCAAACCTGATATCTGTCTTTTTGATGTTATGTTGCCCGTAAAAGATGGATTTGTTCTGGCTAAGGAAATTCGGGCGATCAATCCTGAAATTCCTATCATCTTCATTACTTCTAAGGTGCAAACCAACGATGTGCTGAAGGGTTTTGGTGTGGGGGGAAATGACTATATTAAAAAACCATTCAGTCTCGAAGAGCTCATTGTCAGAATCAATAATCTTTATAAATTGACCAGCAATCTCAATGCAACGGATCTTAAAGTTTTTAAGATTGGAAAATATGAGTTTTGGCCTGAAAAATTGGAGTTAAATTTTAATGGTGAAGTTCGCCGAATCTCCTATCGGGAAGGACAGCTGCTTCATGAATTGGTCCGGAATAAAAATGAAGTAGTCAATAGAAAACACATCCTCGATAGTTTGTGGGGAGATGATAATTTTTTTAATTCGCGCAATTTAGATGTTTATATCACCAAATTGCGGCAATACTTCCGGCAGGATGAAAAGGTGCAGATCATTACACTTAAAGCGGTTGGATATAGATTGGTAGACAGCTAGGTATTCGGAGCTGAGTTTTGATTTAATATAAAAACTATTGTGTTTGAGGGATAAATTAAACTTCATTATTGAGTAGCTTTTTCCACATCAGTCCAGGTATCCCAAACTAATTTTAACTTCTGTTTAAAAAGACTAGAGTCTTCGCTTTGTTCGAGTATTTTAAATAAGTCATGCATTTCTCCGCGTTGATGTTCATATTTTTTGACGACGGGAATAAGTGCCTCCCAGGCTTTGCGGTGAGTGGTAAAGGCATTTGTAAAATTTTCCGGACAATATTTGAAATCCATAATTGCAAGAGCACTGGTATAATTGGAAATCGTTTGATCAAGTGAAATTTTTTCGCAAGCATGATTGCGAATAGTACCTAAGGAATCATCTTTGGCAATAATGCGTTGCATGCATCCGGAGGGATGAGTAGGGGGCCATTCGATCATCAAACTTATTTGCGAGAAACAAACTGAAGTGTAAAGGCTAAAAATGAATAGTAATATGTTTATTATTAAAGGCATAATGATAAGCTTCATAAATTATTTAATATTTCGCGCATACTGGCAAGATGATGGTCGTCGTGTTCCGCCACAAAATAGGCCATATCAACGGGTTTCATTGGAACTTTTAAACGTGGATGTCTGGAGTGAAACGACATTCTAACGTCATCCAATTTTCTGAGACTTTGAATAAATACTTTTCGGGTATTATTGAAGTTTTCGATCAATTCAGGTATTGAATTTGAATTATGGTCCGCTTGCTCTGTTTTTATGTTTTGCATGTCAGCAGCGCGAAGTGTTTGCTTGCCGGATAAAAAGTCTTCTATGCGGCCTTCATGCAATTCTTCCAGATCTATTAAATGTCCGATATGCTCCTTCAAGCTCCATTTTCCATCCAGTTTTTGAGATGCCCGGTCATCGGTAATTTGTTGTAACATAAACTTTAACCTCGGACCGGTTCCTTCCAGTCGCTCCATAATATTGTATATCCAGCCTTCCGGGATATCAAATTGAAATGTTCGGGCAGTCCAGGCTAGTCTTTGCATATAATAATTGACTAATAGGAGTAAAATTAACATGAAACTCATGATGGAATGTAAAAGGCTTGCTTTGTGGGATTAAAAATTTCTTAAAAAAGATGGATTCCCATGCAACGTTTCGGGCAAACATCCATCTTTATGTAAATTCATCGAAACGAAAGTTTATGCAAGAATGGGTCAAACAGCTACAGAATAAGGATCCGGAAGCGTATCGAAAGTTATACGACCGGTTTGCCCGACCCATGTACAGCGTATGCCTTCGTTTGACCGGACATGCCGATGATGCTCATGATGTGTTGCAGGAGAGTTTTATACGCATTTTTGAGAAAATCGGACAATTAAGACAGGCGGAGCTCTTGCCAGCTTGGGTCAAAAGGGTTTGCGTAAATACGTCTTTGCAGTATATGAAAGAGCGCAAAAACCTTCGTTTTGAGGGCCTGGAAGGGAAACCGGGCATGTTTAATGTTCAGGAAGAATCGGATGTTTTAAACCATGCAGACCAGGAACAATTACTGGATCAGATACACGATTGTATCCGTTTACTTCCGGATCGCTACCGTGTCGTTTTTACGCTGCATGTACTCGAAGAGTATTCACATGAAGACATCGCAAAGGAATTGGGAATCGTAGCAGGAACTTCACGCAGCCAATATCTGAGGGCGAAACAAAAATTAATTGAGTTAATTCAAAAAAAACAAAATTATGGCGGACCATCTGAAAGACTATATACAAAAGTCTAGGGAGCACCTGGACCGGGATGAACCGCGATTGGATTTTAAAGAGTCGCTGTTTGCTGAGATCGAAAAACGCTCTGCACAGAAGCGCCCCTGGTTTGCCAGCTTATATGTAAAGAGAATAGCAATTGCTGCAAGTTTATGTTTGTTGGTCATTTGTACTTTTCTCATATGGCAGGAAGATCCTAAGGAATCAAATACGCTTGTTTCAAATTCTGGTGCAAGTTTTCAAAAGAGCGCAGATTCAGCAGTTTCTATGGAAACAACGAAAGTAGATGTAACCGAGAAGCTAAATGAATTTAAGCCACTGGATCCTCCAATATTAACGAAGAATAATCCGTCGGATCTAAAATCTAAAAATATAACTAACGATCGTAAGTTATACAAACAAGAAACACAAAAATTAAATGAAGATCCGGTTTTAATCGCTAATTTGGAAAAAACCAAGCCAACAGAAATCCCGCAATCCAATACGGGTGGTGATTTTACACTTCCAAGCCATACCGAGACAGTACACACACAAGCAACTGAAATAGTAACTGCTATAAACCCGTCAGAAGTAAAACCGGACGTGCCATTGCAAACGATTCAGGAACCTGCAATGGAGTCTTCCAGCTCAGAACAAACCATTGCGATGGAAAGCAATCAGACGCAAAATGTAGGCAGCTTTATCAAAAAAGGGGTATGGGGTTTTCTAAAGAAAAAAGCCAGACAAATTACAAATAATGCCATCGATATACAATCCGATGAAAGCAAAGAGCCCACAGCATTGGCCTTGCACTTCAAATCAAATCTCATTGAAGTACAAAAGACCATTCCTTTAAATCAAGAAAGTGACTAATCTTATTTATTAAATACATTAAAATTAAAATTTATGAAATCGAAATTATTAATTATGTCAATGTTGAGCTTATTTTCATTCCAGCTCATAAATGCACAGGAAACTCCTGCTCCACCACCGCCGCCTTCAGTTGCTCCACCAAAAGCTCCCGTAGCGCCTCCTGCACCTGCAAGTAAGGAAGACACCACGAAATTGAATCTTGGCAACAAACAGATTATCATTATAGAAAATAAAGAAAAAGCCAATGCTCCAAAAGAAGAATGGGAAGAAGAACTCGATGAGGGATTGGAAGAAATGCGCGAGGGCTTGATGGAAGCCAGAAAAGAATTAGAAGCTGCGCTGAAAGATTTGAGAAGTAAGGGTCTGGCAAACGAAGATGTTGAAAAGGAATTGAAGAATGCCGAAAAGGAAATAGAACGGGCTGATCGGGAAATAAAGCGTTCAGAAAATAAATCAGAAAAAGAAAGAAACCAATTAAAATTGGAACTCAAACTAAAAAATCAAAATGATGAAAACATACCACCCACACCTGAACCGCCTAAAGCCAGAAAGAAAAAGAACAAAGGAGCAACTGTAGGCTTCATCGATATCGATCTGGGTTTAAATTTTTTTAAATTCGGTGAGGGCATTAGTTCGGAGATGAAATCAGATCTGGAATTAAAAAACTGGAATTCATTAAGCACAACACTTACTTTTTTGCCCACAAAGATTTTTTTAGGATCGCCACATCTTATGTTGATGACTGGACTTTCCTGGCGCATCGGGCAATTTGAATTCAAGGAAAAACTAAATTTTGCACCCAATCAAACTTTGGTTTATAACAAACAGGACAATGTCAAAGAATCTCAGTTTATGACACATTATCTTCAGGTGCCACTGAGCTTGTATGTTGAAAGTAAAAAAATCCGGGGACTCGGTAAAATTGGAATGGGAGTGGGCGGATATGCAGGCGTTTTATTACATCACGAACACGAATTAACAACCACAGATCCCAATCAATTCATCGAAACAGAAGAGGATTTTGGTATCAAGAATTTTCGTTACGGTCTCACAGGCAGAATCGATGTAGGTGCTATAAAGTTTTTTGGGAATATGGATCTCAGCGATTTCTGGACAGGACAAGATATCCGGAATATTGAATGTGGACTTTGGTTTGATTTTTAGTATTTTGAAATCATTTTAAGAATGACTGAATATCAAATAATTTAAGAGTAATTGTCTTAACAAGTCGTTTGACTTTCTTCATAATTTGGTAAGCCTGTATGTCGATGGATATACGGGCGCCTTTTTTTTAAGAGGATGGAATAAGGATAATGGAATAAAAAGTATAGATGGAAGTACACCACTTGCTTTTCAAAGACAAAAAGAATACATCTTCAATTCATCATCCGTCTGGAAAACGGAGTTTTCCAATCGCCCCGGCGTATCCCGCTTTGATTAAGTTATTTTAAACTATTAGAGTTTCTTAAAGCGGGATGAAGACTACGCAGAGCAACTGTTTTTAAAATTATAGAAACAATAATAAAAGACCGGTAAATAGCTCTCCTCTACGCATCGTGGAGAGGAGCTGGAGGTGAGGTGAATGCGACTCAATTATAACCACCATCATATTGCATCTGCTTTTGAATTTGAATATTATTATTGAGGTCATGCAGAATAAAACGCAAATGACTAAAACTTAATGGATTGACAATAATTACTTGAAAAGAAATTATGGTCAATAAAGAAAATTTTGTCCCGTCAGGGACAACATATGGGTAGACGAATAAAATCCCGGGACACGGCGTGCCGTAGGTACGCAAGAGGATTAAAGAGTATGGATTATAGAGCAAAGAGTAAATTCTTTTAAAAAGTATAGTTTCGAAAATAATTGAAAATAATTGTATTTTAATTGAACTAACATCCGTTAGGGCGTGTTTTTTTCTAACAGACTAACAGACTAACAGACTAACAGACTAACAGACTAACAGACTAACAGACTAACAGACTAACAGACTAACAGACTAACAGACTAACAGACTAACAGACTAACAGACTAACAGACTAACAGACTCAATCTTCCCTCAAAACTGAAAATAAATAAAACTGCTCGTGCTTTCCTGACTTAACAAAACCATCAACACTAAAAATGCCCATAACAAAGCAGACAACCACCAGGGCCATTTTTAACTTCGATGAGGACCTGTGTATTCCTAAACAGCCAATGAAAGCCAATCATGCAAATTGTGATGACAGCTACCTTGCATAAATCAATGGAACTGATGAGCGGTTTTGAATCTTGTGATAATCCTATCATGGATTGCAACATTACCCATGCACCTCCAAAATCCTGTTCTCGAAAAAACACCCAGGTGATATTGATCAACATAAAAGTTGCCAGTGCTTGTAAAAAACCCATTGAGAAAAAACTGTTTACCCTTTGCAAACCTGGGGGCATCGGGGATTTGGATTTATTTGGAAATGTTTCTTTAATCCATTTTTCTCCAACCAAATACAAACCATGTAAACCGCCCCATACTACAAAGGTCCAATTGGCACCATGCCATAATCCGCCGATTAACATGGTGAGCATGAGATTTAGATATGTTTTGAAATGACCACTTTGATTACCTCCCAGTGGTATGTACAAATAATCGCGCAACCACTGAGATAAAGTAATATGCCAGCGTTTCCAAAAATCAGAAAAACCAATAGCCGCATAAGGATACCAAAAATTTTGTGGTAAAATAAATCCCAAACAGGCTGCAACGCCGATGGCACATGTCGAGTAACCGGCAAAATCAAAAAATATTTGACCTGAAAAAGCAAAAACACCAAACCACGCATCTAAAGCCATCAATGGATCTTTAGAATCAAAAATAGCATTTGCTGTTGGAGCTAAAAAGGTATCTGCCAGCACTACTTTCATAAACAAACCTAGGCTCAATAAAAACAAACCATCTATAAACTGATTACGTGTAGCTGATTTCGGCGTTTCAAATTGGGGAACCAATTGAGGCGGCCTGACGATAGGGCCTGCAACCAGGTGTGGAAAAAAAGTCACAAAGAGCGAAAAGTCTAAAAGTGATTTTACCGGCTTACTTTCTTTGCGGTACATGTCGATGGTATAACACAAAGTAGTAAACGTATAAAATGAAATTCCTGCCGGTAAAATAATATCGGGTTTTGCAGGATGGAAATCCCAACCGATCAAATTGACCAAGCCAACAAAATTCTCCAATAAAAAGGCACCGTATTTAAAAAAACAAAGCATTCCCAGATTACCCATCAAACTAATGACGAGTAGAAATTTCTTTTTTACGGGATCATTCTGTTCGTAAAGTGCCTTTCCAACAAAAAAATCTACTATGGTAGAAAGCCACAACAGCAATATAAAAACAGGATTCCACGCTGCATAAAAAACATAACTTGCAATGAGCAAATTCACCTTTTTGAACTTCCAGGAAAAAGGTGAATAATGCAAAGCCAATAAAACAAGAAAGAAAACAATAAATGTCAATGAATTAAATACCATTTTTCTTAAATTGAACGGATAAAAAAAGCTAAAATTTAATTTTGGTTTTTCAAAGCCCAGGCGTGTTCATTCCGGAGAATTTCAATCAGTTTTTTGGTAAAAATTTTTGCGCCGGAATGATCTAAATGTGAATATTCAGGACAGTCTAATGCAGCCATTTCCGGGTAATCCGTAAAAAAAATTCCTTTGCATTGGGTGGTATCCAATATACGTTGCCAGTACAACGCTCTCGGGAAAGCAAAATTTTCACCGGCAATTTCATCTCCGGTAGAGGGGGTGCGCGTAAAGACTACATCTACACCTCTTGATTTTAATTTTTGAACGTCAACTTGAACCACGCTTAATAGTGAATCAATTTGGGATGCAGTTGGTCTGGGTTTCTTTTTACCCATTTCTCCAAAAAATTTCCAGATATTTTTCACTTTTCTGGTTTCTGTGGTGTCTGCAGCAAACGCTTCAGTAATCACAGATTGCCTATATTGGTTCACTCTTTCAAAGCCGCTTGGAAAAGATGGCGGCAACATGACTCCTTCTCTTTTGGGTACAGGTAATTTGCCGAACATAGGATTCAATGTAAAATTTTCCTTATCGAGAAAGACCAAATAAGTTTGTAAAAACCAATCAATATGGTAGGAGGCCTTTTGTGCATAACTTTCCTCTTTTTGATATTTGATGCCGTCATTGGGTCGTGAATAAGGAGAAGGGCTGAAGTTGAAAAATAATTTTTCTGTAATGTCAATTATCAATTTGCCTTTGAATTTTTCGTCATTGGCCAGATCATGCAGTACCGGAAGAGGGGTTGAGCCTACACAAGCTAATTGTATGGCTTGTTCGCCGGTTTCCTGCATCCATGTTTCTGCATCCAGATCAAATTTTATGCGCGAAGACCCAATGAACACAGTTGCATCATCTTTGGCTTGATAAACTTTTCTTCGTTCATGTGCCCAAAAATCAGCTTCGTCGTTATAGGCAGGCTGAAATCCCAAATGGCGGAGGTAGAGTTCCCAGGAGCCTATCGAAAAAACAACGAGGAGGCAGGCACCCAGAAAAGTGCGTAAGGTAAAATCAGGACTTTGCATGTAAAGGCTTTATTAAGTTGATTTGTTCGGCTTAAAGGTATTTAAAATTTTAGATTAGGCTCATAAGATGATTTCGTGGGTTTCCCGCTGATTTGCGCAGATCTGCGGGAAAGCAATCGCTAGGCTAATTTTTTATTCCAATCCTGGTTCGCTAAATAAATTTGCATGTTATACCTTGGCAAGAATATCAAAAGATGCAGATTTATCAGCAACAACTTAGTGAATACATAAAAGAACTTGGTTTCGACCACGTTGGATATGCAGAATTGAGAAGTTTAGATAAAGAATCTTCTAGATTACAGGATTGGTTAGATAAAGGATTTCATGGAGAAATGTCATACATGGAGCGGTATTTAGATTTCAGAAGAGATCCGCGTTTATTAGTTCCTGGCGCAATATCTGTGATCGTATTAATCCATAATTATTATCCTGAGGCTACACAGATCAATTCGGACTTAGCGAAAATTGCAAAATATGCCTATGGAAAAGATTACCATAAAGTCCTTCGCAAAAAATTAAAAGAAATAGAAAAGTGGATTAAAACAAATACAACATGCAAAGTGCTCAGATATTTTGTGGACTCCGGACCAGTTTTGGAGCGCGAGTGGGCCAAAGAAACTGGTTTGGTGTGGAATGGAAAAAACACTTTGTCAATTCATCCGCATATGGGTTCTTATTTTTTTCTTTCCTGTATATTCACAGATCTTGAATTTGATTACGGAACTCCTATCAAAGATTATTGTGGAACATGCACGCGTTGCATAGATGCTTGTCCTACGAATGCGATAGATTCGAAAGGATATGTTTTAAATGCCTCGAAATGTATTTCTTACCTGACCATTGAGAAAAAATCTGAGATTGACCCTTCGTTTAAGGGGCAATTGGATAATTGGATTTTTGGTTGCGATGTTTGCCAGGAAGTATGCCCCTGGAATCGCTTTTCTAAAACCCATAATGAGCCTGATTTTAAACCTTTGGATGGGCTGCTTCAAAAGTCAACTGAAGATTGGTTGCAGATGACGGTTGAAGAATTTGAACAAGGATTTTCCAATTCTCCACTGAAACGAAAAGGCTTAGGCGGTTTTCAAGACACAGCGCGATTCCTATCTGAAAAATAAATGGGGCAAATTCGCTTGGAACCTAATTCACATTTTTTTTGTTTATATACATGATTATGAGTTAGATATCCCTCGGCAACAAGCCATTTTAAAGATTGTCGTTTTAACAAATATGTAATTTTAACGTTTGCACAGCTTTAGCCTGTTTGACACGTTTAGAAAATGTATTATTTTTAAACTATAAACCATTGAGGATGCGAAGCAAAAGCAATTATTGGATTCTACCCGGAACTTTGGTTTTGTGGTTAGTTTTTTCAGGCTCGAAAATGGAAAGGCCCACAACCTTGACTGTTGATTGTCCGAAACCTATCACCCTAACTGAAGGTTCAAAGTTTGATACTACTGTGACCGGCACGCCAAAAGTGCTCACCAATACCGGAGGAAAGGTCACCATAGGTTACCTTGAAGTTTACCAAAAGGGAGACTGCAAGAATAGAGCTGATCTAGTGACTCGCATTTTTACGATTACCAATGCAGCCGGCGATCAGGTTCGTTGCAACCAATACATTACCATACAACATCTCACGATCAATGATATTCGAATACCCACAGATACCATTATCGACCATCCGGATAGTTTAACCAGCCTTACCGTTAAGTTGTTGCATATCCCGAAATCCTTAGGATCTGTGCGCATCAATTTTTTTGACACGCGCATTTCTCAAAATTGTAATATTCCAGTGAGTATTCGTAGACAATGGTCCATAGAAGATATTTGTAATGGGCAAGTTCGGACTGGAACCACCTTTATGAGTGTACATAAATACTTCAGCAGTTTTAAGCAAATTATCAATAAATCAGATGTGGTATGCGAAGATGAAGGATTTATAAATCTTACATCCGTTGGTGAGTTTGCACCTTACAGTTATAAATGGAATACCGGCGACAGTTTATCTTATTTATTCAATGTTCGCTCTGGTACCTATACCCTGACGATTACAGACCGGTTCAATTGTACAGCATCCGTTGTTTATGATCTATTATCGATGGCCCAGCGAGCCGATATTGGAGGAATCATTCGCAACGATAAAGGAATTAAAGTGACTCCGGATTCTATCGTTTTTGAAAATGAGAATCTGATCAAAAAGTTCTGCATTTCTGAGAATATCGGATTGCATTATGGATTTACGCTAAAAACAAAAACGCCGGGTCAATATAATTTTCGGATGGTCAAAAATTCGCAATCGAGAGATGGGATCAGCACCAAAGATATCGTGATGATCCAGAGGCATATACTGGGTATTGATAGATTTAAAGATACTGCGCAAAACATTGCAGCGGATGTGAATTTTAATTTTCAAATCACAGCATCGGATATAACTGAAATCAGAAGAATCATTCTTGGAATCAAAGAAACTTTCTCCGTTGCAAGACCTTGGTATTTTTTGCGACAAGATTGGAGAAGTTTGGCCATACCGAACAGGCCCATTTCAGATATTGAATTCAAAGGCGTCAATGTATTAAATTTTCCATTGACAAATGTCAACGTATTTGCTTTAAAAATGGGCGATGTCGATGTGAGTTATTCTGGTTTAAGTAATCCGTCGGTAACACGAAATGGGGAAAACTCAGAAACATATTTAGAAACAGGACAAATGACATCAGAAGGTATTCCAGTTTATCTTCGAAGTGATGGAACGATGGCCGGGTTTCAATTTAGTTTGGCTTTTGAGTCAACAGTTCCTTTAGAAATCGTACAATCGCAAATCCCTTCTCAATACTATTATTTATCTAAAGAAGGTTTGCGTGTGAGTTGGGATGCCGGCACTAAACAAAATCTGGATCCATCCAAACCCTTGTTTGTCATCAGATCAAATGCTGATTCTAAATTGATATTGACTGAAGAACTCGGAGCTGAGTATTACGATAACAGCTTAAATACTTTTCCATTGTCTCTGAAACAAAAGGAGGATGAAAAGTTGATTCAGAAAACTTCTCATTGGTTTTATCCGAATCCGGCAACAGATAAGGTCTTGATCAGTTTAACCGAATCCGAGCATTCTATTCTTAAAATTTATAATCTGCAAGGAGTCGAACTTGAGAAGTATAAATGGGCTGGTAAATCCAAACAGCTGATTGAACTAAAACATCTTCAAAGGGGCATATACATACTTAAACTTGAGGCATCGGATGCTAAGATCCGATGGGCGCGTTTAATTTTGCAATAAGACTTGTAAAATCATTCAGCTATGATATTGCATTTCAAATAATTGTTTTTAAACAATCAATTTTCATACGTTTTCAATGGAAACAAAATTCCCTGACTAAATTCTCTCATGAACATCGTCATCACCGGAGCGAGCAAAGGAATTGGAAATGCCATTGCGAAAAAGTTGGTAGCCAATGGCCATCATGTTTTTCTGACATCGCGCAACGAAGGGGATCTGGATTTATTAAAACAAGAATTGCTTGCAATAAATCCCATGGCTAAAATCCATTATTTTCCATGTGATGTATCTGATAAAATGCAACTCAAAACTTTATCGGTTTCCATACTTTCACTTTTCCGGCAAGTAGATGTGCTGATAAACAATGCAGGCGCATTTATGCCCGGGCATATTATGGACGAACCCGATGGCAATTTGGATTATTTAATGAAGACCAATTTTGAAAGTGCCTATCATTTGACGAGACTCTTGTTGCCCAATATGTTGCTGCGAAAATCCGGGTTCATTATAAACATGTGCTCCATAGCAAGTTTGCAGGCTTATCCGGGAGGAAGTTCTTATGGCATCAGTAAATTTGCATTATTGGGATTCAGTAAATGTTTGCGTGAGGAACTTAAGGACTCCGGAATAAAAGTCACTGCTATTTTGCCTGGAGCAACCTGGTCGGATTCCTGGAAAGGATCTAATGAACCTGCTGACCGACTGATGATGGCTGAAGATATTGCTGCTACAGTGGCTTATATTTTATCATTAAGTCCATCCGCAGTTGTTGAAGAAATTATATTGAGGCCGCAATTGGGAGATTTATAAATTATATAGCAATGAGTGATGTTTCTTTTATTCCCTATTATCCTATCTTATATGCTCCGGATAAAATGTATTTGCGAGCAGAAGGATTTTATAACTTAATGGATGGTCGGCGCACGGTTAGAGATTTTTCTTCAAAACCTGTTTCCAACGAACTCATTGAATTTATTCTTAAGACCGCAGGCACAGCACCATCAGGTGCCAATAAACAGCCCTGGACATTTTGTGTGGTCAGAAATAAAGAAATGAAAAAGAAAATTCGCGAAGCTGCTGAAGCCGAAGAATATGAAAATTATCATGGCAGAATGCCGCAGGAATGGTTAGATGATCTGGCTCCATTAGGTACCGATTGGAATAAACCATTTTTAGAAATGGCTCCTTGTTTAATTGTTGTATTCAGGAAAAACTATGATTTAGTGGATGGAATCAAGAAGAAAAACTATTACGTCCAGGAGTCTGTAGGACTTGCTTGCGGATTACTCATCGCGGCTATTCATTATGCAGGTTTAGTTTGTTTGACACATACACCAAGTCCCATGAATTTTTTGCAAGAGATATTGCATAGGCCTGAAAATGAAAAACCCTTTTTATTGATTCCTGTTGGCTTTCCTGCAGATGATGTTTCAGTACCTGCAATTCAAAGAAAACAGCTGCATGATTTTGTAGAATATTATGATTGAATTTTGGATCAAAAATCTTTATTGTCTGAATCAGAATTTACAGAATTGAAGAATTTTCAGAATGGTTGGAACTCATGTATGATGATGATATGTTAGTTTTCCCCAGAGGTTGCAGATCTGGCTTTTTTTTCATAATCCATATTGTCTGAATCAGAATTTACAGAATTAATGAATTTTCCGAATTGAATTCAGGGAATTATTTAAAGTATAAAAGCAGACATTAAATCTTCTGTCCGCGGCCTTTAGCCTTTTACCTTTAGCCTTTAGTCTTATGTTAACCGCTCCTACCATAATCATGTTATTTTCACAATAAGTTCTTTCATGTCTGGACTGAAAATTTCTTAACTGTCTGAATTAGAATTTACAGAATTGGTGAATTTGCAGAATGTAGTATTTTGATAAAAGAAAAAAGTAAAGTGGCGAGTATTTATTTTCCTTAACTAACGAACATTTGTTGGTTTTAATAATGGAAATGAACAACTTTTAATCTTTCTTCTAGGCCTAAACAGAAAACTTCATTGAAACTGCTCCCGAAATGATCGTGATTGCTCGTTCCAGAATATGCTTCTTTTTAAGACTAAAACTTTATACTTCTAATTTCTCTATTTGCATTTGAAGTTATTGCGATCTATTTCAATGAAATCTTTGATGCATTAAACTTTTAGAGATATGTTAAAATTTAAGATTTCTAAAAAATATATTGTTAAAAATTAGGAAAGTATTTTTTTTTTTGTTATACTTTTGTCAATATTTTCTAATAGTAAACCCTAATTGAAATCTCTCAAGAAGCTAAATTTATTTAGTATTCAGATCAAGCATTTAATTCAGCTCAGTTTATCCTTTTACGGATAATGGTTGTAATTGCTCTGGCTGCAGTAAAGGGTTTTATGGCCTGAATCCCTCTATAGGATAACTCTGCCGAGCGGTTGCTTTTGTTCACACCGGTGATATTGAACAAACGGGATTCCTGAATCCGTCAATGAGGGTAATCTATTTTATTTTTTAAATTTTTCTGCTATGAAAAATTATTGTTTTTTTGATTTGCACGAATTGAATTATCTTTATTCGCGTGCAAAAAGTATTTTAGGGTTCACTGGTTTTAGCCTAATTCTATTGATGATGTCATCCTGCGACAAACAATCACCTGAAATGTATCCGAAGCTATCCAAACCTTCGGATACCCGCATCAGTCAAGACCGATTGAAGGCCTTTTCTGATCGCATGAAATCAAGGTCTTTTGGACAATTGCTTTATGGCCGAACAGATCCCATACCACCTGAAGATGCCAACGACCTGGTTGAAGGCACTTTGAATTATGATTACTGCGATGCTTCTTCCAAACATTTTTTTACAGATGCTTCTGATACGACTATTGTAGTTTCGCTCACCAGTGGAGAAGTCGAGGAAGAAGATGTGGAACAACTTTACCTTGATGCAGAGGGATTTGCCGGAAGGCATTTCAATGGTATAGAAGGAGGGTCAAAGACTCCATTTGTATATGATTTTGAAATTATTAGCACAGCATACAACTCTGTTACCATTAAGGTTTGGAGTGTAGTAGCGACAGGTACCGTTTATTCTCCATGGTCAAGAAGAACATTTGGATCTGGTAATTATGAAGCCATGTATGCAGTTGAAGATCGCTGCGCCAGTTCACCTACCAGGGATGGTGCAAAAGATATCGGCGACTTTATCAATTACAATATGAATGAAGAAAGTTATTATTATTATTTAGCGCCAATCACAGGACATCAATACAGAACTGATGTTTTCGGTCATGAGTACTTATGGCAGTTTAAATGCCAAGAGGGGATGAATAGTTGTTGCAGTGGTTGTACCAATGACTGCAGTGAATTAGATCTGGACGATATTTATTGTTTAGATCAGACCGCTATGAATGATCATCTGGATGAAGCCGAAACAGATATGTTTGTCAATAACACTTACTTTGTTCAGACAGGGTATAGTTTTGGCCGCATTCATACCAGTGAAGGTAATAGATTTTGCTCTTCTGGTGAAGAAGAAAGCAGAATTGATCGCTGGCTTTTTGGATACCTGACAGGTGTGCGCAATTATGATCCGCACACTTTAAAAACATTTTAATTTACACATTGGCCGGGCGGACTTATCCGTTCGGCTTTTTAATTTTGTATATGAAAAAATTCATTATAGTTTGCATTCTCCTGCACGTCAATCTGATTTTATTCTCCCAAGCCTGGATCATCGAAGGACCGGGTATAGTTAGAGGTGAAAGCTTTAGGTTTCCTGTCGAATTGAATAATGAAGACCTTTTTATTCATTATCAGTCTGTTGATACTTTATACAACCGCAATTCCTTATTACAAATCCGAAATTCAAAGGGAGCACTTCTCAAATCCAGAGAAATAAATCGGCCTGACACGACCTTTTGGATATACAATGTCAAAAAAATCAATGATATAATTGCATTATTGTTTTTTGGATATGTTGGTACTGAAAATGAATTAAAAGATATAATTGCCACTGTGGTTTTGGTCGATTATGATCTAAATATTATTTTTGAAAAATCATTTACGACAGATAAACGAAGTTATGCTTTTGGCAATATCTGGCAGGATTCGGATTCCACTTTTTTGGTTGGCTATTGGGTTGAACCGAATTCATTAAGCACAAAACGCTATGCAAGTTTTTTTTATCGACTGGATACGACTGGCAAAGTCTTAAACAGCCATATATATGAACCCGGAGATTTGAACCCCCTGTACAGATACATCTTTACCAATCATAAAAAGGATTCTGCTTTTGTATTTACAGATTTTAATGAGATCATGTATTTGGATGAGAATTTAAGTCCTGTCTTTTACAAAGCATTAAAACATTGCACAACAGATTCATGGGGCAGCCTGGTTTTGCATCCTGATGACAGTTCTTATATTTTTTTAGAAACCTATTGTAATGGCAATAAACCGGCTAATGGAGCCGTGATTAAATATGATAAATCCTTTAATCCGGTAAAACTGGTTTCTTTACCCGAAGACACTTATAAAACGCCTGGTCTGGGAGAATTTTATAATCCTTTGGCCCCTAACAGCATTTGGCTGGTTGGCTCACGAGTACCACCACCTGCCCCGTCGTATCCTATTCCCATAATTATAAGCCGCCTGGATAAAAACCTCAACACTATTTGGACTAAATATTTTGAGGACAATCAGGCTCGCGATTTTCCGTGGATCTTTGCTACTGCTGATGGTGGATTACTGCTTTCAGGTACCAGAACAAAAAGTACGGGATTTAATGGAAAATGGACTGCTTTTCTGATGAAAATTGATTCCGCAGGGAATTTTCCAACGGCACAAACAGATCTCAACAAAAATCTAAATTGGGCTGTCACCGTATTCCCAAATCCTTCTCAAAATGCTTTTAATTTCAATCTCGAATATGCTAATTCAGATTTTACCTTGCGATTATTTGATATAGATGGAATAGAAGTATTTGAAACTCAAAAATTAAATCAGGGTAGCTATAATTTTAAATTGGATAAGCTATTACCTGGTACATATAATTATATATTCTATCAAAATAATCTCGCGAAAGCAAGTGGTCATTGGATAAAGCATTAGCAGGAATTTATTAATTCATTTAAGAGTATGAGCTAATTGAGAGTAACCAGCATTTTATGGATTTTTTGCGATTGTATTACTTTCATTAGTTGTTGGAAGTTGTTGGCTGGTATTTTATTTGATGTAATTAATTTTCAATATCCGATCTGTCTGAATCAGAATTTACAGAATTAATGAATTTTCAGAATTGGGATGGTGTCATCTTCAGATAAAGTCTTTTAGTCCTGTAAATTCTGATTAAATATTCAGTCCAACAAAGCCCATTTTGAAATTCCTAATTTTCTCAAGGCTGATTTCAAATCTAACTTCACTTATCCGAATTTATTAGAACGATTTTAATAAACAGCCGTTTTAGCAGAAGCTTATTTGTGCCAATTGAACCTAGATAGTTGATCACTTCATCCTTTTTTTTAGCCGTTTTGTACATTCTTTGAGTAGGTTCAAGGAATGCTTGAGCCCACATCTGTGAGCCTGTCTACTTTCGTCCTGCGATTTGATGATAAAATCATTGACATAATTCAAAATGATATGAAAGCGAAGTCTCAGGCATTTGATTTAAAATCTGTACCACATCTTGAAAAGATTTTGTGGTTTAGCCGTTTTTCCCTATTTGTCGTTTTCTTTTGGTTTGGTTTTTTGAAAATTATTCATATCTCCCCCGCAGAATCATTGATTACCCATTTACATCATCAAACGATCGCCAATTGGGTGAGCATTTCCTTTTTTGTTCCATTCTTGGGATTCGTTGAATGTGTGATCGGTTTGCTTTGGTTGTTTCCTAAGTTTACCCGCCTTGCATTTGCTTTGTTTGGTTTGCAGATGATCACCACTTTTCTTCCTTTGATTTATTTACCCGCAGACACCTGGCAAGACAGTTTTACCCTAACGCTGACCGGACAGTATATTGTCAAAAATCTGGTCTTGATAGCTACAGCGCTGATCCTTTATGTTTTTCACATTGCAGCATACCCTCGCGCTTCGCAACAATCAACCAGGCCATCAACCTGGCAACTTCCACTCATAGATTTCAGGAAGCTTACGATGTAATATTTTTAATCAGTCATAAACACAATTATCAGCCATGAAAAAAAACTACGATTATTTAACTTATTCATTCCCCACAAAGCTGTTTTCAACAATTACAGTAGTGTTGATTTTTATTTGCTTCAGCATACAATTTGTGAATGCACAAGGATGTGTTGCCATCAGAGGTATGGGATGCAGCGCCACTAACTCAGGTTCCAGTGTCAATAAATCCGGTCTGATGTTTACTTCTAATTTGAGGTACTTTCAATCTTACAAACATTTTAGGGGCTCTCACGAAGAAAAGGAGCGCGTTGAAAATGGTACAGAGGTGATCAATGACTCTTATTTTTTGGAGTTGGGTTTGACCTATGGAATCTCAGACAGAATATCTGTTTCTGCAAACCTTCCACTCATTCATTACAATCGATCTTCTTTATATGAGCATTACGGAAATTCTACTACCGCCAATCCCGAGCAAAAACGTTTCGCGACGCAGGCCAGTGGAATTGGTGATTTGAGATTAGCCGTATTGTACATGGTCACTGACCCGCATGCGAACTCAAAATTCAATTTAAGCATAGGAGCAGGTTTAAAATTACCTACAGGAAATGAGAATGTCACAGATGATTTTCATAGAAAAAAATCAGATGGCGGAGATTCTACTTTTGTACGACCTGTTGATCAATCGATTCAATTGGGAGATGGGGGTGTTGGATTTAATTTGGAATTACAATCTAACCTGGTTATTGCAAATAACCTGTCTCTTTACTTCAATTCATTTTATTTATTCAATCCTGAGAATACAAATAAAACATTGACACGTGGAACTTTAGTAGGAGCAGATCCTTTAATTGCTTACCATTCTGTTGCTGACCAATACGCAGTTCGTTTAGGAGCCAATTACATGTTGAATCATCAATTTAATGTTGGCTTGGGTTCGCGACTTGAGGGTATTCCTTCTGAAGATATTATTGGTAAAAGCGAGGGATTCAGAAGACCGGGATACCTCATCGCAGTTGAGCCTTCTGTAGCCTATCAATTTGGACAAAACAATCTGGCATTGACGGTTCCTTATGCCCTCTATCGCAATAGGACTAAAAGTGTCTACGACAAAGCAGATCCAACTGGAGCCCGCCACGGGGATGCTGCTTTCGCAGATTATAGTTTAAATCTGAGTTATTCGCATAAGTTTTAATTCAAAACTGGGAAATTCATTTTTGCCAATTAAAACCCTTGGTTGTTTGTTTTGCATAATCCTCCCGACAGCTTCATCATCTTTTTATTGAATATGATCTTCATGTCGGGACGGCATCATCATCATCTTTTTATTGAATAAGATCTTCATGTCGGGACTCCATAATCTATGCTCTATAATCCATAATTCAATAGTACGATTAATATTAATTCAAGTTTTGTTAATTTCTGTTACGAAGCCGGAGGATGCTCCGGCTTCTTCTTTTTAGGATGATGTCTTGCTTCCCTAAAATAGAATACATTTTTCGGACTTATATTTGCAAAATAAGGAAGCTTAATCATAAATGCCTAGAATATCAATTACCGTTAAGAATGCTTTAGTGTATTTCGTGCTTCTCGTATTGACGAGTGCTACGCTTGGATTTGCTATTTATAAGCTGAGTTCTAAAAAGGTCATGGAGAACACTCTGGTTACACTGATCCATAATAATGAATCTGCAGTACTCAAGTTTAATTCCTTTCTCGATGATGTAAGAAAAGATGTTTGGTATTTATCTAAAAATCCTTTTTTAAAAGATTTTTTTGGAAATGAAGCTAACATCAAATTAAAAGAAAAATTGGCGTATGAGTTTTTAGCCTTATTGAGTGCTAAAAATCAATATGCTCAAATTCGGTTCATTGGACTTGCAAACAAAGGAAAGGAATTGATTCGGGTTGAACAATTTAATGACAAATCCTTTGTTGTTGCAGATAGTTTACTGCAGACAAAAGGCGATCGGGATTATTTCAGAGAAACCATACAATTGCCGGAAGATTCCATTTATTTTTCGCAGATCAACCTCAATCAAGAATATGGTAAAATTTTATTACCGGTGGTGCCCACTCTGCGCGTGGCTACACCCATGTTTCACAATGGACGTATTTGGGGCATTGTAATTATTAATGTCGATTTGACTTATTTATTTCGGGAATTAGAAAAGGTGACCGGTCAATTCAATCAACTTAAACTGATCAATCCTGATGGATATTATCTGATTCATCCGGATACATCCATGGTATTCCAATTTGAATTTGACCAGCTCCCTAACATCGCGATTTCTGATGTGCGACAAAATTGGTCTTCAACACCTTTGCTTGCCAGTCAATATCAAGCTTATATCGATAAGAATGCAGGCGAGTCTATCATTGAATTTAATTACCCGAGAAAAAATTACCCTTTGTATTTTACCCTAAGTTCTGTTCAGGAAAACTTACTCGGAGTTTTTAATAAATGGAAGTTGAATATCATTTATATCACTTTATTATTTATCCTGGCTTCCATTTTTATTGCAATTTATTGGACGCGAAGACAAGCTAAGCAATTCAGTGAGATCACAAAAAGTATAACGGCATTTGGTAACAACCCCAATATCGTCAATTTAAATATTGACCGCAATGATGAAATTGGAGATTTAGCCAAATCCTTTCAAGAGATGTCTTCGCGAATCCACCATTATGTAAATGAACTCATGTTGGCCAAAAATCAAGCCGATGAAGCGAATAAAGCCAAACAGGAGTTTATTGAGAACATGAGTCATGAAATGCGTAATCCGCTGCAATCCATTTTGGGTATGGTCAACATGCTGGAGCAAAACCAACCCAGAGATGATCAGGATGCATTCATTCGCAACCTTAAGTTTAGTGCGGATCATTTACTAACACTTGTTAATGATGTTTTGGATTATCGGAAATTATTAAATGATCAAATTAATTTGAATCCAAAGGATATACAAATACAAGATTATCTGGATAAAATAATGAAAGGCCACTTATTTGAAGCTAGCCAAAAGAAAATTAAGCTAAACCTTGATATTGAAAATCGATTAAATAAAGAGTATTTTGTAGCTGATCCAGTTCGATTGAGTCAGATTCTTAATAATTTATTGAGCAACGCCATTAGGTACTCCCCGGCTAACCATGAAGTAAGGCTTAGGGTTCAAAGTTTAAACCAAAATCAACTTTGGTTTGAAATATCGGATCAAGGGCCAGGTATGAGTGATGAAAACATTTACAACGTTTTACAACTAAAACCAGTCACAGGAAAATCCAGACAGATTCAGAATGTGGGTCTTGGTTTGCCGATTGCCATCAGGATGCTTGGTTTGATGAAAACAAAATTGGAAATTACCCGAAATGTTCCAACGGGGCTTTGTTTTGGATTCCATTTGCCTACACAGTTTAAAAAAGCTACAGCGCAAGATAAGGTCATCAGTCAATCAACAGGACAACTTAAACAACTCATCTATTCCTGCGCATGTATTGATGATGATCCTCAAAATATATTTTACTATCAGCATATATTCGAGAAGATCGGTGTAACTGTAGATTTATATACATCTCCGGAATCATTCCTTCAGACAGGAAAAAAATATTATTTGATTCTGAGTGATGTGAATTTTACAGAAAGTCATTTTTCAGTTTTTATTGATCAGGTGAAATTGCAATTGGAGAAAGATGGTATCCTGGTCATCATATCAGCTATAGACGACACCAATAGTGTTGCGAAAGTATTTGAAGGAAAAATTGATTGTTTTTTGCAAAAGCCAGTCACACCGGATCAATTGTTAAGTACAGTTGAGCGCGCAATTTATCATAGGTACTTCGAAATGCCTGCTCTGGATCAACTTTCAGAACAGTATGATGGGGATTCAACAAAGTCTGAACAAGCATTGGAACTCTTACTTAGGGAGTGGAAGGATCTTTCATCTAAAATGGATCAGGCGATCAAAGACAGAAACAATGAGGAGTATGAACGCATTGTCCATCGGTTGGCAAATAGTATGCGTTTGTTGAATTTATTTAGCCTTGAAAAGGCAATGAACGATCTCAAAACACAGCTCACCCTAAAAACTGATTCGATAGAAAATGACCAGTCAAAAGTCATTTTCGGATTTCAGTATTGCATAGAATTATTTCAGGAGAAAGTGAATAGCAGATAGGTCAATAATCCAAATATGCATTTTTTAATTTTGGTATCAGATTGTTCATTTTAAAGCCATCTGCGTACTTTCTTTTTGTATTCTGCATATGTACTTCCAAATTCTTTTTGTAATCGGGGTTCTTCATGTAAAACAATGAACCCATTAAAAATGATAAATATGATGAGGCTGTATATGCCGAGTTCATTGGATTTGAAGAGGAAAATCTCAGCGATCAACATGGTTATAACTCCAAGGTACATCGGATTGCGTGAATATTGGTAGAGCCCTGAAGTTACCAACTCTTGCGTAGGGTCAAATGGTGATAGTGTTCCCTTACCAAACTTAATAAAAAGGTATATGCAATACATGAGTATCAGGAATCCTGAAATAAACAGAAGTATGAGCAATAATACCGGCACATCCAATGCAATAGACGGTAAAGGAATATTATAGAATTGAATGATTAAAAAAGGGAAAAGCCCTACAACAATGCCAGGTTGTAAAACGGTAAACAGCAAATTGCGGATATATAGATTTCCTTTCATGGATATTTGCAATTGCTTTAAATGGGCCTTTTACTTTTCGTAGTATCGCAACTTTTCAGTAGGATTAAAAATTATAGCTGCCATTCTAGTTCGCGATGAAAGAATGAAGAGATTTATTTGGTTAACAGATCATAGTTCTTTCACCCATTTAAGTAAATCAGTTTTATACTTTTCGCCAACCGGAATTTCTTTGCCATGAATGGTAATTTCATCCTGATTGATCATCTGAATTTTTTTGGCATTCACAATATAGGATCGATGAACTCTGATGAAGGTATTAGGTAATTTGGTTTCAAGGTCTTTCATGGTAATAAGACTCATGGTTTGGCCTGTTTCCGTTAGAAAATTGGAGTAGTTGCCTTCAGATTTTATGTAAAGTAATTTGTCAAATTCAATTTTAACCCATTTGGTGCCGTCTTTCACAAATATGGAATCTTCTAGGGATGCTGATTTCACTCCTTCGTTACTGGAAAGGAGCACTCTTTGAATGGCTTTTTGAAAACGATCGTAACTAAGCGGTTTTACCAGAAAATCAACGACGAGGTCGTATTCGTAACTTTTGGCAGCAAAATCTGCTTCACTGGTTACCATGACCACTGGTATTTTGTCCGGCATCCGTTCGAGAAATTCCTGTCCTTTCATGTCCGGCAAATGGTAATCCAGAAAAACTACATCTATCCCACTGGAACTCAACAGATTCAAACCATTTGAAGCAGTGGTTGCCACCAGGCAGAATTGAATTTGGTCAGTTTTAGAACAAAAGTGTTTTATTAAATCCCCTATTAATGGATCATCATCAACAACTAAACATTTGAGCGTCATACTGCGGCCAAAATTAGCACATCCTTCATGGAACAAAATATTTTTAAATAAAATAATGGCGGTTTTGTCCATTTTATATAGGTGTTTGCATATTCAGTTCTTGACAGCTGTGTAGGTATTCTACATTTGAGCTATCATGAGATTTCATCAAACGTTGATGTATCTGAATCTATCGGTTTTGGTTTAACGATCTTCGGAATTTTCTCTAGTGATTTCAAATAGTTTTGGAACCCGTTCTCAGTCATCTAAATTTATATCAAGGTTTTGCAGGGGTTTGGATGACTGAGTTTTTTTTTGGAGACATCCGGTGTTAAAATTTCAAGACTTTAAACAAAACAACAACAGAAATAAAATTAATAAAACTTATGAATATTCGCACATTACTATTGGCAGTAATATTTACTGTTATGAATCTGGTATCTTTTGGACAAGCTGCCAAGCAAAAGAATTTCAAGCCTAGTTTGGCCAATAAATGGTTGGACATAGCATTAGAAATCACAGCAAATGACGTAGACAGATATGGCGCCAAGCCAACAATTCAGGCAAGGCAATTAGGTATCGCCATGACTGCTATGTATGATGCATGGGCTTGTTATGATGCGAAGGCCGTTAACAGCCTGTTTGCTGGAAAATTGCGAAGGCCTGCAGCAGAAAGAACAACAAAGAATAAAGAGAAAGCTATCAGTTATGCAATGCTTCATGTACTAATCGACCAATATCCACTTGATAAAAAGCAAATCCTGGACGAGTTTCAAAAAATGGGTTATGATCCTAAGAATTATTCATTGGATAGAACTAAACCCGAGGGTATTGGAAATCTAGTGGCCAAAGAACTTTTAAAATTTCGCCACAACGACGGATCCAATCAATTGGGAAATGAACTGGGATCTGACGGAAAACCCTATTCTGATTATACTTATTATAAACCCATCAATACCTATAAAAAAGTTATTGATCCGGATCGCTGGCATCCACTGCCTTTCGTAAAAAATAATGGGGACACCTTTTTAGTCAATTTTCTTACACCGCATTGGTATCGGGTAAAACCTTTCGGGCTCCTATCTTCTTCGCAATTTAGGGCTCCTGAATATCCTAAAGTGGGAAGTGAACAACTTAAAAAAGAAGTAGATGAATGTATTGATTTTAATGCAAATCTGGATCACACCCGAAAATCTACTATAGAATTTATGCGCGATGGGCCAAGGTCTACAGGCCAAGCTGGACATTGGTTGCGTTTTTCCCAAATGGTTTCGCAACGCGATCAAAATGATTTGGATCGCGATGTTAAACTTTATTTTGTAGTAGGAACTACTGCTATGGATGCATTTATTGCTTGCTGGGAAACCAAAAGATTTTATGACAGTGCAAGGCCTTGGACGCTTGTTAGGCATTACTATAAAGGGCAGCAGATCAAAGGCTGGGGTGGCCCGGATAAAGGAACGCAAGACATTACAGCAGATCGCTGGCATCCTTATTCTCCCGCAGATTTTGTATCTCCTCCATTTCCGGCTTATGTATCCGGACACAGTACCGTAAGTGCTGCTTGTGCAAAAATATTGGAACTATTTACGGGTAGTGATCATTTTGGTGTAACTGAAAATAGAATTTGCGGAATCATTACTGAAACTCCTGGGGATCCTGTTTCTTTGCCTTTACCCACTTTTACCGCAACAGCCGAGATGGCAGGAATTTCAAGGGTTTTGGGTGGTTATCACATACAGGCAGATAACATCGAAGGTCTAAACATGGGCCGGAAAATAGCGCATTATCTTTGGAGTGATGTCTATCAGAAGTATTTTGATGGAACTTATAAAAGCAAAGGATAACAGACTCATGATGATTGGAAATTGGAGTATAGATTTTGGATGATAGCGTAAAGACTAAAGACACTTAAATCAACTAGAACCTAACGAATATTAGTTATTATATCCATTGTAGTTTTGCTCCATAATTCCTTCCCCATCATCCTCCCGTCATCATCATCAACTTTTTTATTGAATAATTTCTTCATGTCGGGACTCTATAAGCTATAATTCACACCAAGCGTCCATTGGTTTTTGATTTGAGGAGATGTTTTGAAATTGCCCGAACTTTCAAGAAAAAATGTTTTTGAATAAAGAGTCCATTTTTTATGAAAGACATATTCAATTCCAGCGTGAAGCTGAAATATATGTTTTTGAATTTTCAGTTTTTCAAAAGTACTGCCTGGCAATGCAGTAAGCGGATCGAGATATACTCCTTCGTATTGAAATAGACCATATGCATAACCAATGCCGCCAGAGAATCGAAGAGCGTCGTGAGCATGGTAATGAAGCGAGGAATTTATATTCCATTCCTGCATTCCGGTCCGGGAGTATGCTATGAAACCTTGATGGTCCAAATTGAATGATTCCAGATCTTTGTTTATTTTATGTAAAGTATTGAAATCGTTTGATTCAATTTCTTTTCTGATGTACCTGGTGAATGATACATCTGTAGATAAACTCAAAATGCTTGAGATTTTTTTAGAAAAATTTATACCCAGACCTCCTCCAAAGGATTGATCTGAAGCCAGGTAAGTTAAATGAGAGCCTGCCGCGATATTCCAATTTTTGGATGCTTGTTTTTTGATGAGGGAATTGTAACTTGAGTATATAGGTTTTGAATTAGATTTTGATGAATTGGTTACCGGACAAATTGGAACAGGTAGATTTTCAATGGCGTGTGAGAATTCAATTATTGCGTTCTTGGCATATCCCGGTTCATTTTCAAAATTTTGATCCCCGATTATTACTCCTGGCGCATTCGGCTTTAAATCAGCATAAGGAGCGCTTTGATCCAGCGCAGTGTTTTTCTCAGGTAAAATAGTTTGTTGATTTTTCTTTCCCGAATATTTTTGTTTATTGATGAACTGAGAGGTGACTTCTTTTAATTCCAATTTGCCTGGTGCATATAGCTTACTTGATTTTTCATTAAGGGCTTGTTCATTATTTGCTAGAACAGGCAAGCTTTTCTTGATACTGATCTGTTCTGATTCCTTTGTTTCCATTTTGAATAAATTAGGATACAAATGGTTCAATGCAAATGCACCTGAGAATATAAATCCGGCGAAGAGAAGCCAAAGAAGAAAATTTTTTTTGCGCTTGGATTTTTCAGGAATGGGCATCTGTTGATCGAGTTTTGTTTGCAAATGCAACCAGCCTTCTTCCATTAATTTGTCCAGGTTTTTATCTAAATTATTCATTTTCTTTCCAATAGATTTTTTGTAAAATTTTTCTTGCATTGGCAACATGCCATCTAGAAGTACTTTCTGTTATATTAAATTTTCGGGCAATTTCTTCATGTGCGTAACCATCCAGCGCAAAATGAACAAATACATCTCGGGTTGTTTCGGGCAATTTTTTGAGCATCCGCTCCATATCAATATTAAGAAAGACCTGATCTGATGGTAGTTGTTTTGGAACTGAAACATCCCCCAAATTTTCCAAAATCTCCCAGTCCGGCATGTTTTTTCGAATATGATCTAAACTTGTGTTTTTAAGTATTGTAAAAGCCCAGGATTTAAATTTTTCAATAGATTCCAATTGATGTATGGATTTGAAAATTTTAAGCCAGGCATCATTGATTACGCTCATGGTTTCATCATCATTTTTTATCCTCCATGAACAATAGTCGTAGCATTCTTTAAAAAAGTATTTATAAAGCAATTCCTGGCAGGTTCTGTTGTTTTGTTTACAGCCTGCAATCAATTCCTCAATATTTGAATGATCTTTCGTTTTTAACACATTGCTACTTCATGCTAAATTCCTAACGATATGCTTATATAAAAGTTTGTCAATTTATGTTTATAGGTTTCGGCATAGGATTCATTGAATTTATACCTTACTGCAAACTGATGAAATTGAAGGCCAAACAAGAAACGGATGCGTTCACCTCTTGCAAAATTGTAAGACACTCCCGTTTCGGCATGTCCATACCATCCATTGTCCGCACTTGATTGAGGCTGATCCCAAAAATAAAAATTTTCAGGGGCTTTAATCAGGTTTGTCCCGATCGCCAAACTAAAAACCGGTTTTATTTTAAAACGACCGGGAGTCCAGAATGTATGAAAGTAGATGGGATAAACACGGGTATCCGGAAATAAATTCAGGTCGGAATGGCCCAGGCTCAAACCTACTTCGATAGCTGAGCTCAGCTTCAGGCCCATGTTGAGGTAATTCCCGAAGGAAGCAGATCGATCTTTACTGAAAGTCAAACGGTGGCCCAAATGAATATACCAAAAACGTTTTTTGGCTGCCTCTGGAAGTGAGTCGTTTTCGTGAGAAATGGATTCAAATTGCTCAACCGTACAATTTATAGGCTTGATTTTATTTAGATGACTCTGAAGCATAAGTCCTTTTTGGAAGTTCTGGTAAGTCTGTTTCGCAATTAAGTATTCCGTTCCAAGTCCTGAAACCAAAAAAAGGAAAAGGATGTATAATTTGAGGCATCCCATTTTATCTCGAACATCAGATCTGCGCATGGATTGTGGTTAATTTTGTGGCAAACGGAACCATAATCAAAATATTAAATCTTGCTTAATAATTTGGGTTGAGAAGGATTTTCCAAATTGTATTGGTACAGTCCATCCTTGCCAATGATGATAACCAATTCAGGAGACAACATGATCACATCATATGCTGCATGTGATTTAAATAAGCCATATTCATGTATTTGGGCATCAGGCAATAACTGCATGGTTTTAAAACCGTATTCACCTTCGCAGAGGACCATAAGATCTTGATCTACGGATAAGCCATGTGGGTTTTTCATATCATGTTTGCGGAGTAAGGATGGTTTCAAGAGGTCCCGAACATCTATGATTTCAAGTTGATTAGTAAAGCCGTTACATTCTGTACCACTTCGCAATGTTACATAGGCCAGATTCTGATCGACGTACACTGGATCGCAGGCATTGGCATGTACAAATTTAGAAAGATATAAAGGCGATGCAGGCTGTTCAATGCTGAAAATGTACATTCCCGAGCGCGCGCCGATAAATAAATATTCGTCATGCGGAAAAATAGTTTCTATATCCCAAGCAACTTTTTGCGATGATTTTAATTCAGGTTTAAATGGGTTTATTATGGAGTAAGTATTCAGTTCGTTATGATTAACGATATACAGGAAGTCGCCCTGGATTGTGAATCTTGCAAAAGACCCCCCGATACCTGAACTTCGGGCGGGTGTATTGGCATTTGGTCCGGTTTTTTTGGATCCTACGGCTGTTAAAACAAAATCACCTTCATAAAATATATCCGGATAGGCTCCACAGGCTTGGGTTCTTTTTACGATTTGGGATTTATATTTTACAAGATATTTCCCATCTGAATTTTTACCATACAGGTTAAAGAGTGCAGCTTTAAAATCAACGAGTTTGGGATTTAAGCAATCATGAATGTCAATCGATAAAAGATTGGCAAAATTATCTGCGTACAAGATGTTATTTGAAACCGCCATGTCTATGTTTCCGGAAATGGCGATGAATCCTTTATTAACAGGCGCCTGGGGATTGGAATTATCAATGACATGGATGCCTTCATTAAATTCATTGATGAGCAGATAGTCGTTGTAAACGTAGATCTTTCCGGGGTTCTTGTTTTCTTTAGGAAGAGCTAATTTTATTTCATTTCTCATTTCATCCAAGGACATGTAAACTGGAGACCACTCTACATATTCAACTTCGTGGGTACATTCATCCTTAAGGCAGGATTGGAAACTGAGTCCAATGATGAGTAGGTAAGCAAATCTTAAAATTGTTGTTTTCATACGTGCTTTTTGTATAAGACGTATTTAGGGCTTAAAACGTTGGGTAGATGGGAGATTATTTTAGGCTAAAGGGAAAAAGGTAGAAGGCTAAAGGAATATTAGCTTATCATTTTTTTTTGAAAGATTCATAAGAGCAATGAGCGAATAGTATATTGCTTTTTTTACAGTTTAAATTTAAATACCGATAAATACGTATGTTAGTTAGATTCGGTATTACCAGCTCCAAACTTTATATTTGTCTTAAGCAGAATTTAAGAATTTTCTGAATGGCTTAAGCGCAAACAAATGAAGTCTGACCTTAAGCCTTATCTCTTTTGTCTTAAGCCTTTTTTCTATCTTCTTCACTCCTCCTTATCCTTTTCTTTTCTTTTGTGTTTAATCACTTTTGCTTCGATGTGGAAAATGATTTCTTCGGCAATATTTTTGGCTTGGTCGCCGATGCGTTCTATCTTTCTGACGATAGACAAGATGTGTAAAGTTTCGCGTCTGAGATTTGGAAATTTGTCCAAACATTCAATGGCTCTGTAACTGGCTACATCATTAATTTTGTCGAGCATGCGATCTCGTTTGTACACGGTACGGGCTTTCAGGGTATTTTCTAAAATATATGCCTCCCGTAAATTTTTGACCATTTCAAGAGCTAATGCAAGCATTTTGTCTGCTTCCATATGTTTGATAATCTCAAGATTGAATTCTGTGTCCTGATCTGAAATAAATTCGGAAACGCCACAAGCAATATCACCAATGCGTTCCAGATTGGTATTTATTTTTAAAGTAGTCAGAACAAATCTTAGATCAGATGCAACGGGCTGCAGGAGTGCGATAAAATCTTCG
Organism: Saprospiraceae bacterium; assembly: GCA_016719615.1. Lineage (NCBI taxonomy): Bacteria > Pseudomonadati > Bacteroidota > Saprospiria > Saprospirales > Saprospiraceae > Saprospiraceae bacterium. Next base: position 85,669 of record JADJYQ010000005.1, read on the forward strand.
CAAATGCGGTCGATACTTAATTCATAAGCATTAATGCGTCGTTCAGCCGCCTGGATAGCTAAGGCCATGTCGCGATCACCTGTATCAAGTGCCTGTTGTGTTTTTTCAAGCTGATTAATCACTGCATCCCACATGGTGATGAGCTTATCTTTTAATTCCTGGATTTCATTTTCAACATGTAACATATCATAAATCATTTAAGAGGATTACCCAAATCGGCCGGTAATGTAGTTTTCAGTTTGCTGTTTTTCTGGGTTTCTGAAAATTTTCTTAGTCTCATCAAATTCAATTAATTCACCCAATAAAAAAAAGCCTGTAAAATCACTAACCCTACTTGCTTGTTGCATATTGTGGGTCACGATAATAATCGTAAAATTATTTTTCAGTTCGTAAATCAATTCTTCAATTTTTCCCGTTGATATTGGGTCTAAAGCAGATGCAGGTTCGTCCATCAATAACACAGAAGGTTCAATGGCCATAGCGCGGGCGATGCAAAGTCTTTGCTGCTGTCCACCTGATAATTCGAAAGCTGATTTTTTCAATTTGTCTTTGACTTCTTCCCATAGTGCTGCTTGTTTCAATGCTTTTTCAACTTGCGTTTCAATAAACTTTTTATCTGAAATTCCATTGACGCGTAAACCATAAGCAACATTTTCAAAAATACTTTTTGGAAATGGGTTTGGTTTTTGGAATACCATCCCAACATTTCTTCTCAATTTGTCTATATCAGAAATGGGAATATTGTAAATATCTTTTCCATCGATTAATATTTCTCCACCAATTTTAACATTATCAATGAGGTCGTTCATTCTGTTAAATAGTCGCAAGTAAGTTGACTTGCCACAGCCTGATGGGCCGATAAGCGCGGTGACCGTTTTTTCCGGTATGTTGATACTGACTCCCTTCAATGCATGAAAGTCGCCATAATGAAGATGTACATTTTTGGTTTCAATTTTATGGGACATACACTTATTTCATTTTTACTTTTTTGCTAAAATAATTCCGTAGATAATTTGCAATAAGATTCACAATCAAAACGATGAGGATGAGGATGACGGCAGTGCCATAGGCTATTGGACGGGAAGTTTGTATATCTGTTCCGCTGGTAGAAATAACATAGAGGTGATAAGGTAAAGCCATAGCCTGGTCCATAATTGATTGAGGCATTTTTGGCAAAAAATAAGCCGCTACCGTAAATAATATGGGTGCTGTTTCGCCCGAAACTCTTCCAATACTCAATATCAATCCTGTAATAATATTAGGAAAAGCGATTGGTAAAACGACTTTCCGCACCGTATACAACTTACTCGCACCTAAAGCAAAACTCGCATGTCTGAATGTATCTTCCACAGATTTTAGACTTTCTTCGGTAGTTCTGATAATGAGCGGTAAAGCTAACAAGGCAAGTGTAAGTGATCCTGCAATAATTGATGCGCCAAAGCCTAATTGATTCACAAATAAAGCCATTCCAAATAAACCAAATACAATCGAAGGTATTCCTGCGAGATTATTGGTCATCATTTTTATAAATTGTTTGAGAGGCCCGTCTTTTGCATATTCATTTACATAAATTCCCGACAGGACTCCTATAGGAAAAGCAATCAGCATACTTAATAAAACCAAATATACGGTGCCCACAATAGCTGGTAAAATGCCTCCTTCCGTCATTCCATTTTTTGGCATGGACGTCAGAAATTCCCAACTGAGTACTCCTATCCCACGTTTAAAAATAAAAAATAAAATGAGGAACAAGATGCCGATGATCGCAAATGCGATACCTCGTGCAATCCAAAATGCAAATGCTTGTTGAATTCGTTTGGTTCGGTCTACTTGCTCAGGAAATTTCAACATAACATTAGTTAAGCTTGCTTTTTTTCGAAATGCGTTCCACCATTAAATTAGTAATGAGTGTAATGAGAAATAACATACATCCCAAGGCAAAAAGTGATTTAAAATGGAGTCCGCCAAAAGGCGCTTCACCCAATTCAGCAGCAATCGTAGCAGGAATAGTTCTTACTGGTTGAGTTAGGGAAGTAGGTAATAAAGCAGCATTTCCAGTGACCATGAGCACTGCCATGGTTTCACCAACTGCTCGGCCAATACCTAAAATGGCTGCAGCTGTTATACCACTGGAAGCATAAGGTATGATAACTTTGAAAATCGTTTGCCAATGAGATGCCCCTAATGCAAGGCTAGCTTCCTTTATGGCTAAGGGACAAGTTCTGATGGCGTCTTCTGATACGGTAATGATCGTCGGCAATGCCATGATCGCCAATAATATACTTCCGGCTAATGCAGTTTCGCCAACAGGTAAGTTGAAAAAACTTTGTATGAAGGGAACAATGATGACCAATCCGAAAAAGCCATAGACTACAGAAGGAATACCCGATAATAATTCGATGATGGGTTTTAAGATTTTGCGCACGCGTTCATCAGCAATTTCAGCTAAATAAACAGCAGCTGCAAGTCCTAAAGGCAAAGCAATGAGGATGGCTAATAAACTCACGAGCAAAGTGCCCATCAATAAGGGCAGTGTACCCATGATGGCAGCAGGTTTGGCCGTAGGAAACCATTCCTTGCCGGATAAAAATTTCCATAAACTTATTTTTTGAATAGAAATTTGCTTGATACCTGGTGTCAGGCTCAAATGTTTTTCAGAAAAATAAGCAATAGTACCCGGTACTGTATCCATATAATGGTTTACACATACACTGAGGTATTCAAAATTTTTACCTAATTGTGTTTCCGTAAAAAGTTCGTCAATTTCGTCTGCTGAAATCAGTGTAATTTTCTGATCAAATGCACCGAGTTCTTTCCAGTTTGTAATTTTCTTGTCAAAAATATTTTTGATCTGAGTTTCCGTTAAGTCGTTTACAGAATTGTCTTTATGGATAAATAGCGCATGATGATCTTCGAGTGGCGAGGAATTGATAAACAACACGCCTTCTCTGAACAAGAAAAATACAATTAATAAAACAATGACTGCGGATATAAACCCGCAGCCCTTGATTATAAATTCAATTATTTTTTCGACGAAATGCTTCAAATTCTTTAGTTCTTAGTTAGTGGTATATAACCTACCTCTTCAACGAGTTTTTGTCCGGCTTCTGATAGTGTAAAATCTATGTAAGCTTTTACTTTTTCAGATTTTTTGACATCGTAAATATAATATAGCGGTCTCGATATCGGGTAAGATTTATTTTTTGCTGTTTCCATAGACGGAGCAACAAATGTGGCACCCTGATCATATGAAACTTCGATTGACTTGACTTCAGGAGTCATATATGCGAGCCCAATATAACCGATAGCTCCGGGTGTCTGGCCAATTGACTGAACGATGGCTCCGGTAGCAGGCATATTCAATACGGTGCTGGCATAATTCTTTTTATCCATTACGTGTTCTTTAAAAAATTCATAAGTACCAGAACTGTTTTCTCTGGAATAAACCACTATGGAAAGGTCTTCTCCACCTACTTCTTTCCAATTCGTAATACTTCCTGTAAAAATACCTTCCAATTGTTCGCGGGTCAGCTTGGTTACAGCATTTTTAGGATTAATTACAACTGCCAAAGCATCTACTGCCAGGGTTATAACTTCAATGTTCATTTGTTTTTCCTGGAATTTCAATTTCTCATCAGATTTCAGGTCCCTTGAAGACATAGCGATATCCGTGTTGCCATCCATCAAAGCTGTGACCCCGGTTCCACTTCCCCCTCCAACTACAGCGATTGAAACGTCCTTGTTGGTAGCCATAAATGCTTCAGAAGTTTTTTGCCCTAGCGGTAAAACCGTATCACTTCCTTTTAAAGTAATAGAATTTGCATTGGTATTTGAGTTGTTTTGATTGCCACCACCGCATGCAAACAGAAGTGAAACAACCATAAGAAAAGATAAAAGAGATTTCATAATATTCATTTTTTTAAATTTAAATTGTGTGCGAACGGTAAATACATTATCTTTTAAATCAGACTGAAAGCCGTTGAGATTTTCAGATTTTTCATTTGTAATCATGTCATAATAAAACATGACATACATATTTTTATAATAATAGTTTAATCCTAGACCTAAAGTGGTATATTTAATATCAGTTGATCCGGTTTTTGAACCGGCGCTTCCAATATCGTTTGTTTCGACATCTGCATTCGGATCGTACCAGTCAAATTTCATAACAAACATCCAATTTGATTGGCCAATTTTTTGCAAAAGATGAGCACCAATGGCATTGAAATTCCTTACATAGCTGTCCGCTGTTGGAAGTGTGCTGCTTTTAGGACTGTCTGAAGTATTTGAATACCCGGGTTGCTTGCCCTGAACCCATTCTACGCGTAAAGTTGTGTTCCCAAGAATATTTGAAAAATGATATTGTACATCTGCTCCCAGATATTCTCGTTTCACTTTACTGCCTTTTGTAAAACTGCTGGTATCGAGCAACGAAAATGCAGGCTGGGCCGCATCTGTATTCATTTCATATCTATAGGGATTTCCTTGAATAACGCCACCACTGTAAAAGGAGATACCGCCTGATAAATGAGATGATTTCATTTTTTGTTGGATAGATACTCTGGCTACAACATCTTTGAAGCCATCAAAATCTGCAGTGGTAGCTGTGCCGTTATATACGCCAAATTCCAGTTGGATGGGTTTTAAAGCTGAATAAGTCAACTTACATCCAAGGTCAGCTTCTGCGGGTAGTAATGTAGTTGAAAATCGAACTCGTTCAGGACCTTCGTGATTCGCAGTTGAATATGATTGTTCAAAACCGAAGGGTCGCGGAAATAATCCGGCAGTATATTTTAAATGTAATTTTGAAAAGCTATAGGAACCATAAATATCGTGAAGGCTAATCCCTCTTTCGGTATTTTCAGTGACGAGAACCCACTCAAAAGGTTTGCCCTCATAGGCCACTTTTAATCGGGCTCGTCGCATGCTGAACCGATTATCGACATTCGCAGCGAAATCACCTCCAGGGTATTTGATACCCTTTTCTTCGGCTATTTGATATTGTGCCTGAAGGTAACCGCTCACTTTGATGTTTTTTAAAATTTTGATGTCATTCCCAAGAACTTTTAAAGTAGAATCAATTGCGATTTGATCCTGTGCATTAGAAGCCAGGGACACTAAAGAACATAGAAATACCAGATGAAGGACTTTCATTTCAAACTTTTTTACGTTAAATAACACTTTTTACAAGGCAAAGGTAGAAGCTGTCTGGTGCCGTAATATGAAGTCAATATTAAGAAATGATTAATTCGGCAGTTCCAAATTCATTTTTGTAAAGGCTCCTATGGTCAAAGAACTCATTACATTTTATGAAAACCATTAACTTAGCCCAAAATAAAACAGGGTGAAAAGAAGAACTTTTATGTTGCAATCAGGAATCTTAGCCGGACTAGGCTTAGCTGCACCAAATTGGCTTTCTGCTCAAGGAAAACCTAAAAAGAAAATTAAATCGGTTGTTGTCTTAGGAGCCGGTTTTGCAGGTCTTGCTGCGGCGTATTTTCTTAAAAATAAGGGAATAAAAGTCACCATCCTGGAAGCTAAAAACAGGATCGGAGGCCGTGTCTTTTCGCATCAACCCGAACAGGCTCAGCAATTGGTCATTGAATTGGGGGCTGAATGGGTAGGCGAATCGCATGAAAGGGTTATCGATTTATGTAAGACCTTTGGCTTAGAATTACAGAACAATAAATTTGAAAGTCATTTGACTTTGAGCGGACAATACCAGGCTGCCGGAAAATGGGGCTTCAGTCCAGAATTTGATCAGTTTTGGAACCAAAAAACTGAACTCTGGAATTCACTCAGTCCACAGCAAAAGAAAAAACTGGATAAAATGGATTGGTGGCGGTATTTATCAAACAAAAAATTCGAAGAGCGCGATCTGTTTTTAAGAGAATTGCTGGACAGCACTGATTTTGGAGAGAGCATCAGGCACACCTCTGCATATGCTGCTTTTGCTGAATATGCAGAAAGCAGCGAAAAGAATGAAATGGATTTAAAAATCAAAGGCGGTAATAGCAGACTCTCTGATGAAATTGGCAAAGCTGTCGGTCTTGAAAATATACTTTTGCAACACCGCGTTGTTCAGATCAATCAGGAAAAACTAACGGGTGTTCGTATCGTTTGTGAAAATGGAGCTTCATTTACAACAGATGCAGTGATATGTGCATTGCCGACCGCCGCAGTTCAAAATATAAAATGGACACCAGCTTTGCCGGCAATACAGACGGATGCGATGAATGCCTTACAGTATGCGCGTATCGGCAAATTTCCAATGGTGTTTTCCGAAAGATTTTGGGAAGCTGAAGATTTTGATATGGTCACGGATACACCAGCCCATTATTTTTATCATGCCACCAAAAATCAAGTCCAAAAGGAAGGTGTATTAATTTGTTATGCCATTGGCGAAAAATCGGAAGTTTTGAATTCAGTAAGTCAGGAACAAAGAGAAGCGATCATACTCGATGCTTTGAAACCTGCATTTGGAGATGTCCGCAAATATTTGAAGCAAAATATTAAATATTTCTGGGGCACCGATCCTTTTTCTAAAGGAGCTTATGCTTTTTATGGTAAAAACCAATGGTTCGGAATTATGCCCGTTTTAAAGCAGCCTTTTATGAAAGTCCATTTCGCAGGTGAGCACTTGGCAGACTGGCAGGGATTTATGGAAGGCGCCATTGTCACAGGTGAAGAAGCCGCTGAATCTATTTTGCATGCTTAGATGATTCATGATGCCATAATATTACAAAAAGGGAACGGTTTAATCTTTGGTTTATTCGGGAATTAATATTTCCTTGTTATTTATAATTTCAGCGATGATTAAAAGAGATCCCTATCTTTATGTTACCTCAAAACACCCCCAAATAATAATTGCTGTCTAATTCTGATAACGTTCTGGAATTTTAGTAACTAATATTCAGAAGGGCAAATTCACCTTTTAAGATATATTTGAACAATGAACAAGTTTCTACAAATAGTATGTTTGACAATAATCGGATTGTTTTTATACCATCAGGCCTGCGGACAAGTCGATCGCAAAAAGGCTTTATTGATTGGTGTGGGGAAATATCCGGAAGCCGGTGGGTGGAATTCCTTGAGCTCTATGAATGATATTCAATTGGTTACCAAAACTTTACGTGATCAGGGATTCAAAGATGAGAATATCATCATCTTGTCTGACGAAAAAGCAGTCAAACTGAACATCCTCAAATCGATTGAACAGGATTTGTACAATAAAGTTAAGCCGGGAGATATCATTTACTTTCAGTTTTCAGGACATGGACAGCAAGCTGCAGATCAAAATGGGGATGAGATCGATGCCCTTGATGAATGTATAGTTCCTTTCGACTCTCCTAAAAAATTTCAAGCGGGAGTCAACGAAGGCGAAAAATTGATTCGCGATGAGGAATTAGGTCAGGCCATGTCTAAATTAAGAGAAAAAATTGGTCCAACCGGTCACGTATTGGTAGTTTTAGATGCTTGTCATTCAGGAACGGGAACTAGAGGCTCAGCCCAGGCCAGAGGAACTACAGATGTTATGGCCAGCAAGGATTATCTGAAAAACAACAGTCAAAAAATATTTAAAAAAGAAAATAATGAATTGACTTCCAAAGCCAGAGGTAGCGAAGAGGTAAAAACACTGGCTCCTATGGTTTCTTTTTTTGGTTCAGCACAAAATCAATTAAATTATGAAATGACAGATGAGGCCGGTCAAAGTTTCGGTTCCTTATCATATGCTTTGACCCAATCCATTTTTAAAGTGAAAGAAGGTAGTTCTTATAGGGCCTTGTTTGACAAAATCCGGAACGAAATGAGCAGGATCGCTCCTTTGCAACAACCACAGGTTGAAGGCGAATTGGATATGGATGTGTTTAATGGAAAACTGCTTGGTAAAGCAAGTTATTTCAGAGTTTTAAAGGTGCTGTCCGAAACTGAACTCAACATCAATGGTGGCACTTTGCATGGTTTAAATAAAGGATCTATTATAGGATTGTTTCCAGCGGATACCAGAGATTTTCAAAATACTACTCCGATTGCAACCGGAACCATTACAAAAGCATTTGCTACGCAGTCATCAATCACTCTTGACAGTGCTATTTCAAAGAATACGGCAGAACTTGCCTGGGTTTATATACTTGAATATGGTTTTGGAGAACTGAGCATTCCAATAGGATTAAAAATTCAACAATCAGAATTAGAGATGGATATTAAAAAATGGTTATTTGAAAAACCATATTTGAAATTCGATCAGCAAAGTCCAAAAATTTGGATTGAATTTGAAAGGGGCGAATTATTAAGATTAAGCACATTTGACGGATACCCTATAGATAGTTTTATACTTCAAAAGGATGTTGCCATTTCACCCTTAGTGCGAAACAAAATTTTCAAAAAACTTAGATCGTATTTACAAGGTCAGTTTATGAAAAAAATGGAAATGGAGGCTGCAGAAATCAAAGTGACTTTTAAAATTGTGCCCGTTGACAGTATTGAGGAAGGGATGACCGTAGAAGATGTCCGTTTTTTGAATTATGGAAGTGACGGGGTTAAAAAATTAGCAGAAGGATCACAAATCAGGATTCTCGTGCAAAACGAAGGAATCAAACCTGCATTTTTTAACATCATAGATTTACAACCGGATAATGTGATAAACTCACTTATTCCTGGCCTTAATGACAATATTGCTCCTGAAGAATTGAGAATTTTACCCGGGCAAAAACTATTGATGTCTCAGACTTTTGTGATTGGTGCTCCATATGGTCCTGAAATGTTTAAACTCATCGCTTCATCAAAACCGATAGATTTAAGGGCTACATTAGGTACCAGAGGATTCAAAGAAATGAGTCCATTTGAGAAATTGTTTAAAGAGACCAAAGAAGAAGAAATTTATCAAACCCGCGGAGGCAAAGCATTGAGCTTACCTTCAGGAGATATCAACATTTATTCAGACACATTTATCATTACAGAAAATTAATATTATCATGACCAAGTACATTTATTTCGCCGTCGCCATTTTCTTCGCAACTAGTTTAAGCGGGCAGGACCTTCATATCTATTATGATGTTCACAATGACAGCATGTGGTATATGAAAAACGGCAAACCTGTAAAAGAGTTAAAAATTAGAAAAGACAGGCAAGTCCATTTTCACCTTGTGGAATTCAATAATTATATTTATTCGGCACTGTTTGATGCAACCAATCATGCATTACCACCGGCAGAGTATGGAAGTGATAATGGAGGATTCCGTGGGTTTATGCCGCAATTGCTCAACAGCTTTTTTCCGGGCGGTGGATTGCCCTTTATGAATGTGCCCATCTTTGGAAAACTCCTGGGAGCGGTATCGGGAGCCAACCCCGAAGGCAACGCAAGAGGAGATATGGAAGATATCGCCGAATTCAAAGAAAAACTCGATGGTTTACAAATGGAAACGGAGGCCATGAATGAATTAATAACTGATATCAATTTGAGGGAAAAGGCCGTGCGAACTTTAAAAGGAAATATTGATTACATCAATACCTTGTGTAAAACACCTTCTATCGCACCATCACTTGTCAAAGAACTCGTCATGGATGTTTTTGAAGATGCGTTTATGTTGAAACAGGGGCAAACTTTTAACGTCAAGGATGTCGAAAAATTAAACGAACGATTGTTAGAAATCCCATCTTTAAGAGATTTGGCTAAAAAGAGATTGGATAATTATGTATTGAAAGTTTCAGAAGTTGGAAAAATAGTTACCAAATTAAAATCCCTGGATCATGGAATAGACGAATTATATGCCTTACTTCAGAAATTTGAAACCGACGCACCCCAAATTCTAAACCTGATGCAGAGATTGGAAGTAAGTCTTGGCGCCAATGACCTTACAGGCGGGCATCCAGAGGCCAATACTGATTACGGTCCTTATATCCAAACGTATTTCGTAAAATACATGGATCTGGCCAATAACGATTTTGCCTATACGCATAATTCGACAGCAGAAGGACGTCACCTCATTTATAGTCTGAAACTGTTCAGAAAAGACAGTACCGATTTGAATGTTGAAAACGAATCAGAGTTAAAACCTGTAAAAACCATTAAGTTAAAAATTGATACTTATGGTGAGTTTAGATTGGGAACTTCTTTTGGAGTAAATGCAATCAAATTTAATAAGGCTCCACAAAGATTTTTTGTAAAAGATAATGTAATCAGCGCAGTTGATGAAGACCAGTATGCTCCCATGTTGAGTTCCTATTTCAATTTGAGTTATTCTACGGGCGGAGCTATTACTCCGGCTTTATCTTTTGGAATGGGATTGCCATTGAGCAGTGCAGAAAGTGTTGAAGGTCTAGCATTCTTTTTTGGACCCGGAGTGTATTTGGGCAGGAAGCAAAGTATTATGATCAGCGGTGGATTTATGTTTTCTAAAGTTGAAAGACTTACCAATGGCCTTCAGGTTGGTGACGCCATAATCATAGGTGATGGTATTTTACCGGTTGAAAAGAAATTTGATACAGGTATATATTTTGGCATTGCTTACAAGATTGGAGATTAAAAATTATAAATATTAAGTGGCGGCAAGAAAATTATCCAAGCAAATAGTGCTTATAATGAATTGCGACTTGTAACATCAGATCAATTATTAAAAAATGAGCGACGTGCAAAGTAGTGTAACAAATCAAATGATCACAAATCAAGAACAGATCCAGGCGAAAATCAAAGAATTATACAAACTGTATTATTCAGATGTACAAAATTATGTTTGCAACAATAGCGGACAAGCTGAGGATGCAAGGGATTTGTTTCAGGAAATTGCGTTGAATTTTTTAAAAATGATGCAAGATGGCATTACTGATTCGATTCAAAATGAAAAATATTATCTCATGGGAATGGCGCGGAATCTCTGGTTGAAAAAAGTGCATAAGGAAAAACATACGCTTTCCTATGAGGATGTGATGCTCACCGAAAAGGCTGATGAAGCAGGAAATGAAGAGGAGAAAAATTCTTTGTTCGAACTGGTATCCAACAAATTGGCTGAAATTTCAAAGGAGTGTCAGCAAATTATTTATGAAGGATTTTACCAGAAGAAATCAAATACTGAATTGGCTGCTCTAATGGGATATACAGAACAATTTGTAAAAGTGAAGAAACACAGATGTTTGCAGGGATTAAAAAAGATCATCCTGGATTCGCCTGATTACCGCCACCTTAAAAATGCTTTTTAATGGAACCCTTACAAGAAAATTTTGACCTTCAAGAAGAAATCATTCAATATTTAAATGGCGAATTGAGTGCAGAAGCAAAGCTAGACTTTGAATCCAGGGTCAAAAATGATGATGTATTAGCCAACGAACTTCAAAATTACCGAAATATTATGAATGGAATAGAACACTGGGGAGAATCTAATCTAAGGGCTTTTATAGCACAAGTAGATCGCGATCTTGAGCAACAGCAATTTTTTACTGCAACGATACCAGCTGCGAAACCTAAGCTAATTTCATTTTTCTCTGAAAACAGGAAATTTGCGATGGCAGCGGTTTTTATAGGAATAGTGCTCTTTGCTTTTCTGCTAGTATATTTGAATAAAGAATCTGGAAAAAATTCAAATCTATATGCTGAGTTTTATCAGGCAGATGCAAACACAACGCAAACCGTTTTATCGCAACTGGATCCATATGGATTTATTCCATCCAATGTACCAATCGATTCAATTCAGTGGGCCCTTGAAAATTATCAGCAAGGAAATTATAAAGCATCTCTTTCGGTTTTTGAACGTTGTACCAATGAAGAAGGAATCCAAAATTTATGCAAATATTATGTAGCCTTGAATTATTTGGGCCTGGACGACGCCAACAAAGCCACAAGCATTTTAAATGATTTATGTGCTTCACCCAACCATGAGCTCAAAACGGGTGCATGCTGGTACCTGGCTTTAACTTTGATTAAACTTGACAAAGAAGATTCCAGAATTCCTACTTTGCTCCATGAAGTTAGGGCTGACCGGGATTCACCATTTTCCAGGGACGCGGAGAAATTACTCGCGCAATGGATTAACTAATGGCCATGTATAACAGTAAAAAATTTGTCTTTATTTATTATTGCTGTATTAGTTTCTTATGGGTCGGTTGTCAAGCTGTCTTTTCTCAAAATAAAACTCCTGAGTACCTGACAAGCATACTCCAAAAACTTTACGAAAACTCAGGATATCCAAATATTAAAAAGCCTAACATCAAAGTTGTAGGCAGTAAAGAATTTGCTGCAAGGTATGTTCCGCTGAAAAATGAAATTCAATTGGAGGATACGCTGATCCAAATTTGCAGATCTTTTGGTAAAGATTCTTCAAATGCCCTTGCCTTTATTATTGCACACGAATACAGTCACGCCATCCTGGAAAAAAATCATACGGATGGACCTTCCCATTTTGTGCAAGTACATTGCACGCAGACCGGAAAAGCCATCAATGAATTCACTTCCGATATTTATGGATTGTTTATAAGTTACTTAAGTGGGTACCAATCAGGACGCGTGCTCGAAGCATTATTAAAACAGGTTTATTTAAGTTATCATATTTCATATGAAGGAAATACCGTTTACCCTTCCATGCGTGAACGATTGCGTGGCCAAAAAATACTTTACGAACGTATTTTGCCATTTCTCTATTTATTCGATGCAGCCAATATCCTCACGGTTAAAGGATACCATGAACTTGCAGCAGCTTGTTATGAGCGCATTTTAAAAATTTACAGAGGTACCGAAATTTACAACAATCTCGGAGTGGTCTACACTTTGCGCGCACTGGAAAATTTTAATGAGGAATTGGATTATTATGCCTACCCAATTGAGTTGGATTTCAATACCGGACTCAAAAAGATTAAAAAAAGCCGGGGCCCAATGACAGGAGAGATGAGAGCAGATCGAAAAAAATGGTTAGATATGGCAAAAACCAAATTTCAGGAAGCACTGGTGATAAATAAACATTATAAACCTGCCCATATTAATTTCGCTTGCGCAATGATGTTGAATGGTGAGTACACAAATTCTTTAAAATATATCCAATCACTGAAAGTCAGCAAAAAGGAGTTTGCAAAAAACAGACAAGTTGACCTGCTAACCGGAATTAATTATGCCCTGATGGCAGATGGCAGATCTCAGTTTTACTTTAAGGAAGCATTGAAGGCTAAGGATCTAAAAGTGAATTCCTATGCAAAGCATAATTTAAAAGTATTAAAAGGTGAAAGACTGGGAAAGGTTAACGAAAAAATGTCAATGGTGAATTGTGAACAATGGAAAGTTAAGGATGAAGTGACGACAAATGAGAAATCAATAATCTGGACAACAGACACGATTGGATTTGAATTTGAAAATAAATGGACCACATTTCAAATTCCCAGAGGGGGAAAAATGGGATTCTACAACTTTAGTTATGAATCAATTCCATTGTTGAGGCTCCAATTTAATTCAATTCAGCAGGATCATGCATTGAAACACGGCAAAATCTCTTCAAACAGCCCAAATTTAAAATGGATAGAAGGTTCGCAAGGATCTTTTGTTGAGTGCGAAGCTTCCGGTTATTTATATTTGCTGGAGAATCAGAACCGGAATTTAAAGAGTATCGAACTCAAGATTTTCGAGTAAGTCATTAATGTTATATTTTTGAAAAAACATACAATTGTTCACGGGTTTATCTATGCTTTGGGTAGTCTTCTGATTATCTTTATTTTGCATCATTTGCCCGTCAATCAATTGTTTATTGATCCTTTCAGCGAAGCTATAAAAGGCCATGATTTGATGGATATCGCCATTTCTAAATTCAGGAACCATGGTAGTCCTGAACTTTATGACGATCGAATTTTAATCATTAATTCCGGGGTCACGGATCGCCAAAAAGTTGCCCAAACGATTGATTATTTGAGCTCTACTCAAGTTAAAGCTATAGGAATTGACTTATTGTTTGATAGCTTATATTATAATCGAGATGATACCATTTTGCATGAGGCCCTATTGCAGTCTAAGTCGGTGGTTCTTGGCTTTACATTTAATGAAGGAAGTACTCACGATAATTCGGAAATGGGTTTACAATCTGACTCCTTTTTAAGTGCGTATTCGCATTCCGGCTATGTAAATCTTGCTAGTAATGATGGTTTCTCCGTCAGGGCTTTCGAACCCTTTCACTTGATTGATGGAATAGAGTATAATTCATTTTCAGTTGAGATATGTCGGTTATACAGTGAAGAACTTTTGACTTCATTGAAGACTCGAAAAAATCAGAAAGAATGGATCAATTTTAAAAGGCTTCAACCGGGAGCTCAGAATATGTATTATCCGGTCAATAGCTCCAAGATGATTCATTATGATCTCCTGGAGATGGAGCAATTTCTAAGTGATACGGCCAATTATGAAAAAAGTCAGTTTGCAAATAAGATTGTACTGATTGGATTTTGCGGCGAAAATGAGAAAGCCCTTTCTATGAAAGACAGATATTATACTCCTTTAAATGAGCAATACACTGGTCGTTCACTGCCTGATATGCATGGAGTTGTCGTACATGCCAATATCATTTCGATGATTCTCGATAAAGACTTTATTTACGATGTTTCAATAAAAATGATTTATTTGTTATCATTAATATTATTCTTATTCAACTATTCTGTTTTTAAAATATTACATCATTATAATTTTTTCAGGTCATTGCCCTATATCCGTTTTTTGCAAGTGGTGGAGTTTTTTATCATTCTTGCTATTTGCCTGTTTTTATTGCTCAACCTGAATATCAAACTTGGATTTACATTTTTAGCTACTTGTGTCATTCTTTCCTATGAATTCTATGAAATTTACGAGCAAAAACTCAAAGAAAACGTCCAAATAGTCATTGATGAACTAGCATTGTGGACGCAAAGGAGCCGTCTCATTTCAAAAAGCTAGGCGACTGGGGCTTTGCCAAATAATTTTGTTTTAACTTTGGGGACCCTGATAACCAAGCCGGATTAAATCGTACTCATAATAAACAGCTTTAACATGCGGGTACTCACTCTTTTAGGAATTTTATTCTATTTTACCGTCCAGGCCAATGGCCAGGACATTATGGCAGTGCATATCCAAGGCCAGGTTAGGGTCTGTAATCATGGAGATGATGAGACTAAAGCCAAATCATTAAATTTTGGGCCGGTGAATGCGAATCAAAAACTCATTTTAGGTCAAAATGCTGTGGTCCGGTTTATACGGAAGACAGGAGAACATTGCGAAGTCACAAAGGCAGGTGTTTATAATATTTCTTCGTTAAATTTTTTAAAAACTTCCGAAAGTTCTTTTATGAGCAAACTGGGAGGGTTTATTAAATCTTTTCTAGAAGCCAAACATTCTTCAGAATCGAAGGAGAGTTATAAAAATACTGTCCATGCGATCTCTAGAGGGGACCAAATGTTACCCATCTTAAATTTCCCTTTTACCGGAATTTTACCAGCTGAATTGACGTCGATAGATTTTAAATGGACGCACCTGTGTGATACCTGTGTATATGAGCTGGAAGTTTATGAAATGGCAAGTAAAAGCAAATTATTCTCTGCAAAAACCGCGCAGAAGGAATACAAATTTTTAAATCCCTTACAGTATTTGCTAGCTGAAAACGAGTATTATTGGACGGTTCGCGTAGTAAATAGCAAAGCGGATGTGAATGCCATGACTTTTAAATTGGCGGCCACTAATGAATACCAATTGATAGTTGACGAATTAATGCAACAAGTCCAAAGTACCGACATTCCATTGCAAAATTTGCCAAAAACAATGTATATCATGAAATCTTTGGAAGAAATGGGTTTTGAAAATTATGCTATGATTTATGGCATGAAAGTGTTGGAAGAAAATCCAAATGATGAAATGATGAAAGTATTTATTGTTTCATATTACGAATCCCTGCTTAAGAGGCAACTAGAATCGCAGTATTGAATGCACATTTAATTGCAATGAATCGCAGGTTCAGCCTCGGATGAATGCTCCTGATTCCCTTGAAACTTAGATTCAGGTAATAACTTATCTTTCGATTTGAAAATTATTGGATTCAACGACAATTTGGATTCATTTTTGATGAGAAGTTGTATCTTTAATCTAATTAGGCTGATGGTTTAAGTATTATTTGAATATTTTAATATAAAATAGCCAAATTTTATTTGCATTTCATGATAGCCTTGTTTTAAAGATCCGGAGGTCCCAAATTAAATAATGATCCATCATATGAGCACAAATTTTCAAAATTTTACATCTAAAAGCGGACTGTTCGTTTTCATGATTTGTTTGGGTATGTCCTTATTTGCAAGTGCTCAGCAAAAGTCAGGAAATGAAAACATATTAAAAATTAAAAGGAATTTAGACAATTTATCGACTTATGCACTTCCGGAAAGTAGCTTAGAACGTTTAAAGTTTCAGTATAAAGTGGAATCTGCTGATGCTGCCGGAGTTCCAACTAAATTTTCTTGTACACATCGCGATATTTCTGAAAAAACAGATATTACCGTTCTTTGGGCCCAGCGACTTCCAATGTTATTAGGTTTCCATCAAAAATCCGGGATTGGATTTGTTGGTAGTCATAAAGCTTTAGATAAGATGGGTAATTTCCATTTAAAGTACAACCAACTTTTTGGAAACTATCAGGTGTTAGGCAGTCAATATTTTGTTCACCTGTATGAAGCTAATAAAGTAATGGCTCATGGAAAAATTTTAGTTCCACCTTCGGAGATTTTACCCCTTGTAAAATCTGAGCAATTGCCTGATTTTATTAAAAAATATTTTAAAGAAAATAATAAGATCTTTATTCAAGATCCTGAAAGTGCACAGGCATTGAGTATAAAAGAGGTGGTTTTGAATTATTGGCTAAATCCAGAGGATTCAACATGGTATCTCGTTTATAAGACAAACATTTTATGGAATGATCTAGAATCCTGGACATTGTTGATCGATTCGGAATCTGGTTTAGTACTAAAAGCTAGTGCTCAACATTGCGGCTTTCTGCATGGACATGAAAAGCCAATAGTGAATAAATGCAATTTATACCTGGAGTCGAATGAACGAAAACATCATTGTGATGCCGCAGCGCTAAACGAATCAGACGCAATGTTTATGGGGGCAGAAACAACGACTGCCGCCGATTTGAATGGAGTTAATCAGACCATGCAAGTTTGGCGGGATGGATTGGATCTATACTGTATTGATGGCAGTAAACTGATGTTTCAAGCTGGCTTATTTCAACTTTCTAATCCCGTAGGTGCGATCTGGACGGTAGATGCTATGAATTCAGGAAATCCCGTTCCCAATCAAATAAAAACCAGAACAAATACCTGGGCACAAGTGGCGGTTTCTGCACATGTTCATGCGGGCAAAGTATATGATTACTTTTTAAATACCTTTAACCGCAATTCAATTGACGGTCTTGGCGGAACCATACGATCGTTCGTTAATTTCGGTACGAATTATTCTGGTGCTTTTTGGTCTGGTGGAACCATTTATTACGGAAATGGTAATGCCTCCAAAGGCTATTTGCAATTTGCGAAAGGTCTGGACATTAGTGCACATGAAATTTCGCATGGTGTTATTGATGCAACAGCAGGATTGGAATACGATGCAGAATCAGGTGCTATTAATGAATCATTTGCCGATATTTTTGCAACAATGGTCGATCGGGACGATTGGACTTTGGGCGAAGATATCATAGTTCCGGGTCATCCAATTAGACCTTCAGGCGTGGAGCGAAATATGGCAAATCCGGGCCAAGGACTTCCTAAAGATAGTTTTCGTTTGGCATGGCAACCCATGCATGTTAATCAACAGTACAAAGGTTTGAATGATGGTGGTGGAGTTCATTGGAACAGCGGTATTCCCAATCATGCATATTATTTGTTTGTACAAGGATTAATGAGTCAAGCAGGAAGTGAAGAGGCAGCTAAAAAGATAGCTGAACAAGTATATTATCATGCCCTGTTATATTATGTAACCAGGCAGTCAAGTTTTGTCGAATTAAGATCGGCTATCGAACAATCCTGCAGAGATTTATATCCATCAAATGTTCAAGTGGGTCAACAGGCCTCGAATGCATTTGAAAGCGTTGGCATACTCACAGGAGCTGAAGTAGGAGGTGGTGTTTTTGATATTTCCGAAACTGACCTTACGGCAAATCCGGGAACAGAATTTGTGGTATGTACCCGATTCAATCAGAATGCAAATCGGAACGAAGGCGTGTTTCTAAGAAATATGTCTTCGCAGAATTTGGTACAATTGAGTAATCAAAATATTATCAGTAAACCCACAGTGACAGATAATGGTAGTGATATTTATTTTGTCGCTACTGATTTTAAAGTTTATAAACTTAGTTATAATCAAAGTCTTGGCAACTATGAGCAAAGTATTTTGCTCAATTCGCCGATATATAGAAATGTAAGTGTGTCTAAAGATGGGAGATTCCTGGCTTTGCTGGAATCACCTGCTCAAAACAACAATCAAATCAAAATTAAGGATCTTATTGCTGGGACTGAAAAAACTTTTATCATCAGTAATCCGGTCTTGCAAACGGGAATTAGTAGTTCAACAGTAACCCAAATCAGTTCGATGGATTTTGATCCAAGTGGAAGATATTTATTATATGATGGATTAAGTACTTACAACATCGTGAACGGCACGATATTTCAACAATGGGATTTAGGGGTGCTTCGATTTTGGGATGCTGCAAATGATCAATTTGGAGATGGTGCTATTGAAAAAATTTTTAGAGCACCTTTGGCTGATGTACAAAATGATGTCATTTATCATTTTAGAAATCCAGTATTTGCAAAAAATTCACCTTATGTGATGGCGTTCGATTTTTATCTTGGAAATTTCCAAAATCAAAAATATATCAATTCAGATGCAATCGTTGCTGCAAATGTAGAAAAAGGAGAATTGAAATACATCCAACAGTCGAGAGCGGGTTTAGCATATCCAAGTTATTCCATTAAAGATGATAGTTTGAGTTTTGATGATGGTTTTCAAATAGCCAATCGACCATCCAGGATTCAAACAGTCGGACTCAGTGCTAGTAAGCTGGATTCTTTAGGAACTTCCCTTCGCCTGATGAGTGGTTATCGATGGGCCAACCGTTTTGGAAATGGAATACGAAAATTGACCAATGACATACCTAAAGCCGTTGAAGATCTATTTAGTACAGACGAAGACCAGACATTGAATGGATCTGTTGCAACGAATGACATTCCTGGAAGGGATCAACCTTTTACCTGGAAACTTTTAGGGGTCAATGGAGGCGCTCAGTATGGCATGTTGAATATGGGTTCAGATGGTTCTTTTAGCTATGTTCCCTTTCAAAACTATCATGGGCAGGATGCATTTAGCTATGAAGTTTGCGATGCAGATCAAGAATGTTCTAATGCTCTGGTAATGCTTACCATTCGTTCTGTCAATGATGTACCTCTTGCTATAGATGATGCGGCTTCTACAAAACAAAATGTAAATCTGACCGGAAATGTGGCCTTAAATGATCAGCAAAGTGGCGATGGAGGCAATATCTGGAAACTCGAAATACCCAATGGCGGAGCTACAGGAGGTTCCGTAAATTTGGATCAAAATGGTCAATACCTATATACGCCTAACACAAATTTTTGGGGTTCTGATCAATTCGCTTATTCTTTATGTGATGCAGACCAGGATTGTTCACCGGCTATTGTAAAAATAACAGTAGAGCAAATCGTTGGAAACAATCAAGTTCAAGCGAATTCCGAATTTAAGATATTTGCAAATCCTGTAAAGGAAAAATTGATTCTGATGATGGACGAACCACTGAAGGAAGGATTAAATTGTACTATATTTGATATTCTTGGAAAAAATGTATCTCAAAAGCAGTTCATAAATGGATCAGCAGGACTAAGGTTTTTAGAAATGAATGTTTCTGCATTAAAAACCGGATGGTACGTGGTACATGTGGCGGGAAATAATATTCAGTATGTTGGAAAATTTGTAAAAAAATAAATGGGATTGGATTATGGAGTAAAGATTATAGATTATGGAGCAAGGATAATGGAGGATGGATGATGGAGTATGGATAATAGAGTATAGATGATGGATTATGGATTAAGGATAATGGAGGATAGATGATGGAGTATGGATAATGGAGTATAGATGATGGATTATGGAGCAAGGATTATGGATTATAGATCAAAGATTTTGGATTTAGGGTTATGAAATTAATAAATCATGTTCATCATAAACATCCTGCAATCCTAGTCAATACTTGTTTAATCCTAATCCACTGAAGACTTTGTGTGATCTCTTAATTAACAGTTGTTAGTAACATATAGTACGAAATAAAATGGGGGTAATAATTCGTCTTTGTTTACAGTGGGTATTGATTCTCTGGGTCATTGACTTATATGCACAAACGAAGGGTGTAAGTACCGTTGGAGCTGCGGCAACGCAAGTAACTGGAAAAACTTACGCGCTGGTTGCTGGGATATCTGATTATCAGGATCCAACCATTCCTGATTTGAAATTTGCGGATAAAGATGCAAGTGCATTTGCAGCGTATTTAAAAAGTCCGGGCGGCGGTGGACTTAACGAAGATCAAATGAAAGTTTTGTTAAATAATCAGGCAACTTTAGGGCAATTTGCTTCTGCTTTGGATTGGTTGCTTGAAGTTTGTAAGGAAGGAGATCGCGCGATTATTTATTTTTCAGGCCACGGTGATGTTGAACGCAAAACAGTTTCGCAACCTGGTTTCTTATTATGCTGGGATGCTCCCGGACGCGTTTATATGTCGGGTGGGGCCTTTGGACTTGCTTATCTTGAAGAAATCATCAACACACTTTCAACACAAAATAAAGTTAAAGTATTGATGGTAGCAGATGCTTGTCATTCTGGTAAATTATCAGGCAGTCAGATTGGAGGGACACAAGCCACTGCAGCCAATATGGCCAGACAATATGCAAATGAAATAAAAATCCTTTCCTGTCAGCCAACTGAATTTTCGCTGGAAGGCGAACAATGGGGTGGTGGTCGCGGGGTTTTTAGTTACCATTTAGTGGATGGCTTAACAGGCTTGGCAGATCAAAATTCGGATGCCAGTATTTCTCTTCTGGAAATAACGCGATATCTGGAAGACCGCGTCATCCAGGAAGTTGCTCCCCAAAGTCAAAATCCAGTAATTCTTGGAAACAAGACCGATAAATTAGGTATCGTGGATCAAGCTGCTTTGGCGCAACTGAAGAAAAGTAAGGAAGGCCAGGTAGTTGCCTTCGTTAAAACAGAAAGCAGAGGACTTGAAGACGAAATACTCTCGCGGGTGGATTCAATGGTAAAACTAAAATATCTTCGATTTAAGGAAAAGCTGTCACAAAAATCTTTCTTTATTCCGAAATCAGATTGTGCAGATTACTATTATAAAGCCCTGGAATCGGATACTAGTCTCGGTTCTTTGCATAACGCAATGCGAAGAAACTATGCAGCAGCTTTACAAGATGATGCGCAACAAGTATTAAATCGATTTTTGCGATCTGAAATGATGGAATTGAGTTTGTCAAAAAGATCTGCTATAGAAAAATATTCTGTTTACCCTTCCTATCTGGAAAGAGCAGGAGAATTGCTGGGACAGGACCATTATATGTTTCCAATCTTGGCAGCCAGAAAGCATTTTTTCGAAGCCTATCTTTTGCATTTAAATAATAAGAATAAGAATGAAGAAATTGGACGCCAGGTATTGCAAAAACTCGAACAGGCATCCAGGTATCAGGCAGATATGCCTCATATTTATTGGGCTATGAATTTTGCTTATGGATTTAATCTGGCCAGAATTGATTCTGCTGAAATTTTTACAGAAAAAGCGATTGCACTCAATCCTTCCTGGCAACTCCCTTATGCCAATCTTGTTTTTATGTTTGCCGACAGATTGGGAAAAATGGATAAAGCAAAAGAGTATTTGGATAAATTAAATGCGATTGATTCCAACTCACTAGTTGCCTTATATTCAAATGCTATTTATTATGATGTACTCAAAAAACCCAAAATTGCTGAATCTTATTTGTTTCGGGTTTTGGAAATGGATTCATCGCATTTATCTGCACACAATTTATTAGGGAATTTCTACCTCAATAATAATCAAATGGAATTGGCCAAAAAGCATTATTCAAAAGCCATTTCCATCGACCCTGAATATCCGATGGCGCATTCAAATTTAGGTTATGTTCATTACGTATTGGGCGATAAGAAACTTGCAGAATCTGAATTTAAAACGGCCTATTCTCTGGATCCCTATGGTCCCTTTTTTAATTACAATTTAGCCTGCTTTTATGCCGGTGAGGAAAACAAGGAAAAGGCATTTGATTATCTGGAATCGGCCATCATTAATGGGTGGAATGACTATAAATATCTGCAAATAGATGAAATCTTAGATTTGTTAAGGAAAGATGCAGAAAGATGGTCAGATTTGATGAAGAAATATTTCCCGGATTTACATAAATAGCGGAAAATTTTAGAAATGAGCTTAAAAATTGATAACCAAACATAAAATTAGGTACATTAGTGTATAGGATTCAATTCATATTATTAAACTTATTATTTACAAATTAAAACAAAATTTTTTATGAAAGCTTTTATGATCAAAAGTGCATGTTTATTTTCCGCATTTGCTATGGTAACACTTAGCTCAGGCATTTCAGCTCAAGGCACACCAACAAAAACCAATGTAGCGTCTGCAACAGCTGACTATACGAAAGTAACACCAACCACTAAAAAAGGTGAAGTTACTCGCGAAACCGATTGTATTGATTTGTTTGTTAACAAAGGTTGCGTAAAGTATTCTGTATCTGTGCCCGGTGAAAACTAAAAATCACCGAATGTGATTCAAGTTTGTGCAAATGAAAATGCTACGGATGTTAAAAAAGTCGATATCTGCAGACCAGGCGCAACGAAAATTACCGTTAAGTATGAAAAAACAGATGACGGTGCTGTTATAAGCTTTGTTCCAAGAAAACCTAACAAGAAAGTACAGGTAAATAAGGAAATGCAAAAGCAATAATCAGCGTTTAAATTTTAAAATTTTAATGACCAGTCCAAATTCAGTTTTGGGCTGGTTTTTTAATTTTATGCCATTTGTATTGGTTGTTTTTTAATGGAATTTAAAGGGTCCTTGTTATTGGAATTTTAGGAAGGTGTAGACTATAATTGAAGATGGTTATATTTACCAAAATTTTCTCAAAACATTTCATGCATGAGATACGAACAAATATTCAGAAACAACGAGATCTGGATTCAGGAAAAACAAGGCACAGACAGTGAATTTTTTCAAAAACTAGCTTCCGGCCAAAATCCGGATTATCTCTTTATAGGCTGCAGCGATAGTCGAGTGACCGCCGAAGAATTAATGGGCGCAGAACCTGGCGATGTATTTGTTCACCGCAATGTTGCGAATCTGGTGCCGAATAACGATAACAATTCTGCGGCTGTAGCTGAATATGCCATTGTTCATTTGAATGTAAAACACATTATCGTTTGCGGTCATTATTTGTGTGGTGGGGTCAAAGCGGCCATGGTGAGTTCAGATTTGGGTATTCTAAATCCCTGGCTACGGAATATCAGAGATGTCTACCGGCTCCATAAGGAAGAACTCGGTTCTATCGAGGATGAAAATGCACGTTATGACCGGCTGGTTGAATTAAACGTGCAAGAGCAATGCGTCAATATCATCAAAATGGCAAGTTGGCAAAAGAGCTATTTGGCAACAGGCAGACCCTCGGTGCACGGATGGGTGTTTGATGTCAAAAGTGGGAAATTGATCGACCTCAGAATCAATTTTAACAAAGTCCTGGAATCAATCCGCGAGATCTACGATTTGGGTACGCATAAGTGAGATTAGAGCGAAAAGCGAAAAGCGAAAAGCGAAAAGCGAAAAGCGAAAAGCGAAAAGCGAAAGCGAAAAGCGAAAAGCGAAAAGCGAAAAGCGAAAAGCGAAAAGCGAAAAGCGAAAAGCGAAAAGCGAAAAGCGAAAAGCGAAAAGCGAAAAGCGAAAAGCGAAAAGCGAAAAGCGAAAAGCGAAAAGCGAAAAGCGAAAAGCGAAAAGCGAAAAGCGAAAAGAATTTAGCAAGTAAAGGTAGTAAAATTAGTTCAAAAATAATGCAATTATTTGTGAACTAACATTCGTTAGTTTTTTTTTAAAAGCCTAAAAGCCTAAAAGCCTAAAAGCCTAAAAGCCTAAAAGCCTAAAAGCCTAAAAGCCTAAAAGCCTAAAAGCCTAAAAGCCTAAAAGCCAAGCAGACTTCTTCCTACAAGCCTACGAAATGAAGTTTTCGGTTTAATCAAACAAACTCTCAGACTAACAGACTAACAGACTAACAGACTCCCAGACTCCCAGACTAACAGACCTCCTCCAACAATCCACTTCATTGCACCAACACAAAACCAGCCCATTGGTGGGCTTCATATCCCTTGTCTCTCATAAATTTTTGGGCTGTATAAAAAGCAGCAGGAATGGTCATGTAATCTAACAGCCAATTTTTATAAAATTCCTGCATTAAAATATAGGTTGATAAATCTGGTACTTTCCACAAGCTCATGATGAGATGTTTGACGCCTGCAACCCTAAACGCGCGTTGCAAACCGTACACGCCTTCGCTGCCTCTGATATCGCCCAGTCCAGTTTCGCAAGCGGACAGAACGACCAGTTCCGTATTTGATAAATTTAGCTGGCTGATTTCATATGCAGTTAAAATGCCATCTTCCTGATGGGATGGAATATTTTTGCCCTGCCAGGCTGCATTGCCGCCCGATAAAATGAGTCCGGATCGGAACATGGGGTTTGCACTGGTTATAAATATTGGTTCTTGCGATTTTTCCGGACTCGATATGTTATTGGTCCTGTTAACAGATTTTGTTTTCGTTTGGTAAAAATATCCATGCGTCGCTAGTTGAATGATTTGCGGAGATTCTTGTCCGTCTTGTCCAAAACTTTTAAAATTAGCTTCTGTGGCCTCAGGTCCTTTTTGAAGTTGCACGTTTATTCCAGCTTTTAACATAATGACGCGTATTGAATCCACTTCTTTTTCTGTCCCCGGTAAATATCCCCAGGACTCAAAATTTTCAGAATCAGGTACAACATTTTGAGCAGCTTGCTGAATATTGGGATTCTGCTCCTGAGTCAAATCCAGTGAAGCCTCATAATCTATGCCACCAAGCAATAAAGCATTTTTATTCGGGCTGTAAATCTGAATAGTTGAAGCCAATTGTCTTGTGCTGTTTACATTGATCATCTCATAACGGTCGGAAAGTATTTCAATTGGGTTTACCGGGATGGCATTTATATTAAATCTATGTAATACTCCCGAAGGAGAGTAATACACAGTTTTAACATTTTTCAAAACAGAATCCAAAGGTTCCCAAATGAGTTCATATAAATCAGGTTTTTTCTGGCTTAGCTTTTTCTGAGCGCCTCTGTGACTTTTATATAAACTTGAAATGATTTCTGATTGAAATTCTGCATTGGTGGGCATTAAACTTGCCAGGGCTCTTTCTTCAAAAAGAGGAATAAACTGCGGACTTTTTAGACTTTTTTTGATGACGATCGCAGCATATTGAATGGAATTATTTACAGTATCAGTAATATCCTTAAAGTGAATAAATTCTATGGCCGCTTCGGTTTCACTAAGCGCATTCTGTATTTTCTCCCATTTTATACTTTCGTACGCTGATGTAAAACCGTTAAGCAGTTTTCTCAAATCTTTTTCAAGGACGTTGGCTTCATCCTCCCACTGGGTGATATATTTTGCTTGACTATCTGGATCGAGATATGCTCTTCCTAAGGCTCTTTTTAAATTCTTAAGCTTTGCATTTAATTTTAAAGATTCTGATGAGACGGAGGCAAGTTTGTTGAGTTGAATGGCTGAAGTCAACAAAAATCCTTTATAAAACAAATTATTATTCAATACAAATGCTGATAAGTTGCCTTTATCTTTGAGTTGTTTGTTTCTATGGAGTATATAATTGCCGAGTTTATCAGAACGCTGTTGAAATGATTGTGTAAAGTGCTCCAATTCTTTTTCCGTTAGAAATCCGGCAGCTGTGGAGAGTCGTTCCTGATCGGCTTCACTTAATTCACTAAAAAGAGGATCGGAAGCGCTGTATTTTTTTTGCAACTCATAGAATTCTCCAAGTTGATCTAAGCTTTTTAAATACAAGGCATGTTTGTTGCCGAGTATTTTTTCTTTTATTTTTTTGGCTTGTAAAAGCAGAGGTTCCGCCTTGTCATATTGGCCCAAATCAAAATGTAGGTTCCCTAACAATTCAAGACTTTCCGCATATCGGTAGTGGTCTTTTCCCAAATTCTGTTTATAAATGACTGATGCTTCTCTAAAATGTTGTTCAGCTTCATTGCAATAGCCCAATTGTATTTCCAACAATCCCAATTGACTCAGGCCATCTGCAAATAAAGTGTTTGATTTGCCAAAAACGGAATCACAAAATTGTAAAGTAGACTTACAATGACGCATGGCAATATCAAAACTGTCAAGTGCGATGTAAACAGCTGTAAGATGATTCAAGGTTTCAACATATTCTTTTTGATATGTTGGTAAATTTTTTGCTCTTACAAGGATGGCTTCTTTATATACGGGCAAAGCTTCAAGAGGTTTGTTGATTTCTCTATAAGTATTTGCTAAATGATTTAAACCAATACCATAGACGGAATGTAGTGAGCCCAGAACCATTTTTCGACCCGCGATGACTCGTTTGTATAAGTTGATAGCTTTGTCTGTATCACCTATTTCTTTGTATAATCCGGCGAGATTTTCCAGGCTTCCTAAAGTTAACATATGTGTTTCGCCAAATGTTTCTTTGCGCAATTCCCAGGCTTCCAGATATACATCTTCTGCATTTTCATAATTTCCAATTTCTTTATATAAAGAGGCCAGATTTCCAAGTGAAATGGTATAAATCAAACTGCGTTTACCGGGATTTCTTGCTCTGATAGCCAAAGCTTTCTTGAGTTTTACCAATGCTTCTTCAAAGTTTCCGGTTTTTTTAAATAGCAGGGCTTGATTACTTAAGGTGTTTGCTATTTGTGGATGCAGGGTGTCTGCATTTTTTAATTGCTTGGTATATGCCTCCATAAAAACCACTTCAGCTTTCTTAAATTCTTCCAGGTCCATATAAGCAAGTCCAAGGCTATTCAGGCATTCAATATAGGAGGAATCTGTGTTGCTTACAGTCTTTATTAGGATTTCTTTCTGTTCCTTAAAGGAAAATAAGGCTTTTTCAAAAGCATTCATTTCGCGATACATCAGTCCCATTTGGTAAATCGCGTTGAGATATAAAGGATGATTTTTACCGATCGTATTTGCCCAGATTTCTTTGGAATTTGAATACCATAAAACGGCGCTGTCAAAATCTCTTTTACGACGATAAATTCTTGCGCGATTAAAAAAACAATTGCCCAGCAGCGTATGAGGAGATGGCAAAGAGTCACGGACTAATTGTTCTGCAGTATTCGTTAAGTTTTGTGCTTCGCGGTAAAGCTCATTGTCTAAACATTTCAGGGATGCATTGATCAGTAAATCGAATTGGTGTTTGATAAGTGAGTCAGTATGTTGGGAAAAACCTGATGGAGCGTATATCAGACAAAGCAATAGCAAAAAAAATTTCATAAAATGGTGATGCAAGTTTATCCTTGTTTTGTTGATGAATATCCAAGTACTAAAGATAAACATTAATAAGCTTCCACGACTGCAGCAATGCCCTGGCCACCTCCAACACAAGCTGTTATGAGGCCATAGGATAAATTTCTTCTTTTCAATTCACAAAGCGCGGTCATCGTCAACCGGGCTCCACTGCAACCCAATGGATGACCTAGTGCAATCGCACCACCGTTTACATTTACCAATTCCGGATTCAGACCGGATTCTTTGATAACGGCCAGACTTTGAGCTGCAAAGGCTTCATTCAATTCTATAATCGAAATTTCGTCCAGTTTTTTTCCGGCCTGATGTAACGCTTTTGGAATGGCAAGACAAGGACCCATTCCCATAAAAAGTGGATCTATGCCGGCTACGCAACAACTGAGAAGTCGTCCTATCGGATTCAAATTTAATTGTTTCAGCAGAGTTTCACTTACGACGATGTGAAATGCTGCACCATCGGTCGTTTGACTGGAGTTTCCTGCAGTTACAGACCCTGATTTTGAAAAAACCGGTTTGAGAGCAGCGAGTCCTTCCAACTGTGTGTCGCGGCGTATGCCATCATCTTTAGCTACGACAGATGTGTGTGTAACTAAAACACCTTCTTTGAAAATTTTTTCTTCTATGCTTATTTTTTGAATCTCTTGTTCAAAAAGCCCTGCGTCTTGAGCTGCAGCTGATTTTTGATGTGATCTCAAAGAAAACTGATCTTGTTCTTCTCGACCAATAGAATATTTTTTGGCAATTGCTTCTGCAGTCAAACCCATGCCAATCACATAATCGGGATGATCCTTAGCCACTGCATAACTTGGAGCAAGTTTGTATCCTTCCATAGGTATCAAACTCATACTCTCTACACCGCCGGCGATAAAACAATGCCCCATGCCTGCTCTGATTTTAGCAGTTGCGATGGCAATGCTCTCTAAACCGGAAGCACAATACCGATTCACAGTCATTCCCGGAACATCTTTGCCAAGTGCCCGCAAAGCTATTTGTCTTCCGATTTGTAATCCTTGTTCGCCTTCCGGATTGGCACAACCCACTATGACATCTTCAACATAATGGCTGATCCCTGGAATCTTTTTAACAAGCGCTTTAATTAATTCGACACCCAAATCGTCAGAACGCATAAACCGAAAGCCGCCTTTTTTGGCTTTGGTGAATGGCGTACGGTTCATCGCAACGATATAGGCTTCTTGCATGGGGAAGGATTTAGAAAATAATTTATATTCTTGATCTATCAATGATGTGTTTGCCCTTAGCATTATAATTCAGAAACAGTAAGAACCAAAAACTTTTTAAGATACTCCTTACTGTAGATAAGTCTTTAACTCGTCTTCAAAATACATCAATGCATTATACACTGGAAGAGGAATACCGCCACCCAAAGCGCAAAGAGATCCCCGTTTCATCGTATCCAATAAATCCAACAGCAGTTCGCGGTCAATTTTATAGCTATCATCCAATCGTGCTTTTTGCAACATTTCTTTTCCGCGCGTCGAACCCAATCTGCAGGGAAAACATTTTCCGCAGCTTTCATGGGCCGTAAATGCAAAAAGATGTTCCAAATACAATATCATTGGAAAAGCATCCGGCACGGATACAACCGATGCGTGGCCAAGCATAAATCCCTGACTGGCGAAGGATTCAAAATCAACCGTGAGATCATCGATTTTAGAAATAGGGACCAGCCCCCCTAATGGTCCGCCAATATGTAATGCTTTTACTTTTGTTTTAAATCCATTTCCCAACTGATAAACGACTTCTTTCAGTGGAGTACCCATGTCCACTTCATAGATGCCAGGTTTGTTAAAATGACTATCGAGCGAGATTAACTTTGTACCGCTGGATTTGGCGGTACCGGTTTTTGCAAAGGCAGCACCTCCATCTTTTACAATGGCAAATAAATTGGCCAAGGTTTCAACATTATTGACTACTGTAGGTTTTCTGAAGAGGCCTTCTTGCACCGGAAACGGAGGCCTTACGCGCACTTCAGGTCTTTGGCCTTCAATAGAAGACAACAGCGCGGTTTCTTCGCCACAGATATATGCGCCCTGGGCTTTGATGACTTTAAATTCATACGAAAAATCACTTGATAAAATGCCTTCACCTGTGAATCCCCAGTTTCGAAATGATTCCACGGCTTCCTGCATAATTTCTACCGATTCGGGATATTCTGCCCGAATGTAAATGACGCCTCTGTCGGCTCCTGCCATATATCCGGCAGCGATCATTCCGAAAAGAAGCAGATTTGCCTGGTGCTCGAGTATATATCTATCGCTGTAAGATCCCGGATCGCCTTCATCTGCATTGCAGACGATAAATTTACGGGGCCCCGGCATTTTCGAACAACTATCCATTTTAATCCACATCGGAAATCCGGCTCCGCCTCTTCCTCTCAGACCCGATTGTTTTAATTCTTCGATCCATCTGCCGGCCGGCTGACTCAACAAAACTAACAACTGTTCGCGTAGCGCATCGTAACCGGGCTGTGCTCGCGTCAACAATCCCTGGCCCGTAGATTTTACTTGATATTTATCCCTTATTCTTTGTTGCGATTGACGAATTTTAGAAATTTCATCAATGGCGGTTCCCGAATAATTGGATCCTTCATAATGGAAGGCATTGTTTTCATGGCATCTGCCCAGACAGCACATTTCACCGATTGCAGATTTCGGAAAATGTTTTTCAAGTTCTTGCTGCAATCCGCTTTGCGTTCCTGCAGTCAGACAAGCCGAACCATTGCATACATAAACTTCTTTACCGGCGTTCGAAGCCCTGGTAAAATCGTAGAAACTTAAGGTGCCAAAAATGGTGGAAGTACCTATCAGGTATTCTTCGGCTATCCTTTTGGTTTCATCTTCGGAGAGTATGCTTTTGTGATGAACTTGGATGCCCAGTTCTTCAAATAGATTTTCCTGTAGTTCCTTTCTCCCTGAAAGATGGCTGATATTTTTTGACATATGAAGCGAAATTCAGCAGTGAAATTACGACTTTTAGCTGAAGCTGTCTTTTTCTGAACATGAGGAGGACAATCCATCTCATATTCAACAATTTTATATATAATATTTTTTCAAATGAATTGTTAAAAAGCTTTACATTCGTTACAGTATTATTTTTTCACCTTCTAAACTTACAAACGATGGACTTAACTTCGATTTTGATCAACACCGTAGCGGGAGCAGGCGGTGGCTACCTGGGCAATATGCTCAAAAAGAATGGTTTAGGTATGATTGGTAACTTGATTGCAGGGGCTGCTGGAGGCAATATCCTACCTGTGCTTATTTCTGCATTAGGTATGCTCGGCGGAGGCGGAGATGAAGGAGGATTTAATATTGTTGGTTTGATCATCTCCTTAATAGGTGGAGGTGCCGGCTCTTTATTGGGCGGTTTATTTAAAAAAGCACAATAAGGTACGAGAATGGCTCGCCTCGTTACTTCGGGGCGATTTTTTATTAAAGTATAATTGAAATTGGTGATTCTGGAACGAGTCGTCAGAAATGTGATTGTTGTTCCCTAAAGCTAGCTTTGCTTAGCTTTTTGCAGATCGGACTTGACTTTTACTAATTGATGTATTATATTTGTAACATCTTCTGTTCCAACAGAAGTGGTTTTATTCAGTTAGCTTGCCTGAGCCAAATGGAGTCGGAAATGATAAAGAAAGAGCATTTATTATAATGCTGATTTTTCCTCAAGCTTTCGAAATGGATAAAAGGTGTGGATAGATAACCTCCCAGGAACATAATCTGTACTCATTATTCACCTTTTAATACAAAGCCATGCAAAATTTATTTACTTGCTTAAAGTATTTCGCATTTTTATTATGTGCAGTGCTCAAACTTGCTGCTCAGGAAGAATGTGTCCTCATTATTCAGGGAGTGCGGGACAAGCCGGATGAAGATTTTTTTAATAATTCAAGCGATGCGATGGCAGCAGCTATGGCAGCATTTCAGCCCATGCCTAATATCACTGTATTAAGGCCAAAAAATGAAAGCAGCAACTTAAAAACGCCTCCTAAAAGGAATGAAAAAAATTATAAAGACAAAGAAGACTTGCTCAAATTAATTGAAGAAGCAATATGCGATGCAAAATGTAAAAATGTAGTCATCAGTTTTATAGGGCATGGAATGGGCAGTACAGGTATTAACAATGCTCCTGCAAACAATAAGGCGGGTGGCATGAAAGTAGGTCCGGGTAATACTACTACCAATGACTATCTGACGGCCGCTGATATGGCAGAAATCATCGATAAATGTAAAAAATCGGTCAAGCTCATTCCATCCCAATGTTTTGCAGAATCTATGATTAATGGTATTGTTGATGAATTGAAAAATAAACATCTGGTGGGTGTTGCAGTCGGCTCGAGTCCTTGGGATAAGAAGTCATATGGTGATATAGGCGGCATATATCATTTTTTAAAATATTTTCTTGAAGATTATTATCTGATCCTTGGAGATCCGAATGTCATGGAACAAATTAAAAAGAATGCAGCGGAGTTGAAAAAGAAAAATGAACAGAAAAATAAGGAGATAGAAGCAGAGAACAAAGCAATTCAGGAAAAAATCAAAATATGTGAAAAGGAATATGCTGATCTAACAAAAAAAAGAGATGCACTTTCAATGCAAACAGTTGATAAAAATAAGGAAAAGGAAAATGCAGAAAATGCTATCAAATTACTTGAAATAAGAAAAACGCTTGAAACAGCACTTGATGGTGAAAAGGATAAGAACAAGCAAAAAATGTTAAGGGACACGCTCAAGAAAAATGCAGATGCGCTTAAAGCAGTAGGTGTAACCGGATTGCCATCAAGTGGAAAATTAGATAAAAAACTGGAAAAGCTGATGAATGAAATAGTCAAGCAACAAGCAAAAGCAACTGCAGCTGAAACGACTCTCGAAAAAGTTAGAGTGGAATGGGCTGTCGTAAATCCGGCTTGGGTGGCAAAAGGAGCTATGCTCGAAGACTTAAAAGCTTCTATTAAAGCAATCATTCCCGATCATACCCCCATTATGGAATTGGTCATTCACGAAGCTTTTAAATCTGCTCAAGAAAAAACAAAATCGAGTATGCCCGTTGAACCTGTGGTACCCGTCGTTACGGGTAAAGTAGATTTACCGGCAACTCCGCCTACACATGTTGAAGTAAAGAATCAGCATTTTTATTTCAGGAAAGTCATTGATCAAAAGACCAATAAATGCACTGTTGTAGGATACCGGGCTGATTCAAATGGAAACCCAATAGGTCCGATCACAACTAAAGAATGTGACATCAGTTGTAAAAACCTGAACTTTAGTTATCAGGATGGAAATCAAACGCACGATGTAAAAGCAAGTTTAAATGAAGATACCAAAAAATATGATTTCTTTTATGACAACGAAAAAGTAGCATTTTACAAAGCAGAATATCGAAAAGCAGAATTGATTTTACCGGGTCAACTTTTGGCTGAAGTGCATTTTCAAACTTTTTTAATCAAATTTCAGATGTAGTAGTGCCCGGATGGGAAACTTTTGACCTTCAATATAATGAAGAGAATTCGAGGCTAACTTTTAAAATAAATAAGGAGTCAGAAATTCATGAAGTGGTCATGCGGTTTTTGAAACACGAGGATATTCGAATCAAAATTGATCAGCAAATCACTTATTTATTATCGCAGACCAGAAATTTCTCCTTAGTGTCCAATTCAGGTTTGCAGAATGGAAAACTGGGTTTGATCCTGATGGAAAATCAAATCATAGGCTGTATGCAAAATTGCAACCAATCAACTCCAATTGGAATCGTAGGTCAATGGGCATCTGATCAAGAGCGGTATATACTGTTTTCAAGTGTATCTAATTATCCCTTCCAGGTTTTTCCTCATCCTGACAATACATCCCTGATGCTTTGGCAACATGCCGGCCAAACAGGAATTTTGTATCACGATATCTTCATAGAACCCATCATCAAACAATTCCTGGTCCAAGCAAATTCTGAAGGAAGAAATCAACTTTATTGGGAATTGTTTTTGGAACACTTGATTCATGGTGATTTAGCCCGATTTAAATACATGATGGTGGTAGTTCAGGATGCGAATGGATTTTCACAAGCTTATCCAATAGCACAAAGTCAAAACACATGGATTGATCCCATACTCAGGCTGAGCCAGGAGCTTAACTATCGTTTGTATGCTGTATCGCAAGATCCATCGTATTCTGTAGCATATTTAGGGCCTTATTTTGATTTAACGGGAACTCAGGAATGTTTTACCCAGCAAGGTGGCGCGACTTTGCGTAACAAAATTAGAACGGAAAATCAAGATGAGCATTCCTATGCGATTCATATATTGCCGAATCCGTTTTCCGATGTCTGTACTTTTCAAATCTATTCGTCCGAATCTATAAGAGGAACTCTTATGATCTATGGTTTGGATGGTTCAATGATCTGGAAAGCTGAACATTTCATTCAGCAAGGTTCAAATATTCTTGAGATACCGGGTGGCTTGTTTCCATTGCCGGGTTTGTATTATTATCAATGGTTTGATGGCGTTCAATCATACTATGGGAAAATGCAGAAAAATTAATGGTTTGAAATCAGAATTTTATTTTAAAGTTATTTTGAAATATATATTCGGTCATTTCATTTTATTAATTCCGGGAAAATTGCTTGTTTAAGAAAGACCTTGATGCATACCAATCCAAGGGATTCGGATAGTGCTGCAACATTCTTGATATTTTTAAGAATAAGCCAAGTGAAATATTAAATTTCTCAGGGCATTTATTAAATCCAGAATTGTCATTAGGATTTGTAATAGAATTCTAATGACAATTCTGGGTTAAAGTATTATTATTACAATTTTACGATCTTGATCACTTCCTGAAAGTGCTTGGATTGGATGCGAACGAAATAAATTCCGGGAACCAATAAATTGGTTTCCAGATTCAATTCCAGGCTTTCAGTAAAATTCTTTTTCAAATAGACAACTTCTTTATAAATATTAAGGATATCCACTTGTAAAATATCCAATGGAATTTCTGAAAATTGGATTTGTAATTGATCAGTGAATGGATTCGGATAAACGCTAATTTTATGCTTATATTGATCTTGATCTAAGGAAGTAATGATGTTGTCCAATTTAGCTATAAACACATCAACCGTATTAAAGGTGCTATCCTTATTAACAAGTTCATCATTTCCGCAGATGATGGATCGACTAAAATAATCACCGGTAATATGGATTTTTCCTTCAGCATCAAGTGCCATTGATAATCCAATGTCATATTCTGATCCACCCATTTC
This sequence comes from Saprospiraceae bacterium, assembly GCA_016719615.1. Lineage (NCBI taxonomy): Bacteria > Pseudomonadati > Bacteroidota > Saprospiria > Saprospirales > Saprospiraceae > Saprospiraceae bacterium. Next base: position 120,598 of record JADJYQ010000005.1, read on the forward strand.
TTTAACCCAATTGAAATTTCCGGAATCTTCTAATTTTAAAATAAAAACATCACTGCTGCCAGCCGATTTTAATTGTAAAGCGTTGTTGTTGTCGAAGTAAATCGTGTTTGCAAAAAATCCGGATATATAAAGATAAGCACCATGCTTACTGATGGAATTTGCATTGGTTTCTGAACCGGCACCGCCCATTTGTTTAGCCCATTTAAAGTTTCCATCTTTATCAAATTTACAAATGACCATATCTGTAGTACCGACGGCTGTTACATTATGAACGCCCGTACCGGGATCGAGATCAACGGATCCGCCGCCAATTCTACCAGCTAAATACAATCCGCCATCAACTTGTTGATCAATCACCAATGCATTTCCTTCACCAAATCCGGGACCCCCCAAATCTTTTGCCCAAATAAACTGTCCATTTTGATCCAATTTTAAAATAAAAATGTCATCAACGCCTAAAGCGGTAATGACATGCGTTCCGGGACCTGGATCAAAATCAACCGCGAGCCGAAACCGACCAGTAATATAGACATGTCCTCCATTAATCGTATCCATGGCTATTTGATAGGCAACATCAAAATTGCTACCACCTGCGGTTTTAACCCAAACAAAATCTCCTGTGCGGTTTAGCTTTAAAATAAAAAGATCAAAAGATCCATTGGAAATCTGTTGGACAACGCCGGCACCTGGGTCAAAATCGACAGTGCCTGCAAACAAACCGCAAATGTAAAGATCTCCACTGCCTGCCGGATCGATGGTGATAAAGTTACTGCCTGCGTTACTTGTACCCCTAATCGCGCGAACCCATAAAAAGTTTCCATCCTTATCCAATTTAAGTACAAAATTATCATTGGATCCGGCTGATGATAAATTGGAAATACCCATACCCGGATCAAAATCGACGGTACCGATAAAGTCCCCCGTAATAAACAAATCACCATTGCCTGATGGATCTATGACTATGGATCTGGCCACATCACTTCCAAGATTTCCGCCGATCCCTTTTACCCAGATAAAATTTCCATCTTTATCCAATTTCAAAATAAAGAAGTCATAATAACCAGCTGAAACGAGGCTGCTTACGCCGTCACCAGGATCAAAATCAACTGTATTTTGATAAGGCCCGACCACATATACACTTCCATCTCCAGCTTTATCAATCGCGATGAAATTACCCAATTCATTTCCCGAACCACCTATACTTTTCGCCCAGATCCAGTTTGGTGTTTGGGACATCAGTTTGTCGCATTGAATGTAGAAAAATGAGACCAAAAATGCAATGAAATGAAATGTTTTCATAAAGATTTGTTTTAATAGAATGGATCGCTGTGTAAGATAGTGTTTAAACACGGGATTTTTCAAGAATAAATTCATTTTAGATTTCTAGAAGAATGGATAATTGTTAATTGCTATGCTCATCCAACACTTCGATTTCTTTAGTTCAAAGTCTGGAAATTTTCTGTAGCTTCAATTGAAAAACTGTTAGCATCAGACTTTTTTGAGAAAGTTTATATTAGTCTTGGAAATATTTAATTCAACACCTGCGAAACGGAATTTGTTTTGTACTTTCACTTGCTTGTTACCGAAACATTGTCCCTCAAGATAAATATAACTAACAAATGTTAGTAATTGTAATGAATGAACTTTTATGACCTATCTAAGGCTTCCGATTTTAAAATCAGAGCTATTGGTTTCTACTCAGCATTCAACATATTCAATCCAATGTTTTGCCGTCCGTCCTGCAAAATCATGAATCTGGTGCCGGCAACTGAAACCAGTAGCAATGATATGGGCATCGCTGTCAGATTTTTGAATTCCAGGAATCAGCGAAGTTTCTGCAATGGTTTTGGATAAGTCATAATGCTTTTTTTCATAACCAAATGATCCCGCCATACCGCAACAACCGGTTTGCAACTCTTCCAAACTAACGTTTGTCTGTATTTTAAATATGCGATGGATGGATTGTGTTGTAAACATGGCCTTTTGGTGGCAATGACCATGCAAAATGTATTTTCCCGGCCGAATTCGGATGCGGTTTATCCAATCTTGCCGACTGCAAAGAAAATCCTCTAATTGATAAATATGCGGTGTATAATTTGCGTAGCGATGATCTTCGATCAAATCCGGAACATCGTCTTTTAAGGCTGTTGCGCAGGAAGGTTCGCAAACTACTACTGGAATTTGTTGCTTTAAATAAATTTCCAGATCTTTCAATGTGGTTTCACCCTGATGTCGTGCTTCCCGTAGTAATCCTTTTGAAATTGCCGGTCTTTGACAACAATTCTTTTTATAAACGGCAACTTTTAGTCCTAATGATTCTAATAGTTTCAAGGCAGTGTAACCAATGGAAGGTTCGTGGTATTTGATATAGGTATCTGCAAACAGAACTACATCGGGATCTTTTGTATCTACATGATTTGTTACAAACTTGGATTTCGCATAAGACGGTAAAATACGTCGGCGGTCCAAGCCTGAAATTTTTTCGAGACTTGCTCGAAATAGTTTTGTTTGTAAAAAGGCATTGACCAATCCGGCTGGCCATCCTGTGCTTGCCATTGCAATTTTATTTTGGGCTAAAATAAAATGGTCTGTCAATGTTTTTCCGCTCTTGTTTTTGGCTACATGGAGAACTTCGCTTTTCAGTTTAGACATGTCGACATTACTCGGGCATTCAGATTTACATGCTTTACAAGAGAGACAAAGATCCAAGATTTCTTCGAGTAGCGGACTCTCCAGGCCGAGATCATCGAGTTGTCCGCTCATGGCGAGTCTTAACAAATTAGCCCGTCCTCGCGTGCTGTCTTTTTCTTCAAGTGTAGCGCGATAACTTGGACACATTGTGCCGCCCTGCAGTTTTCTGCATTCACCCACGCCATTACATAAGTGCACAGCTTCTGAGAAACTGCCTTCTGATCGATACTGAAACATGGATTTGAAAGCCTGTTCCCGATAGCTTTTACCGTATCTTAAATTCTGATCGACCGGTGGCGCTTCCGTAATTTTGCCCGGATTCATGATGTGTTGCGGGTCGAAAATATTTTTGATTTCTCTAAATGCCTGATATAATGGAGAACCGAAAAACGCTTCATTATATGGACTCCTTGCCAGTCCATCGCCGTGTTCGCCACTCCAGCTGCCTTTATATTTTTTGACCAATTGCAAGCATTCAGATGAAATCAGTTTCATGCGATCAATGTCTTCTGCATCGCGGAGATCCAACATTGGTTTTACGTGCAGCAAACCTACGCTTGCATGTGCATATGCAACTACGGGTACATCATGGCGATGGCAGAGATCAAATACTTCTCTAATATATTTGGACAAATGTTCAAGAGGAACAGCAGCGTCTTCAATAAAAGCGATGGGTTTCCTATTACCCTTTACACCCATGAGCAGGCCCAATCCTTTTTTACGAACGGTGAATACAGCATCAATTTCTTTTGGATCTGAGATTACCGGCCAGGCATATGCAATGTTTAATTTTTTTAAATGCAGTGCGAGTTCATTTGCTTTTTGTTCCGCTTCTTGTTGTGTTTCCCCATAAAATTCAACGACCTGTACTCCACCAGGTTCGCCCTGAATGAAATTACAATATCTTTTGGTCTCAATATTTTCCCGGCTTTTTTCAATCAAAAGGTGATCGAGCAGTTCGACAGACGCGGGTTTGAAATCCACCATGGTCTGCATATGTGAAATGGAATCAAAGAAATCTTCAAAATGAACGATGCACAGACTTTGAAATTTTGGATTTGGTTCGAGCTTTATTTTTGCTTTGAGTATGATGCCTAAAGTGCACTCACTTCCAGTGATAAGTTTGCTTAGATTCCATGAGTTTCCTGTAAATTCATCGAGATTGTATCCTCCAACCCTTCGCATAACTTTTGGAAATCCGGATTCTATTTCTGCGCGATGTTCCTGTATAATTTTGAAAATACTTTTATAGAGATCTGATTCGCGGTCAATGCCCTCTAATTTGTGTTCGAGTTCAGGAGCAGTGAGGTCTTTGCAATGCAGCAGTGTTCCGTCTGCAAGTAAGACTTCGAGCTCAAGTACATGGTCTAATGTTTTGCCATATAAGATACTTCTCGTACCGCTGCTGTTGTTGGCAATCATCCCGCCTACAGTGGCGCGGCTGCTGGTTGCCGGATCCGGAGCAAAATGTAATTGATATTTGAGCAATTGGCGGTTGAGCTCATCTCTCACGATGCCCGGCTGCACCCATGCCCATTGTTCCGCGGAATTGATCTCTAGAATACCGGACATATATTTTGTAAAATCGACGACCAAACCTTCTCCTACGGTCTGGCCGACCAGGCTGGTGCCTCCACCACGGGCTACTATTGCTAAGCCGTATTTTGTAGCCAGAGCTACGATATGTTTGACATCATCTTCGTCTTTAGGAAGCGCAATGGCCTGTGGCTGGATCTGATAATTGCTGGCATCAGTAGCGTAAATACCGGTCTGGAGGGCATCGGTATAAACTTCTCCTTTGATGGAAGCAGCTAATTCTGAATAAATTTCCTTTGTGCTAAATTTCATCACCACTAAATTGCAAAGTTATACCAATTGTATTTAAAGATTGTTCCAATCCAATTTATAAATTGCAATGATTAATGCGGAAGTATATATGTAATAGCTTTGAATTGACCGAATCAAAATTTGACTTTATTCGACCGTCCAATCAGGATTTGGAAATGCTATATTTCGAAAAAATGTGAATGTATTGCATTTCATTGAGGGCTACCATATCGTTTACTTTTCTGCGCGTAAATCTTGAGAAGGTTTTGGATATGCTTGAAGTTTAAATATTTAAAACAATAAATGGAAACACATGAGTTTTGTCTCGAAATTCAAATTAGGAAATACAAATGGATAATTCCTTTTCCAGACTTCATGTGAATATGTTTTTTGAAAGCTGGTATTCGAATTTAAGAAGTCATAAATTTTAGATAGCTTCCTAAAAGAAGAAAGCAGTTCGTTTACACGAACTGCCTTCAAAACTACACCTTCAGTTTTATATATTTTCAAATTAAATCTCCAATCTTTTTTGGATGATGTGCGTGCGGATATGCAGGACTTTGTTTTCATTGCATTGGGCGATTTTCAAGCCTACAGTATTTTTGGTAATGACCCATGAAGCGACTACTGGTCTGCCTTCCTGGTGAACCAAAGGTTTCTCAATCATAATATCACCGCTATTTGTGTTTGCGATAAGACGACCTGATGGATCTATCTTGAGATCATTAGCACCCTCCAGATTAAACTGGATGTCCTGATAATTAAATCCGGAAGCCACCTGGAAATCCATTTCTAATTGATCTGCGCGATCTGAATACAGAAGATCAATACCCGGAAAGAGTTGGTTGTAATAAAGTTTGCGAAATTGCTTTTCTTCACATTCTTTATTTGCTTTAGCAGCTTTTCTGTATTTAAACTCTTCAACACCTGTTATTTCCATGTTGCTGTTGGCATTTTCCCAGTTTAAATTTAAAACTTGTGACTTCGCAGATGCAACTGAGGTTTTTAAAATCGAAGCTGATTCAGTAGGATTATTCTCCGTTAAGCGAATGGAAATTCCCTGATGATAAAAGAAATATTTAAGATACTCACCTTGCGCGGTATACAAAATGTTGCGGTGAAAATCCTTTACATTGCATTTGAATTCTGAAAATCTCAACTCTGTCGCATCCAGTACTTCCGGAAGCTGTTCAGTAGTTTTTGCAGAAACCATTCCTAAAGAGATTACAAATACCATTGCAATCATTGCATTTTTCCAATTTAAATTATGCATTTTCATAATACCAATTTTTTTTTTCGTTAATAAAAATCCACTCCCTGGCCGCTTTTCAGCAGTACATTTAATTTTAGCCAATCCTTGTTCAGGAAGTCTTGTTAGTTTGTTTTTCCCAGGTGTTTCGGAAGTCCTCTTTAAAAGATGACAACGTAAAGATAACGTTGCACCGGGAAGAAAGTTTTTAATAAAAACTTAATTTTAATTTTTTATTTTTAAAATAATGTTAAATTATATTTTACCTAAGGGGTGTTTAAGTTGATTATACAGAATAATATTCTGCAAAACACCTTGATCTTAGCATTCAACATTACTGCTTTCAGTAATGTCTGATTATTATTCTGATTTGCTAGCTTCGCTGAATTCTCTGTTTTGAATTTGAGTTTCCAAATTTTCAGCACCAGAGTACACAAGTTTTGCATGGTCAGATAACTCTGCAATGAGTTTTTTAGCAACATGCACACGAGCTTCACAAAAATCCTGCATATTTAAGTTCACAAATTCAGTTTCAAGGGCTTTTGCCTTGAGCTCCGTATGATCATCCATTTGGATATTGCAATTTGTAATTTTTCCCATCACTTTAAGCTGTGAAAAATCATTCATGCGCAATTCCAGTTGATCGAGTATCAGCAATAGATGTCCTTCTGAATGATTTTCTGTTGAAACCATTAGTTGTGTCAAGCGCAAGGTATCTTTCATATGGAATTCTACGAAATTATTTAAGTAAATTTCTGTCAGCGTGTCTGAATATAGATCAATGCGAATGGCTTCATGTGTTCTGTAACTTTGAATGCTGTCCATTCGGATACTGATCCGCTGCCCATCCTGTATAATCTTGACATAATCTTTCAGGTTTTCCTCCACTCTTATTTTAGCATTCGGATTTCCTTTATGCCAGTATACTTCAAAATGTTTTCCGGCTTCGATGATGGTGTAAGCCGTGAGAGGTACATCTATTTCTACCCAGGATTTGTTGCCTATGGTCATTTCTTTTTGATAAGTATTGGCCTCCATTTTAACTTTGATCATGACCACCAATGTTGAAATAAGGATGATGGCTACTGCGATTAGAGAAATTTTATTGCTCAGTTTCATGGTTCTGTTTGTTTTTCCAAATTGAATAATAGTTTTTCATTTCGTCCCAATTGATTCCCAATTGGTCCATGGTCCTGAATAACTCAGGTAAAAAGTCTTCTGCAAACTGGTCCTTGCGATTTCCAATAGATTTATTCATGGCTCCGTTGGCGACAAAAAATCCAATGCCTCTTCTGTTTTCGAGGATGCCTAAATCCTGTAAGAGGGTATAAGACCTCATGACTGTATTAGGGTTGACCTGTATATTGGTTGCGTATTCGCGAACCGAAGGAATCCGTTCTCCTTCCTTCCAGGATTTGTTGATGATATTTTCTTGAACAGACATACCGATTTGCTCGAATATGGATAATGATTTTTTGAATTCCATGTTACACCTCTTTTTCTTTGATTTTTAAATAAGTCATATACCAGAAGAAAGGTGCAGCCAAATATTGAAGAAAGAATTTGCCAAGTTTGAACATCCAGAAATCTTCCAGAATCAAATCAATGGGTACGTTGTAATCTACATCAACCCCATGTATGCCATCTCTGAATTCCGGAAACAAAATATAAGCAAACAAAGCCACTACAAGCATATAAGCCAAAGCACTTACTATGGTCCAAAGAATTACTTTGTACCAGGAACCTGTATTGAACATCGCAGCTCCAAAGAAAAATACACTGAAAACAATAATTATAAAATGTAATCCTTGCAAATTTTCTCTGGTGAATAAACTATAGGTATTTGTTGGCTTATTCATAAAGACTTCAACAATCAATTGATGGCTCATGTAAAAGAGATAAAATAAAATAATTGAACCTATCCAGAAGAGGATGTTGCCAAACATCCATTTTGTGAAAACTTTTTCAAACGCGGTTGCCGGTAAATTCAAATAATCTGCCCGAGTTGGGAGTTTTTTCAATTCTTCAAAGGAATTGACGATATAGATAAAACCGAAGACTGCAAAAAATCCTTCCAGGGAGACAGTCCCAATTTTGCCGTTTTCGAAATAAGCTACTACACTTGTCAATACTAAAATACCTGCAAGTACAATGCCCATGATTCGAAAGAAAGGAAGGAATGATTCGTAAAATTCCTTTTTTGTCAGCCAGGCGATTCTATTCAAACTAAATGATGTATTCATATTTGTTGATTTTTAAAGAGATTAAATAGATTTAGAAATAATGGCGTTGAATAAAATTTCAATGTCGACCTCTGTCTGAACCTGGTTTTCCTGTTTTAAATTCATAACTACATGTCCACCTGGAACTTGTTCAGCATAGATAGATTTTTCAGGTATTTGAGAACCAGGAACGAAATCAAAGCGGTATTTGGAGGAGATGTGAAATAAGTCTTGATTGAATATTACTTGACCTCCTTCTACAACTACAATTCTATCCAATAAATTAGCAACATCTTTTACCTGATGGGTAGAAATTAATATACACTGATCTTCATTGAGAGAAGAAGAAACGACTTTTCTAAAAACCATCTTGGAAGGGATATCCAAACCATTGGTAGGTTCATCTAAAATTAGAAGTTTGCAACCAGTAGCAAGAGCAAAAGCAATCAGAAATTTTTTCTTTTGCCCAAAAGACAGTTCTTTTAACTTGCCATCGGAGGGCAATTCAAATTCCGAAAGAATGCGATCAAATTTTTCATGATCCCAATTTGGATAAAAATTGGAATAAAGTTGAACGTAGCGACGGATAGTGACTTCTGGCAAAATATATTCTTCCTGAACGTAATATAAATCCGTTAGCATTTCCACGTGGCGTCCTCTGCTGGAAGCTCCATTCACCAAAGCTTGACCATGTTGAGGGAAGAGCAAACCAGAGACGACTCTAAGGAAAGTCGTTTTACCAGCACCGTTTTTTCCCAGAATACCATTAATGGTTCCCGATTCCAATTGTAAATTGAGATCTTGAAACAGCGGAGCTTTCTTCTTGCGATAACCAAAACTCATTTCATTTACCTGTATCATTTGTCTATTGTTTTAGTGTATTAGTTAAATAGTACACTACAAAGGTATGTATGAACTTTGAAATATTCCAAATATTTTTTGTAAAAATTTTTACATTTTTATTTATATAATACATAATATACACATAATTAATAATATATGTAAATTATATGAAAAAAAAAAGAATTTTTCAAATGGATTTTTCCTCACAAAAAATGCGATTCAAGCGTGTATTATCATTGAATTTCCAATTTTTTATGCAAAATCGAATTGTCAGTTACTTTATTGAAGTCAGAATTAAATTCCTTAATTGTTTGCTGGTAAATGTGGTTATGGATCCTTAGCGCGGACTCCCACTCACATAATCATTCCCTTTCAGATAAAACCTGTAGAGCCATTGAGCAGATTCGCCAGCAGATTCGACACCAATCCTTTTGGACTGTCCGATCTGTGCTTTGTTATATGTGATTTGGATGTCGTGAATCTGAAGCGGACTTTCCGGTTCATAAAGCTTGCAGGCATTTAAGGCGCGATTTATACCCATAGCTTGTGTTAAACAACCGGGGCCTTTTGTCAAAGCTGACGGTGCTTCTGATATGCCACGATTTTTTTGCATCTGTGCTATGCCTTCGCGGGGTTCAACAGCTCGGATCAAAATGGCATGCGGGGTCCCTATGGGTCCTGTAATGATATTAAACATTTCGTGGATTCCGTAGCACACATATATATAAGCATGTCCGCCGTCCAAGAACATGGTTTTCGTGCGCGGAGTTAGCCTGTTTCCAAAGGCATGGGAAGCACGGTCTTCTGGTGCCCGATAAGCCTCTGCCTCAACAATGATTCCAGAATATCTGATTCCTTGTATTTGGGATACCAGCATTTTTCCGAGAATATCACGAGTCAAACCAAGAACATCATCGCTTAAATAATATTTGCGCGGGAGGAGCATCGATCAAATTTTAATGTGGCAAGTTATGAAAGCTTTATCCCTTAAGCACATTGTGTATTAGAAGACTTATCTTTATTGCATCAAAACACTAAGTTCATAAAATTTTGCGCGTACTTTACTTATCTGTGAGTTTACTCGTTGTCATATTTTTCCTATGGAAATGGGAAACCTACTCTCAGCCAAATCAAACTAAAATATGTGGATTGAGTTTTGTTGCACCCCCTGATCCCTTTGTTTCAAATCCCATGTCGGCGATCAAACAAGTAGGTGCAAATTGGCTAACGTTTATTCCTTATGCATTTTCCGCTGCAGGTCAGCCGGAAGTTCGTTTCGAAAATCTGCATTGGCAATGGTGGGGAGAACGCGCGGAAGGTATTAAAGAATGCATTCGCCTGGCAAAAGCTGCCGATTTAAATATCATGTTGAAGCCACAGGTGTACATTCATCGTTCTTGGGTTGGAGCTGTGGAGTTTCATTCAGAGGAAGAATGGCAACAATGGGAACAGAGTTATACAAAATACATGATGCTTTATGTTGATATCGCTAAATCAGAAAATATTGCGATGTTGTGTATTGCAACAGAATACGATAAAGCGGCCATCAAAAGAGAAGCTTTTTTTCGAAAACTCATCCGGGAAATCCGAAGTAAATACAGTGGCAAGCTTTGTTATAGTGCCAACTGGGATCACTATTCGAAAATTCCCTTTTGGGATGCTTTAGATTATATCGGCATTAGCGCTTATTTCCCTTTAGCAGATCATAAAAATCCAAATGTTGATTCTTTGAAACTGGCATGGATTCCTTATCTGAATGAAATGGAAGCATTTTCAAAGAAATGTAAGAAATCGATTTTGTTTTCTGAATTTGGTTACCTCAGTGTTGATGGCAGTGCCGGTAAAACCTGGGAACTTGAAAAAAATTTAGAATCCCTTCCGATCAACGAAACCTCACAAGCAACAGCATACGAAGCATTATTTTCGAGTTTATGGAACAAATCCTGGTGGGCCGGTGGATTTTTGTGGAAATGGTTTCCGGAAGGAAAAGGGCACGAAGGCTTTCCGGAAAAAGATTATACACCACAAGGAAAACAAGCGGAAACCGTGTTGAAGTATTGGTACGACCAAAAATGAATTTTAATTTGGAATCTTTGAAATGGGTGAAATAGTTGAATCTTTGATTTTAAAAAAAGACATTGCGTTTGGCAAACTGAGTTTGCAAAGGAGCGTAAATTTTGAAAACCCTTTCAAATAATCATAACCAATTCTCTCAAATCCTGTCAATCTTGTAAATCCGGTCAATAGTCCGAATCTAATATCAGATTTTGTGGGTGGTTTCTTCGGCTTATTGCTCTGGCTTTCTGTCGTTTCCAGATTTCGGCACTGATTGCTTTGGGCAAATCTTCTGCAGATGTGTGTTTGAGGATTGCTAACAAAATATGTTCTTCGACATCCAGGCGGTAGAGATGGCTAAAAAGCAGACCGGGATCACTATCGAGCAATTCATTTACGCGCGTTTCAATAGAATCTAACCACTGTTTTTCCTGATCAAATTGATCTAAAAACTGATCGTTGTATTCGGGTAAAAGTATTTCATTCATCGCTATGATGAAAGGTAACATGTAAATTTGATATGGTGTTGAGAAAATGAATGTTCTTTATCATTATGACATTCATTTTCGGAATAAATATTTTGCGGGTCGGTCCCGGATCTTAGTTCAAAATCAGGTTCTTGATTGTCTCTTGATCAATTTTTGCGTTTTGATCAAATTGAAATCAGCATCCAAAAATTTGATAAAATAAATTCCGTCTTTTTGATGGGACAAATCAAGCGTTTCTATATGACCAATCAGTTTTCCCGAAAATAATTTTTTTCCAAAAAGATCTATGAGTTCGTAAGCAACAACTTTAGGATTACTTACCTGAAGCTGGATTTTCTCATTAAAGGGATTGGGATATACCGAAGTACCACTTATATCCGTTTGGTGAATTCCGGTACCTATTTTTTCATTGACCTGCAGCGCAGTTTTATTTCCACCGTCGCCACTATCCGATCCATTGGCATTAACACCGGTGCCTCCGGCGTATATAGTTACCGCCCCTGAGCCTTTTACAGGAGCCGTCCACAGGATTTCAAATAAATTTTTATCGCTGCGATCGGTATGTTCTGCATACAATCGTCCAGTACGCAGTGTTGTCAATTTAACATTTGAACTTATCGGACTGATTTCTTTTAAATTAGGTCCGTTTACTTTTTCTTCAGCATTTAATAAGGTCATTTGAAAACCATAAGCTTTAGGATCATTTCCGCCGGTTTTATTGATACGCACATGAATAGAATAAGATTTTCCGGGTTCGTATGCCTGGATGGTATCAGTGCCTTCCAGAACATGAATTTTGACTTCTACACTTATCGGACCGTTGTGGCAAGATTTACATACCGTATCATCATCTCCAGGTGCACCCGTACTGCCTTTGGCTCCCTCTGCTCCACGACCTTTTTGATTGGACATGGTGACTACCCCAAGAAAGGAAAGTAAAAAAAACAGGTAAATAAAATTTTTCATAGGCATTTAAACTTCACAAAGTTAGGTATTATGGTATGACTCTTTTTTTAACAAAAGGTTAAAAGAAGAACGGGTAAATATCATTTTTTGTAGCCTTTTTCAGGATATTTTCCTTCTCCAGAAGAAATATAATGTTCTACAATGGCCATATCATTGGCCGGATCTTCAGTTGCATAAAAGGGTTTATGAAAGTGAACATACCGGGTTTTATAATTTATTGAAGCCGGTACAATCGGCACTCCGGCACCTTTTGCGATGTAATAATAGCCCGTTTTCAATTGATCGGTTTTTTTGCGTGTTCCTTCCGGAGAAATGACAATAGCAAAGACCCGATGCGATTTAAAAAGCTCAATATACATCTCTACCTGGTTTTTACTCGCAGATCGCACGACAGGAAATCCACCCAAGGCTTTGAAAAACCAAGCATAAGGTGGCCTAAACAGACTTTCTTTACCGATAAATCTCATTTTATCCAATCCGCTGGCCCACCTGATGAGCAATCCCAATGGAAAATCCCAATTCGAAGTATGGGGACCAATTGCGACTACAAATTGATCAATTTTTCGCAACGTTTCTGTGCCCGTGTATCGCCAGCCTAATAAACCCAATAACCATTGACTCCATTTTTGCATGCGGATGTAAAAATAGCCTAAAGCTCAAAGCTAAAAGCTAAAGCTGATTGGGAATACAGAAATTTGAAGGAATTGACCATGAGGAATGGGTTTTTAAGGATTTACAATATGGTTCTTAGGGTTTGTTGTAGAAAAATGCCTAAAGCTCAAAGCTGAAAGCAAAATGCTTAGTTCTGAGTTATTTGATGTTTCTTAAGCTCAATTAGTCTTTACTCCATAATCCTTGCACCATACTCTATTTCTATTGGGGTTTTCTGTTCAAAAACTCTAAAAATCAGCTTAATTGGTTAAACTTTGCAGGGTAATAACAGTCTTAAGAATGATGGCGGGATTAAAAAATACGGAAGACCAACTCATCCTGGAATGGGTGATCGGTGAATTGACCATGGAAAAAGGTTTCCGGGCTTTGGTTGAAAAATACCAGCAGAAGTTGTACTGGCATATCCGGAGGATGGTATTGGTTCACGAAGACGCAGATGACGTGCTTCAAAACACCTTTATCAAAGTGTATAAAAGTATACACCAATTTGAAGGAAAAAGCAGCTTGTTTACCTGGTTATACCGAATTGCAACGAATGAATGCCTGAGCTTTTTAGACAAAAACAAAAGGTATAAATACGACGGAATGGATGAGCAGAGCGAACATCCGGTCATTCAGCAACTTGCAGCAGATCCTTATTTTGAAGGAAATGAAATTCAACTCCGTTTGCAGGAAGCTTTGACCAGATTGCCAGATAAACAGAAACAGGTTTTTCTGCTCCGTTACCATGACGAGATGTCTTACAAAGAGATGTCTCAAGTCCTGGAGACTTCCGAAGGAGCTTTAAAAGCATCTTACCATCATGCCGTCAAAAAAATTGAAGAATATTTTAAATCGCTGGAATTAATTTAAGAAATGAATATACATCCAATATATAACGAAGATCCGGAGTTGCCATTTGGTAAAGCTTTGAAAAATGCAGATGGTTTTAAAGTACCCGAACATTATTTTGAAAACAGTGAAGAAATGATCATTCTTCAGTGCAGCGGTTTGGTGTCCCAGGAATCAAATGCTACATCAGGATTTGATGTACCTGTTGCTTATTTTGAAAATTTTACAGATTCACTGATCGAAAGAATCAATGCCGAATCACTTGCATTTTTACCCAAGTCGGACGGCTTCAAAGTTCCAGAAAGCTATTTTGAGACTTTTTACAATCGTTTGCAAAATAAACTTTCAGCTCAACATCAATCGACACCAACAAAACTTATAAAATTTCACAAGCTATGGTATTGGGCTGCTGCAGCATGTTTATTTAGTGCGGTTGGATTGTTTGCTATAAAATGGTCGCAAAACCAAACAACCGAAAATCTGCTTGCGCAATGTTCTGAAGAAGAGTTATTAGAGTACGTCACTGCTTATGTAGAAGAATTTGATGAGCAAAGTCTGGCCTTGTTACTTGAAGAAAATGATATTAATCAACTGGATATGATGAATGGACTTGATGAATCTGCTGAAGATCTGTTGATTGAGTATCTTGAATAAATGGTATTTTTATTGTTATCGAAATAAAATCTAAATCTATGAAACAAATTTTGAGTTCACTCCTGGCCTTGCTGACTTGCCTGGGATACAATACAGCACAGGAAGGCCCACCCATGAAAGGAAAAGATCGCATGATCGAAAAAATGGAATCTATGCGCGTCGCTTTTCTAACCAATGAATTGGATCTGACATCTGACGAATCTGCAAAGTTCTGGCCGGTGTACAATGAATATTCGAAAAAGCGCATGGAATTGCGTAAAGATTTAATGGATAAGAAACGCAGTATGCGTGATCAAAATCTATCTGAAGAGGAATCCGAAAAAGAATTGGAAGATCAATTGGCCGTGCAGGAAAAAGAATTAAATCTGAAACGCAGTTATTATGAGAAATTCAAAGCAATCCTACCTGCACAGAAGCTTGCAAAACTCGAACCGGCTGAAAAAGAATTCAATCACGAAGTCCTTCGCAAATTGAAGGAACGCAGAGAAAACCGGATTGGCAGGGGAAGGCCAATGAAGTAGGGGAAATGGTTATTTGACTGCTTGGAGGTTTGATATTCTATTAGAAGGCTGGTAAAAAGTTCATATAGGATTATCATAGGAACCATTTATTAAGAATTTGATGGACTCAATTCTTAGGTCTTGAATCCATATCTCCTTTCAAGCAATTTTTAAAAAATTATTCCAAGCAGCCAAATAGTCAAACCTCCCAACAGTCATCCCTAAATGCCTATAAGCCTACATACCTAAACATATTCATCCCATCAAGATGTACCCCTTCTCAAATCCTCAAACACCTCCCAATATGACGGAAATGATTTACTTACAACATGTGAATTGGAAATACTAACATTTGTTAGTTTATGAAGAAGACTAAAGGCCATGGCAATTCGATGGTCCTGGTGACTGTCGAGAGTTATATCTTTATTTATTTGAAATGTTTGCATGTTAAAATACATTTCCCTGCCGGCCAGTATTTCAAGAACAGTAACTTTGCATAGTTGTAAAAAATTAGTAATGATGTGCAGTCGGTTGGATTCTTTGTGCTCCAAATGTTGTAATCCTTTAAATGTGGCATTTACTTTTTGAATTGCACAAAAAATAGCCAAGGCCGGAAATAGATCGGGACAATTAGTAAAATCAAATTCAATGTGTTTTGGATTTTCATTAGACTTTTTTTCGACAAGTAATCCATTTTCTTCTTGAATAGCTGTGATTCCAAAAGCTTGTAAAAAATTGAGGACAACTTCATCTGCTTGTAATCCGGATCTCTTGAGATTTGGAAAAAAGCAAAGGAATTTTTCTTGTAGAGCGATCCATGATAATATAAATGCAGCTGCACTCCAGTCAGCTTCCACTGTGTATGTTTGCTCTGAATAAGTACCGGATTTAATGTCTACGGAGTTCCCATGAATTGAAAATTGAATTCCAAATTGTTGCATGAGTTGGAGTGTCATATGTATATAAGGCTCTGACACGCCTTCAGGAGACCAACTTACTTTGAGACCATTATGGAAATATGGTGCAATCAAAAGGATTGATGATACAAACTGGCTACTCATTTGTGAATCAACATGCACCACATCGGAATGATCTTTATTAACTCCCTTTACAATTTTGATAGGAAGATAATAATTTTGATTTTCAAACTGAAATAGACAAGCTAATTGTTCCAGCCCACGAATCAGAGGCATAATGGGTCTTGATTTTAAATTCCCCAAACCATCTAAAATTTTGTTTTGCCCTGTTAAACAATAATAAGCAAGTATAAATCGAAGGGTAGTTCCACCTTCGCCAATATTTATATTTACTTCTTTATTGTTGAGAGCTTTTGCAGATATATAGTGTCGTCTGAAGCCGAGAGATATTTTATATGTTGTTTAAAATTGCCGAGCGCATGAATGATCAATAAGCGATTGGAGATGCTTTTAGATGATGGCAATTTAACTTGCTGAATATCCATTTTTAATTTAATCCTTCCAATGGATGCGAAGTACGGATAATAAATCCGGATGCAGGCTCCTGTCTACAGGGCAGGCATGCGCAGCATGGTCCAATATTGTTTTTTCTTTAGGGCTGTAAGATTTATCAGGCATATGCAGGTCAATTTCAACGGAAGCAATCCTTCTCGGATGGTCTGCCATGATTTTTAAAACTTCAGCTTTCATTCCTTCGATGTCGATTCCATGCGTTCGGGCTGCAATTCCCATAATGGTCATCATACAACAAGCTAAAGAAGTGGCGGCAAGATCAGTAGGAGAAAATGCATCTCCTTTACCCTGGTTGTCTGGTGGAGCAACTGTTTGAATTTTTGTCCACTCCGCAAATGTGTTGCTTCTGTCCGAAGATCTCCAAGGTAAATGACTTCTGCTGTTTTCATCATCAATTGAATTTAAATAGAAAATAGTCGATACTATGTTCGCGCATGTGATCTGGTTCATGTAAATGAGAGGATACCAGAAATCAACTCATTTGAAGAAATAACTGAGAAAACAATCGACTTTTTATACAGTCATAATTTCTTTATCTTTTGCTTCAATGATCTTGTCAACTTTCGAAGAAAAATCATTGACGATCGATTGTATTTCAATTTCTTTGCGTTTAGCGGCATCCTCTGAAAGCCCATTTTTTTGTTCTTTTTTGATGGTATCCAAAATTTTATGCCGTGAAGATCTTATACTCACTTTAGCTTCTTCACCATAATGCTTAATTTGCTTTACATACTCCTTTCTGCGTTCTTCTGTAAGTGGGGGAATGGATATGCGTATCAGTTCGCCGTCATTTTGCGGAGTTAATCCGAGATTAGCAGCAAAAATGGCGTGTTCAATTTCATTGATCATTTTCTTTTCCCAGGGTTGTATATTCAGCGTCCGGGCGTCAGATGCACTGATATTTGCAATTTGTCCGATGGGAGTAGGAGCCCCATAATAATTGACCATGATTCCATCAAGCATTCCAGTAGAAGCTTTACCAGTTCTTACTTTTTGCAATTCTTTTTGCAAATGATCTATTGCCCTATCAAATTCTTCTTTGGCTTTCTTCCAAGCGACTTCTAATTCTGGAGTCATATGATATTATTTTTAGTTATCGTTATATGATCAACGGTTTGCACCAACATAGCGCAAAATTAAATAAACCAGCATTACCAAAGAAGAAAGTGCGGCAGCTACATACGTCATACCAGCCCACCATAGCGCATCTTTTGCGCCTTGGTATTCCTGAGGGGTAACAACACCTCTCTGATCAATCCAGGCTAAAGCGCGTTTGCTGGCATCAAATTCAACCGGTAAAGTGATGATGCTGAATAAAGTGGTAATTGCAAAAGCAATGATGGTAACCAACATTAAACTTGGGAATGTATTCGCTAGCATAAAAGCAGCCAACATTAGATATTGCTGCGCAACGCTTGCAAATTTGACAACAGGAACGAGTTTAGACCTCAATTGAAGCATTGCATAAGCAGTATCGTGTTGAACCGCGTGTCCGCATTCATGTGCTGCGACAGCGGCCGCTGCGACACTTCTGCCCTGAAATACATCGGGACTGAGATTTACCGTTCTGTTGACCGGATTGTAATGGTCTGATAAGAATCCATGTGATTCCAGAACTCTAACATTATGAAGGCCATAGTACTGCAGCATATCTTCTGCAATTTCTCTGCCCGATTTATTACCGCGCAAACCTATTTTCGAATAAGCTTTAAATTTGCTTTGAAGCCTGTTTGAAACATACATACCTGCTAAAGACAATGCCCCGGTCAGGATGAAGTAAATCATATAATCTCCACTAATTGCCATATTTATTGTGTTTTAATTTTTATAGTAACAGTTATTCTTCCCGGAAGATTTCAAATATTTATTAAAAATTTCTTAACGGATCATGTCAAAGCCGGTATAAGGTCTAAGTGCATCCGGAATGGAGATCCCTTGATCGGTTTGATTGTTTTCAAGTAAAGCCGCCACTATCCTTGCCAAAGCCAGAGCACTCCCATTAAGGGTATGGGTGAGTACTGATTCACCTTTGGCATTTTTATATCTTAACTTAAGCCGATTGGATTGAAAAGACTCAAAATTGGAAACGGAACTAACCTCCAGCCATCGCTTTTGGGCCGCTGAATAGACTTCGAAATCGTAGGTGATGGCGGAAGCAAATCCCAAATCGCCGCCACACAATCTCAAAATACGATAGGGCAAATTTAATGCTCCGAGTAAGGATGACACATGATTCAACATTTCTTCGAGGGCGGCATCAGATCTATCGGGATGTTCGATTCTAACAATTTCTATTTTATCGAATTGATGTACCCGGTTGAGTCCTTTGACATGAGCCCCATATGAACCTGCTTCTCTACGGAAACATGGCGTATATCCACATAGTTTTATGGAGAAGTTTTCGTCTTTAATAATTTCATCCCGATAGATATTCGTGATCGGTACTTCTGCGGTTGGTATGAGATATAAATCGTCTCTTTCCACATAATACATTTGGGCTTCTTTATCGGGCAACTGGCCGGTACCCCTAGCAGAATCAGCATTGACCAACAATGGAACGTGTAATTCTTCGTAACCTGCTTCTACAGCCTTGTCCAGAAAAAACTGAATAAGTGCGCGTTGTAGTTTCGCCCCCTGTGCTCGATAAACCACAAAACCTGAACCCGATAGTTTGACCCCCAATTCCAAATCAAATAAATTGTATTTACGTGCCAGATCCCAATGTGGAAGGGCTGTTTCCGGCAACTGAGGCAATTCTTCTACACTTTGTTTATGAATTACATTTTCTTCTGCTGTGGTGCCTGCGGGAACCATTTCATGAGGAACATTGGGAAGCATCAAAAGCTTTTCTTCGATTGCTTGTTTGGTGGTTTCCAATTGTAGTTCGAGTTCTTTCGTTTGTGATTTCAGTTCATTCACCGAATTTTTTAAACCATTGGCTTCGTCTGCTTTGCCACTTTTAAAAAGTTCTCCTATGTCTCTGGACATTTGGTTGAGGCTCGCAAGTTGCTGATCAATTTGAGATTGTAAGGATTTTCGGACATCATCCAATTGAATGATTTCATGAACAAAATTTAATTGTTCAGGCTTTAAGTTGCGTTTTTTATAGGCTTCAAGGACAGCCGTTGTATCTTTTCGAAGGATTCTAAGCTCTACCATCAGGGGTATTTTCTATTCGGCAATGTTAAGCAAGTCTCTGAAATTTTTTTCTAAAAATAATAAAATCATATAAAGTATAGTATATTTGCAGAGTCAAACCGAATGGTTTTACATATCTATCGCATCTCCAGAGTATATTCTGTTCATCCTTAACAAATTTATCTATTCCCGTGAGTGTTTGGCTGACCAGGTTCTCTGAAAATCGATTGTGAATCAAGCCCATATCAAATCTAAACGCTTAATTTATTCTGCTTTACCTATTTTATGATGTACGACATATTACAATTGAACGACATGCTTGTTCCTGAGTTAAGGGACGTAGCTGAAAAGCTCGGTGTACCTAACTCTAAGAAACTTTCCAAACAAGACCTCATTTACCGAATACTTGACCAACAGGCTTTGAATAAAAGCGGAGAAGATCAAAATCCGGGTGCAAACGGAGAAACCCGAACCCAACCTTCTTATGATATTTTGGTCGACGAGCATAACGTCAGAGGTCGCCGGCGTAGGGTTGGTAAGGCTTCAGATCAAGTCACCAAAGAAGACGAAACCCTTGAAGAGGAAACTGTTCCCGAAGAAAGCGAAAATGTAAGCGTTCCGGTTGTTACAGCTCAAATAGAACCTAAAGAACCCGTTAAACGAGAACCCAGAGAGCCAAGGGCACCAATAGAACAAAGAGAACAACGAGAACCAAGGGAACAACGTGAACCCGGTGAACAAAGAGAACAACGAGAACCAAGAGAACAGCGGGAACCCAGAGCACAAAATCAAGAGCGCAAACCCTATCAAAAGCCTACAAATACAAGAGGAAATTACAATAACAGAACTAATTATTCTGAAACCAGACCCCAGGGAGATGATAAGACAGGCCAAGAAAGCCTGGAGAACAACGGTCATGAACAAGCCGAAATGGAATTCGTACCAAAAGCTGAACCCGTTTTTATTGTAGAGTTGGAAGGCGTAATTGAGGGTACTGGTGTACTTGAAATGATGCAGGAGGGTTATGGATTTTTGAGGAGTTCAGATTACAATTACCTCTCTTCACCCGATGATATCTACGTTTCACCCTCACAAATTAAATTGTTTGGCTTGAAAACGGGTGATACCGTTGTTGGAGCCATTCGTCCGCCAAAAGAGGGAGAAAAATATTTTGCTTTATTAAAAGTTTCGAAAATAAACGGTTTGGATCCAAAATGGATTCGCGACCGGGTGCCATTTGATTACCTGACGCCCTTATTTCCAAATGAAAAATTTAAGTTAACTACAAGTCCTGCCGGGAGAGATTATGGAAACAGGATGATTGATTTATTTACTCCTATCGGAAAAGGCCAAAGGGCATTAATTGTTGCTCAACCTAAAACCGGAAAGACCTTTTTATTGAAAGATCTTGCCAATGCTATAGCTACCAATCATCCCGATTGTTACATGATCGTTCTTTTGGTGGATGAAAGGCCTGAAGAGGTAACTGATATGAGACGCAGTGTAAAGGCCGAAGTGATAGCATCTACTTTTGATGAACCTGCCGACAACCATGTGCGCGTTGCCAATATTGTTCTTGAAAAAGCTAAAAGAATGGTTGAATGTGGCCATGATGTCGTTATCCTCTTGGATTCAATAACGCGTTTGGCAAGAGCCTATAATACGGTGGCCCCATCATCTGGGAAAGTGCTTTCTGGTGGTGTGGAAGCAAATGCATTGCAAAAACCTAAGAAATTTTTTGGTGCTGCAAGAAAAATTGAAAATGGAGGCTCACTTACCATTATTGCTACTGCATTGATTGATACTGGTTCCAAAATGGATGGGGTTATTTTTGAAGAGTTCAAAGGAACCGGAAATATGGAGCTTCAACTCGATCGGACATTGGCCAATAAGCGCTTGTATCCTTCCATTGACCTTACAAAATCAAGTACACGTCGTGAAGATTTGCTATTGGACGACATGACTATCCAAAAAATGTTTGTTCTTAGAAATCACTTATCAGATATGAAACCGGAAGAAGCCGTTGAATTTGTCAAAAAGCATATGGCCGGTACGATGAATAACGACGAGTTTTTGATTTCAATGAACAGTTAAACCATTGATAATAAATTAGTTAGACTAAATAAAATGGAGTAATTTCCTAAAATTTATGAAAATTTCAAAGTAGTCGCTCAAATATTTGAGAATCTATTAGAATGTTTTATCTTTGCGTTCCCTTTTAAAAAGTCGTTGACAATTAGATAGTTATGAAAAGGACATTTCAACCTTCCAGAAGAAAACGAGCGAATAAGCATGGATTCAGGAGCCGTATGGCGTCTAAAAATGGACGTAGAGTACTTGCTCGCAGACGTTCGAGAGGAAGAAACAGACTCAGTGTATCTGACGAAAGAAGCCATAAATAGAAGCTTAACTTCTCATGAGCCAAGGCTATACATTTCCTGCAAGGCTCCGTTTAAAATCCAGAAAGCAAATAGAACAATTATTTGAAGAACCTGCATCGAGGTTTTCGCATCCTTTGCTCATTAAATACAGAAGCACTCAAGGTGATTTATTCTTTAATATAGCTGATCCACAATTGGCTATTTCGGTTTCGAAAAGAACTTTTAAACTTGCCTCCGACCGAAATCTTTTAAAAAGAAGGATTCGCGAAGCATACAGACTTCATTGGTCTTCTTATTTATCCGGAAAGCCCTTGTCATTGATGTTTATATATGTCGGCAAGACCAAGCTCAGCTATCTCGAAATAGAAAAAGCCATGATTCGCCTTTTGAAGGCAATTCAATAGAAATTGTAAATTCAATTCAAATTTGTTCTAATTGCCCGGCATCACACGAAATGGCATAATTTGGTATTAGTATTCTGCCATTTATTTTCCCTTTTTGATGAATTATATCAATATTGAACTTTAGTAAATCAAAGACATTCGAATAGATGGATACATACCCTGGACATACAGAATGTGGGATACTGATTTCAATTTGTAGATACCTGTTCTATTTTTATTATCTTTAGCTGCCACTTTGTTGGGATGAATTATTGCATCATGCCGAAATCAGTTTTTCTGGTCCTTTGCAATTTATTATTCTTATTTGCTCCATCCGGTTTGTTTCCGTCCGGTAAAGAATATTATTGGCCTGATTTTCAACATCATAAAACGGCTTGTACATTAAATATCAGCAAAGTCATTGTTGGTGATTGCGAATACATCGCTGCAACTTCAAATCAATCCAAGGTCATCGTTGCCGTTTTTTTAGCATGGAACATGCCGAATCCAGGCGAAATGATCCGGGTTCAGGTAAACGGACAAATAAAATTATTTGATCCCTTTATGAAAGGATGCCCGCCCTACGTTCAGTTTATTTTTACACCAGATGGGTCGATCCATACCGTAAGTGCGGAGTTTGTTAGCGGAAATTGTATAGCTCCGGTAGTTGATATTCAATTGCCATTACCTTGTGATCCTCCTGTTTGCACAGGCAATGATTATATTGGAGGTAAGGTCTATTCAGATTATAATGGAAATGGAACACAGGAGAGTTCTGAAAATGGCTTAGAAGGTATTGAAGTACGTTTATATGATGATGCCAAGCAGTTGCATGCTGTAACGAAGACAGAAACCAATGGTTTGTGGGCTATTGGAAATTTAAATCCGGGACAAAAGCTTCGAATAGAATATCAGGTACCTTTAGATTTATTTGATGCAAATCCGGGCCAGGACAATAAAACCAGGACGCAAATGGCAAGGGTTGGAAATTGTGATGTTGATCTGGGCATTTATCAATTGGCGAATCTCATTGATCCAAATCCATGGATGGTATCAACATGTTTTGCAAAAGGGAATGCACTCAACCGTGCAAGTCCGGCTTTTAATGAACCAACTCTGGTGGCTAACCTTTATAACACTACAGAAGGTGGTCCAAGAACAGGCCCTAATGGAAATTATTATCTTGCAAGTGCAGGTGAAACCGGATCGGTGTGGGGATTGAGTTTTCAAAATTCAAGCAGAAAATTATTTTCAGCTGCCTTTTTAAAGAGAAATGCATCCCTGGGCCCCGGTGGTTTAGGGGCTATATACTTAACCGATCTAACAGGCTTTTTGCCTAATCCACCGTTTAGAGCCGGATATCGCTATTATGGAAATACAAACATCTTACTCAATTTCGATGTATTTGGCATCTCAACGGGCAATGAGGCTAGTCTCACCCGGAATTTACCTTTGAATCCACTTCAGGCTTCGCATGATACCGCTGCTTTTGATAAAATTGGAAAATGGGGATTGGGTGATCTTGATTGCAATTCAGCTGAAGATACATTGTACGTTGTCAATTTATTCAACCGATCACTTATCTCGATTGCCATTGGAAATCCGATCAGTTTACCAATTACAGCCAATCGGATTCAGGAAATACCCATTCCCGATCCCGGATGTATTGCTGCCGATGACTGGAGGCCCTGGGGATTAAAATATCACGATGGAGTTTTATATGTAGGCGGTGTTTGTTCTGCAGAATCTTCTAACAATACCGATGATTTAAAAGCGGTGGTTTATGCATATAAAAATGGCAGTTTTACTAAAGTTGTATCTTTTGATCTCAATTATATAAAAGGCTATCTCAATGCTAATTATTGTTCGACATTCAGGCCCTGGAATCGAAATTTCTATACTTACTTTATTGGTGCAGACGTGGTCTGTGGTCCAGTGCCGGTATTGTCTGATATCGAATTTGATTCTGAAGGCAACATGATCATTTCACTAGGAGATCGCTACGGATATCAAACAGGGGGGAGAGACTATGGTACCAATACCAGAGATGGTGTAGTGTATATTAGTTTCGCCGGTGGAGATAATTTAAAACTATATCATTTAAAAGGAGAATATCTTTTGGAGCAAAATGGAACTTCAGGATTTTATACAACACAAGGCGTCAATAATAATCAAGGTGTGTGTGGAGGTGAATTTTATTTCCAGGATGGATTTTACAGTCATCAGGAAAGTACCTTAGGAGCATTGGCTGCGCATCCAAGTTACAATACCATTGTTGCAACGCTGATGGATCCGGCAAATATTTGGTCAAATGGTTGGAGCCAATTAGATAATTCACTCGGCAGCAAACGCGTCAATTACAACATCTTTACAGGTGAATATGGTACTTTCGGAAAAGCTGCAGGTTTAGGTGATATTGAATTGTTGATAGGTTCATCCACCCCAAAAGGTATTGGAGTTTCTATTGGAAATTTCGTTTGGTCGGATAGCGATCAGGATGGTATCCAAGATCCCGGAGAACAGGCTTTGCCAAATGTAAATATTTACCTTTTTAAAAACGACACCCTGGTCAAACAAACCCAAACCGATACCTCCGGCTTGTATTATTTTCTGGGATTAGATCCCTTATCAGAATACATTATTCAATTGGGTTTGGATACGCATTACTTGTATGGTGAATTTCTTCATAGTAATGTTGGATATGCGGTAACTCAATTTCAGTCCAGGATAAATTTTGGAAATTCGGAAAACGATTCCGACGCTTCGAAAAATTTAGCTTTACCTGCATCATACAGAAATAAAATTGCACTCTCTTACTTAACAGGGAAGGATGGGGAAAATAATTTTTCCTTAGACTTTGGTTTGTTTCCTTGTAATCAAACCATACCTGACACAGCTTTACTGGATTTGTGTGCCAGTGATTCCGTAAAAATCGGTGATGTATGGTTTTCTGCAACGCATTCCAAAGGTTTGGTTCGCTTTCCAAATACAAACGGCTTTGGCTGCGATTCATTATTAAGCGTGGAAGCCCGCATTCATCAAGCTTCCGTATTTCAACTGGACACTTCCGTTTGTCAGAGTGAGCGTTTGTTTTTGCACAATGAATGGTTTGATGCAGGGCGAACACAAGGAGCAATTTTACTTTCAGGAATGAACCAATATGGCTGTGATTCTTTATTACAAGTCCAATTAAATTTCAGATCGCATTCCGCTTCTGTTTTAGATACGAGTATTTGTCCGGCCGGAAGTTTAGTGATACACCATCAAACGTTTGATTCATCCAGAACTTCAGCCCAGATTGTTCTTACAGGAGCAAGTAAAAATGGCTGTGATTCTGTCATTGATGTAAAAGTAAATGTATTGCCATATACAGAATCAAACTGGATGCAATCCATATGTCCAAGGGATACCATTATTTTACACAACGAATATTTTCATGCATTGAGAAGGAGTGGCGACATTGTTTTGTCTGGCGCAAATCAACATGGTTGCGATTCTATTCTGCATGTTCAAATTGTATTGCTGCAAACGAGTTCAACAATTTTAGATACAGCCATTTGTCCGGGTGGGTATGTAATGCTGCAACAACAGAGGTTTGACGAAAACCGGCGAAGTGGCGACATCATTTTATCAGGAGCAAATCAATATGGTTGTGATTCGACCATAACAGTTAATTTGAGTGTTTTGCCAAAGAGCCGTTCGCAATTGGATACCTCTATTTGTCCAGGGGAATATTTACTTATTCATAATCAAAGATTTGATGAGCTTTATCTCACAGGCGATATTGTGCTTGCAGGAATGAATCATGTCGGTTGTGATTCGATATTAACGATCCAATTGAAGATCCGGCCTCAAACTAATTCGACAATTGATACTTCCATTTGCCCGGGTGAATATATTTTGTTGCATCAGCAGACCTTTGATGAAACAAAACGTACAGGAAGAATCGTCCTTGCATCCGCTAATCAATTTGCTTGTGATTCTGTTATTGACGTCCGCGTAAGTATTCGTCCTGAAACAAAATCGCAATTGGATACTTTTTTATGTCCTAAGGGCAGTGTGTGGATCCATCAACAGTTATTTGATGAAAAAAAGCAGACTGGAGAAATTACACTTCCGCGGGCCAATCAGTTTGGCTGTGACTCTATTGTTGCCATATCTCTTTTGTATTATCCGGATTATCATCATATAGATTCAATGGAATCTTGCGTTGAGTACTTTTGGCCCCCGGCCGATCAAATTTATAGAACTACCGGATTGTATTCTTTCAGAACACAGACCGTTCATGGATGTGATTCAAATTTTCAATTGCAGCTTCGGATTCATCCCGAATTCAAATTGTATGATACAATTTGTGTTTTAAACAAATATGTGTGGCCTGTCAATAATGAGTTATATGAGGAAAGTGGCAATTTTTTATTTAACCATTATTCGGAAAAAGCTTGCGATTCCATTGAATATTTGCATTTAATAGTGATCACTTCTGGCGAAGTGTATGTACCCAATGTGTTTTCGCCAAATGGAGATAACATCAATGATCGCGTTGGTGTTTTTTCCAATCCGGATGTAGCGCTCATCGATGTATTTGCCATTTACAATCGCTGGGGTGAGCTCATGTATGAGCGGAATCATTTTCCTCCAAATGATCAGCGAATTGGATGGGATGGTATTTTCAAGGGCCAACCGGCAATTCCTGCCGTTTATGTTTTTCGTGTTGAATGGCGTGATAAATTCGGAGGTAAGCATAAAGCAAAAGGTGACATTACTTTGATCAGATAAGTCAATTTAATTTTGATACCATGCTATGTAGCCAGGTTTTTTCAATGAGTTTTTTATCACTCATGATTTCTGTCAGCCAGTTACTTTTTTCTTTTTGATTTAAATTCGCTGTATGTTGGAGTTTGTTAGCTACCGCAAGGAAGTTATTGTAGTAATCGCGATGATAACCCAACTTTTTTGACCTGCGAATTAAATTTTTTGTAGCGGTGAGTTGATTGCCCATGATTTCCAGTTCATTGATTTCAAAATAAATTTTAATCATCTCCACACGTGCATTCAGTTCTATAAGGGGATCTTTGAAAATACTGGTATTCAAAAGATATAAGGCTTTCTGAAAATGGCCTCTTTCTTTTTGAATTTTTGCCAGACAAAATTGGTAAATCATGCTTCTGTCTTTTTCATCTACAAGAGGTTTGTATTTTTCGAGGAGATTTTCGGCCAGTTCAAGATCGTTCATACGAATACATAAGACAATTATATTTTTGTAAGTAAGCGAACTCATAACCCCATAATCCAGGATCCAGGTATGGTCGATGCAATGTTGGAATAAATCAAGTGTAATGGCAAAGTAATCCGTTGTATTTTGATTGATTTTGCGTATGCCATAATTCAATGCAGTGAGATACAATTCGCGGCCGTACTCGAAGTCAAAGTAACTTTCGTGAGTTTTTAAAAGCTCCAGATATTCTTTGAAATATATTTCATCATCTGGATTTCTAAAAAGCCGTATTGCAAATAGATACATTTTAAGTTCAGGGTATTTTTGCCAATCCTGTTCTACAGCTTGTTTCATCCATAAATCCAGCATGGGATATTCACTGGTTTCGCGGCCAATAGCTTCATGAGAAAGTTGTTCGAGATAAATGCGAAGCCTTTGAATCAGGGCTGATACTTCTAAATGATCAGCACAAGATTTGAAATCGAAATTTGTAAATCGGTTTTTGAAAGAAGCATAAGATAAAATTTCCATATCCAACTGATGTTTCCAATCGTACAACTGTGGATTCCAAACTCTGGTTTCGTTGAGTTCCAATTGTAATTTGGCAGCTTCTCTTTCAAAGTATTTGATCTTTTGATTTTTCCGGAGATGCTTTAATAGTTGGAGATCTTTTTCAATATCTGCTTTTTGCTTCTCTTCAATGAAAATAAAGGTTTTAAGATGTTGGAGCAACTCTGAGAAAAATAGGCGAAGTTTTACATCAGAATAGATTTCTTGGGGATATAAAATTTTAAACAATTCATTTTTGAATTCGCCATTTGTATGTGGTTTCATGCTTTGGATGGCCTTTAATCCGCTAAGGAGTTTCTTATTGGTATTAAAATATGTGGCACTCAGGAACTCAAGGAATCGCTGGCGTTGTTTGCTATTCAATGTTTCGTATAACTCAATTGCAAACGGGTTTTTCATATTTCCCTACAAATTATTAGTGTAATACGTTGAAAATTAGATATATATTACATTTCAAATATAGTATTTTATCTACAAATCGATATTTTTTTATTTTTTAAGACAATAGTCTTGCTCTACTTTTGTTTTAGAAATAATGGCACAGCCCATGTTAAGATTTATCAGGTACAGTAAACTATTGGTTTTGATTCTGCTTGTAAGTGGGATCAGGCTCACCGTCTCCGGTCAGACTTCGGATGATGTGTCGCTCTATCTGGTCGACAAGGGGTGGGCGGGTGATACCAACCTGATTGAACTCAGGGTTACAGGTTTCAAAAATATATCTGCGTTTCAGTTTAGCTTTAGAGATGAGAACAGGTTGGGGCAGTTGGTTGGGGTTGATCAAATCAGATTGCCAAATTTAGGTCCATCCAATTTCAATTTTCAATCGGGATTTAATGCGCTAACCGTTTCTTGGGATTTTGCAGTTCTGGGTGCCACATTGCCCGATGGAGAAGTATTGTTTCGCATCAAGTGGCTTTCCGATTCCACCAAACTGCATTGTTATGAAATTTCCAATGCGCCCATCCTGATTGAGTTTCTGGATGAAAATGCACAAAGTTTGAATGTGACCACATTCAAGAGTTGTCAGATCGTTCAATTTATACCTACTTACCTGAATGTCTTCCGCGATCAAAATTTGAATTGCGTTTATGATAATCAGGAATTTATTATTTCTGATTATACGATAGTAGATAGTTTTAATGGTAGAAGTCGAGTATTAAAGAATCCGCAATTGCTGGGATTCTCCAAAGCTGATTATGGATTTCATTATTTTAGCGTGACGCCTGCTTCTCCTTTATGGAACAGTTGCAACAGAACTCAGGTACTGTACATTGACAGCAGCACTCAAATTATCAGTATTCAGTTTGGCCTTCAGCCATTGGCAGATTGTCCTTTATTGAATGTAGATCTGAGTTCACCTGTTGTGAGAAGGTGCGTTGATTATCCATATCAAATCAATTATCAGAATACCGGAACATTACCGGAAAGTAACGCAGTGATCCGTATCACGCTGGATTCATTTATGATCTATAAAGGAGCAAACATACCGGCTTCCCTGGTACAATGGCCCTTTGTTGAATTTAATTTGGGTTTGCTTGATGTTTTTCAGTCAGGCTCATTTCAGATAATGGTTGAATTGGATTGTAACCGAACCATAGTAGGTCAAACGCATTGCATTAAAGCAGAAATATTACCAAAAATAGATTGCATTCAATCACAAAATTGGTCTAAAGCAAATCTCGAAGTAGCTGCGGCCTGTGCTGATGGAAAAGTCAAATTCAGAATTCTGAATTCAGGCGAGCAGAATATGTCAGAGCCTTCTCAGTACTGGATCGTAGAAGACGATATTATGCCGGGACTCAAGAAAAATGTCCTGCTCAACAAAGATGCTTTTTTGGATTTGGAATATCCGGCCAATGGGAAAACCTATCGCCTGATCGTTGACCAGGTAGCTTTTCATCCGCGTCAATCCAAACCCAGTGTAGTTATTGAAGGATGTGGAAGAAATCAGCAGGGAGATTTCAGCAGAGGGTATGTATTGCAATTTCCCGAGGATGAAGAGGATCTGCATATCGCCATTGACTGCCAGGAATCCAGAGGATCTTTTGACCCCAACGATAAAATGGCCTGGCCACGTGGATATGGACTTGAACAATTTGTTGAACCCAATCGCCAAATTGAATACAGAATTCGTTTTCAAAATACGGGAAATGACACTGCTTTTCAAGTGACCCTGTTAGACAGTCTGGATGAATGGCTTGATCTGACAAGTTTTACCCCTACAGGCTCATCACATCCTTACAAATACAGTTTGATTGGTCAGCAATTAAAAGTAGTTTTTGATAAAATATCATTGCCTTATAAAGCAGTTGACGAAAATGGCTCGCAAGGATATTTCAGTTATTCTTTAAAGCCTCTTGCCGCGGTTCCTTTAAAAACAAAAGTATTTAATACTGCAGCAATAATATTCGATATAAATGCAGCCGTAATCACAAACACCACCCTACATACGATATCCAAAGATTTTATTGTGGTTGATACTAAATCACCTGCCGGTCCTGAAAAACACTTGATGAACATCTTTCCTAATCCCAACACTGGTTTTTTCCAGATAACGACTGAGGGCCTGAAACAAAATGGAGTATTAAGCATCGTGAATGCTTATGGGAAAACCTGTTTCAGGCAAACATGGCAAGGGCCATCTTTCCAGTTTAACTTGAACCAAAAATTGGCTCCCGGATTGTATTTCAGAAAACTTGAAAATCAAAAAGGAGTCATCGAACAAGATAAATTGTTGGTCATACCAGCTGAATAAGTATTCAAACAAGATATTATTTACGAAAACCAAATAAGATTTTCAACCGGGAACGCCTGAGTTGATGTTGAAAATTGTGACGAGGTAGTCCCGGTATGATGTTTGCATGCCGGGATATCTTTTTTGGATGATGGATTATAGATGATAGATTATGGGTGATAGATGATGGATGATAGATGTTCCGTCATGAAGAAGCTTCTAGTTTGCAATGATCATAATTTTGGCGGGAGCAGTTGGTCGTTGATGAAACTAACAATCGTTTGTTAGTACTTACAATCTAAAATCTTCCCGACATAATCATCAAATTTTTAATGAACATTTTCTTCATTTCGGGAATCCATTTTACCTACCTACAGCACGCGGTGATTCCTTATACATTTCAGCTACCGATATTTTGTCCCTAAGGGACAGAGAACCAAGAGTCAAGAGTAAATGGCCAAGAGTCATCCCGACATGAAGAAACCTTCTATTGACGATAACTTAATGATGTCGGGAGCTAAAAGCTATATTATATAACAAGTAAAAATTGAAATAATAATTTGAAAATAGTTAAAATTTATGGAACTAACACACGTTAGTTCGTGTTGTTTTCTAACAGACTAACAGACTAACAGACTAACAGACTAACAGACTAACAGACTAACAGACTAACAGACTAACAGACTAACAGACTAACAGACTAACAGACTATCAGACTATCAGACTATCAGACTTCTTCCTACAAGCCATTCTCAAATTACCAACACCTGATGTCTTAATAAATCCTCCAACACCTCCCGCTCCCGTATGAGATAATCATTGCCTTCATGGATCATGACTTCTGCCGGTCTGAATCTCGAATTATAATTGGAAGCCATAGTGAAGCAGTAGGCACCTGCATTTTTAAAACATAGAATATCACCGGGATGAATTTCGGACACGACGCGGTTGTTGGCGAAAGTATCTGTTTCGCAGATGTAACCCACAATATTATAGACTCTTGGTTTGCCATTTGGATTGCTTACATTGAAAATGTAGTGATAAGAATCATAAAACATTGGACGGATCAAATGATTTAAACCTGAATCGACGCCTGCAAAAACAGTAGAGGGTGTTTGTTTGATGACATTTGTTTTTACAAAAAAGTAACCACATTCTGATACGAGGTATTTTCCGGGTTCGAAATACAGTTTCAATTGTCTGCCATACTCTTTACAGAATGCATTAAAAGATTTTGATAAGACTTGTCCAAGCTCTTCAATATCGGTACAAACATCATCCGGTTTATATGGAACTTTTATCCCACTTCCAAAATCAATAAATTCCAGGTCTTTAAATTTTCTTGCTGCATCGTACAAAATTTCAGAAGCCAGGCTAAAGACTCCTGCATCAAGAATGTCAGAGCCTGTATGCATATGCAAACCGTTGATCTTGAGTTTTAGTGCATCAACCAGACGAAGCACTAAAGGCATTTGATAAATGGATATGCCAAACTTGCTATCGATATGACCTACTGATATTTTTTCATTTCCTCCGGCCATATCATGCGGATTTAAGCGGATCCCAACTTTGGTTCCCGGATAGTGATGACCTATGTATTCTAATGTTTCAATATGATCAATGTTGATTTGAACCCCGAGTTTAATGGCCATTTCCACTTCATCAGGGCCAACGCAATTTGGAGTATAAATAATTTGCTCGGGTTTAAAACCGGCCTTCATTCCAGTCCATATCTCCTGAACAGAAACGCAATCCAAACCAACGCCCCATTGTTGCATCAGCTTTAAAATATTGATATTGTTCAAAGCTTTGCAGGCAAAGTGAATACCCAGGTCTGGTACATCGAATGCATTTTTCAACCTGTCAATTTGTCTTTTGATGATGGAGGTATCGTAAACGTAAAATGGCGTGTGGTATTTCTCAACCAGGTCTAGCGCCTTTAAATTCTGGATCGTGTATTCGCCATTCTGAAGTTCCATATATTATTAATTATGATCAAAAAATTTAAGCAAAGCTAAATGCATTTTTTGCATTCAGCGAATGTATATAAGAGGAGTTTTAAAACTTACACATCAATATGGCAAGGGCTCCGTGTTAGTTCGCATCCATTTTTTCAAAAGTTTATAGACCTGGTCCTTTTCTGATTTCGAAAAATCGCGTAATCGTGTCCGGTGGCCTCCATTATATTTGACTAATTTAAATGCATTTGTTGTCGGGGACGGATGCACTGCACAGGAGGTCCAGGTATCGAGCCCACCATAAATATAAATGATATTTTTACTTTGGTTGGTTGCTTTATCAAGCATTTCTTTCATATAACTGCCATTATAACCAAGATCTGCATCTTTTGGACAAAATTCGAGATTGCTGAAATATTGGTGCAACAAAAGATTACTTAGACCTGTAGTATCAAAGCCGTAATATCCATATTCGGTCATAAACTGAAAATAGGCAGGTAGAAATAAAGCGCAAGTCCTGTCATCATAATAATTGAAATCGACTACTTCTTCAACATGATCAAAAACTTCTTCTACACTTGCTTTTTCGTCGGGTATTTCCTTACATCCAAAACCCCATTGCCAAAAGGAAAAGGGATATTCCAGCGCAGTATAATCGATGACTTTGTCGAGATCTAATTCAAATTTAACCTGGTCCCTTTTTCCTAATTCTGAAAGCATGGGTTTAAGTTGTACTCTATAATTTAAGAGGAGACGCTGAAATGATTTTACTTTTTGTCTGCATTCAGGACTACCTACCCATTTTGTATAATGATCAATCGTCCTTTTGTCTTCCTGTTCAGTCACAAATGGAGCCACATATGCAATAGTTGCATTGACGAGATCCGGGTAAGTCAAACTGTATAGTGCAGCAGTGGTGCCGCCTTTGGAAATGCCGGTAACCAACCAATTCTTCTTATAAATTAGCTGCAGACCTTTTTGTATCTTATAATAATCGTGAAGGGCTTGTTTGTGATTGAGTAATTTCCATGGTATAGATAGAGGTTTGGATGCTCCATAAAATCTATATTCAACCGAAATTTGATTGCCGTCTAGTATCAAACTAGGTTCATAAATGCGGTCATTGATATTATAACCTTCGGTGACCAACACATTTGGTTTTTTAAATCCTCGATGATATAATAATACCTGTTGACGGAAAAATCCTGCATCGGCATTCCAATGATCTTTAGCTTGTTGGATCCATAATTTCCAAACAAATTGAAATGGTTGCTGTTGAGGCATGCTTTCGATCTTTATATCCGGAAAAGCTTTTAGCAATTGTTTATGAAGTTTGATAGAATCTGAATTTTGATTTGCAAAAAGATCAAGAATATTCAAAATTAAATAAACGGGAACTAAAACTAATTTTAAGCAGCGCATGTATAATAAGTGGTTTATAAATAATCAATCAATTCTGCCTAGGCCATTACAGATGTTGGCTTCAAAGCAAAGTGGACGGAACCCAAATCTGTTTTTATAAGCATTTTGTATCCTTCTTTGATAATCGGAAACAAATGTTTCAGGCAATAAATGCAAAGTGCTGCCTCCAAATCCACCTCCCATCATACGGGCCCCGGCAGCGATTTCGCTATGTTTTGCATAATTTATAAGGAAATCAAGTTCTGTGCAACTCACTTTATATTTTTTTCGCAATCCCTCATGACCTTCAAAAAGCAACATTCCTGCTTGAAGAATGTTTTGGTCTTCAATAGCTTTCACCATTTTTAATACGCGGGCATTTTCATCGACAATATATTCTGCAAGTGATCTATCATTCGGTTGAAGTTTTGTCTTTAAATGTATGAATTGTTCACCATCCAATTGTGAAATACTCTTTTTATCTTTAAATAGAGACGCTATGTTTTGATTGATTCGTATGCAAGAAAATGATCTGTTATTATATGCGGTCTCAACCAGGCGATGTTTTACGCGAGTGTCAACAACGAGCCATGAATAAGCCTTTAAATAGGCCGGAATGCAGGTAAAGTTCCAATTGGAGCAATCGATCAATAATGCATGGTCCTTTCGACCGTTGAAAATACAAATTTGGTCCATCATTCCACCATGAAGACCTGAGGCTTTTTCTCCTTCAACTGCAAATTTTGTTAATTCCCGAATATTTAAATTCCACGAGGAAAATTCATCCAACAAAGCAATGAATCCACAGGTGATTGCCGATGAGGAGGACAATCCTGCACCACTTGGTAAATCTCCACCAAAGCCAAGTTTGAAATAGGGCCAGTTAAATCCTCTTTGTTTGAGTAAATCCAAAATCCCCTGAAAATAAACAGCCCAGTTTGGCAAATTAGATGTTTGGCCGGGGTACCAGCTATTTTGTTGATCAAATGAATAAATCAGCGTTTCGTTGGAAGGAATCAAACCGAAATAAATAGATTTGTCTATTGCAGCAGGTAAACACAATCCCTCATTGTAATCTGTATGTTCACCTATGATATTGATTCTGCCGGGAGCCCTATACACCATGATGGGATCCTGATCAAAATGTTTTTTAAATTGAAGTTTGAATGTTGTATGCACGGAATTTTACCTGTAATGGTCTTTAAGAATGGAATCAATAAGTATTTATCGAGGCCGATGTTTATGCAAACATAAGAAGACTTCAAATAAAAGGAGGGCAAGATTGGGGAATATTTTGTTTAGCGAGTTCGGTTAAATATGAAAGAGGTTTGCGCGGAATATTACAAATTTAGAATCCATCAGAGGAACTCAATACATAAATTCAGATTTTATCTTTGAATTTTTTTTTGAAATCTATCCAAATTTTAATGCCCTGTAAACATAGACTTCTTTGTGATGGCATTTATACCAGCTTTGAAATAAAGGATAATTTAAGGAAATGAATCTAAAGCAGGGCGCATTTAACAACAACCTCCGCCATCATAAAAGTAAGTGGATGGCGAAATAAAAATATCATTGCGGTTCAACTTGATCAATGCATCTGCCGTCTTATCGCAAACAGACAAAGGTTGATTTTGAAGTAATACATGACCTTTTTGATCGTCGAATAATTCATCTATTCCAAAGTAAATGGCTGTTTTTCCCGTAAACACGCATGCGCCATCTGGCGGCATTGGATCCTTGATAGCTGCAACTTCTACACTTTCAATATAAATGATTTCTGATGTGGCATAATGTTGCGGTGAAAGAATGCGGTAAGCTCTCTTGGCCCGGACTTCGATGGTACCGAAACCAACTGCGGTAATCATTTGAATGTACTCCTGGAGTGGTATAGCTCCGGTCAGGCATAAGGCTCTGAGTCGTGCATCATTTTTCAATTCTTCAGACATGGCTTGTTCACAGATGGGATCACTCATGATAAGTTTTCCATTTGGTTTGAGAACCCTGTACATTTCCCTTAAAGCCTGTAACAGTTCTTCAACTTTGAAAATATTAAACAGACAATTTTGGGCTGCGATATCAACCGAATGATTCTCTAAAGGTAATGCCAATGCATTCCCTTTTCGGATATCTACAAATTCTTTTTGAAACCAAGGATTTTGATGTTCTGCAAGCTCCAGATTTTCTTGACAAGCATTGATCATATCCTCGACGACATCCACTCCAATGACAGCTGATTTTTTTCTGCTAAAATATGAAAACTGCAATAACTCCATACCGCCACCAATGCCTACATATAATACTGTTGGTTCGTTGGCCAGATCTCTGGGGTGCACAGTTGAACCACAGCCATAATTCATTTCCAACATTTTAGTTGGAATTTTGAGGCCGGGCAATTGCCAAACGGGTGTAGTGGTGCAACACAATCCTATTTGCGGATTGTTGGCTGCCTCAGCATAAACATCGTGGGCGGTTTCTAGATATGAATTCATGTGTTTGGAATATATTCAGGAATTTAAAACAATCTTTTTTCAATCGGGTAGCAAGATAGAATGTTTCATTTCAAAACTTAGATTTGTATGGAACTGTTTCTTATGAATAGCTTATTTGAGGGATTCGGCTGAACGGTACTTCTAACAAAATGCGGAATTTATGAATGAGATTTGTCAAATCATCACTTCTGTTTATTTCCCGCAGATTTTTGCGGAAAATGAATTCTGCGTATTTCTGCGCGATCTGAGGGAAACAAACGGATGCTGAGGTGGGATCAATGTACACTAAGAGTCCAGCCCCATTTCCATCCAATTTCTACTCATTTTGGAATTTATTCATGGTATGTATAAAAAATCAATTATCTTTGCATTTCAATCTGCGTAGTAGAATTTCCAATTGAGCGCATTCCAGAAGAGAATTCATCTTTTTTAAGTTCCACTAATTAAACTTTTATTCACATTCGACAAGCCTGTATTTGGCAATTCAGCAGATTAGTTGCAAATATCCAGGCTGTTATACATTTATATTCTAAAATATGAACCGTACAAGCGTACACCATTCCCCCAAAAAATCAGAATCGCGCTCGCCAAGAGCTCAATTCCGAACCAATCCAACAGGCAAGAAAAAACAAAACCGGTTTAAAACAATAGATCCGGTTCACTTTGCAAAAAAATCAAATCCGGAAGTAGCGAATAGTTACGTAGCCAGTATGATGATTAAAGATATGCCGGTTGATTCCAGTATTATTGAAAATCTATTGCGCAAAAAATATTCGCACCCAACAGAAATTCAGGAAAAAGCTTTTGAAGCCATCTTAAAGGGCTCGGATTTTCTGGGTCTTGCGAAAACAGGAACGGGAAAAACAGCAGCATTCCTCGTTCCATTGGTCCAAAATTTATTAAGCAATAATGCTTCACATCAAATTTTGATCATTACGCCTACACGCGAATTGGCATTACAAATTGAAGAAGAATATAAATCCATAACACTGGGATTAAAACTTTTTTGTCATTGTTTTATTGGCGGAACTCCAGTGGAAGCAGATATTCGAAAATTGCGTCTTCCGGCTCAGGTCATTATTGGTACTCCGGGAAGAATAGCAGATCTGGTCATGCAGCGAAAATTGAATATGCAATTGTTCAGTGTACTTGTACTTGATGAATTTGATCGATTGCTAGATATGGGATTCTCAAGAGATGTAATGGAATTGGTTGGTAAAATGACGCATCGCAAACAAACCATTTTATTTTCTGCTACAGAAGATGCTACACAGCGTAACTTGATGAATAGTTTGTTAAAACACCCTGTTGAAGTCAAACTTTATACAGGACATGCTGCGAGTGACCTTGTTGATCAGGAAATCGTGGCTCTAAAGCCGGGTGAAAACAAAATGGATGTATTGATCAAAATGCTACAGGATAAAGCATTCATTAAAGTAATGGTTTTCGCTGAAACAAAACATTTGGTTAAACGATTGACCGCGAGGCTCAAAATGTCTGGTATTCGGGCGGATGATATTCACGGAAATAAATCACAAAATCAACGTATCCGTACACTTGATGCCTTTAAAATGAAAAAAATTCAAGTGCTCGTTGCAACAGATGTTGCATCCAGAGGACTTGATATCACGGATGTGAGCCATGTAATCAACTTTCAGGAACCTAAAAACCTCGACAGCTATGTTCACCGAATTGGCAGAACAGGTCGTGCCGGTAAAAGCGGTAAAGCGTATACGTTTATTGGAGGGTAGATAAGTTGGCAGTCTTCATGAAGTTTTCAGTCCCGATATGAATGATCTGCTTGTTTGGTATGATCAAAATTATATCCG
This sequence comes from Saprospiraceae bacterium, assembly GCA_016719615.1. Taxonomy (NCBI): domain Bacteria; kingdom Pseudomonadati; phylum Bacteroidota; class Saprospiria; order Saprospirales; family Saprospiraceae; species Saprospiraceae bacterium. The sequence continues at coordinate 159,193 of JADJYQ010000005.1, forward strand.
GATCAGTCAATAGTTGTAATATGGGTTTCAGTTTACAAATCTAACAAATGTTAGTTATGTAAAATATTCATTTCAGTTTGTAGATTGAATATATCATCTATCGGAATGTGCAATGGATATTGATTGAAAGTTAAAAAGTGGGTGATGTCTAGATCATAATTGCGTATGGCAAACGGAGTTTGCCTGTCACCCCAGCGTATCCCGCTTTGAATAACGCTACTGTTACCAAGCGACTTCATGGAAGCGGGAATAGACTACGCATAGCGGGAAATGGTTGTTAGTTGTTGGATGTTAGTAATAAAGGACCATTACATACGTTCGTTAGTAATTTCTAAATACAATTTTGGATCTTCATTGACATGAGAATGAAATCAAATTAACGAAATAATTTTATTAGGACAAAACTCTATAATCCATACTCTTTGCTCCATCATCTATACTCCTCCAATTTTCTAACATCTAAATCCCCCTATTCACATTCCCCTTTTACTTTTAATTTTTTTAAGATATCTTCCAAAAGACACCATTTGGTGAGTGCTGACTGGAATAAATTCAAGCCTACGAATACGGCAAGGAACATCCAGTTTGGATGCAGAAAATGTGCAAGACTTACAGATATTAGTATCAATGCACCTGCAAACAATCGAATAATTTGTGTTCTGTTCATAATTCTTAATTATTTTATTTTAAAATGTTATTACTTGTAATTTCTTTTTTCAACCATATAATAAAGTACGGGAACGACAATGAGGGTAAGCACTGTTGAAGCTATCGTACCGCCAATCAGAGATATTGCCAATCCCTGGAAAATGGGATCGAACAAAATCACTACGGCTCCAATGGCAACCGCACCTGCCGTAAGCAATATCGGCGTTGTGCGCACTGCACCGGCTTCTAGTATAGCTTCCTTTATAGGGATTCCATCCCGCAAACGAATATTCACAAAATCAATAAGTAAAACAGAGTTGCGAACCATTACTCCTGCAAGCGCAATAAAACCAATCATTGAAGTTGCTGTGAAATATGCATCCATCAACCAATGACCTGCTACAATACCAATCAAGCTTAATGGAATCGCGGTCATCATGATTATCGGCACTTTAAAATTTTGGAACCAACCTACAATGAGTAGGTAGATCACGAAAATGACGACTGCAAATGCGATTCCAAGATCCCGAAACACTTCATAGGTGATCTGCCATTCTCCATCCCATTTGATTGTGAAATTACTTTCGTCTTTGGGTTGCTCATTAAAACTTTCCTGTAAGCTATATCCCTTTGGAAGTTCAATTGATTTCAGTTTTTCGGATATATCCAGAATAGCATAGACCGGACTTTCCAATTTACCTGCCATATCTGCAACTACATAGACAACCCGTTTTTGATTTTTGCGGTAGATATTTACATCTTGTTTACTTTGTTTGATGTTGATTAAATCGCCAACCGGCATGACTTGTCCTTGCTGGTTTACAACAGTTATACTTTTTAAATCATCGATGTTTGTTTTTTGAGGGTCATCAATGCGCAGCACAATGCCTACAGCCTGGATGGATTTAGGGTCATACAATGTGGAAATAATAGGAGATCCGAGGGCCATTTGTAGGGTCTGAACAATTTGAGTTGCTGAAACTCCATACTGCATTACTTTTGATTTGTCAATTTCAAAATTGATTTTGGCTTGCGATTCTTCAACATACCAATCTACATCCACCACATCCGGCGTTTCGGCGATCAATTTTTTAGCTTGTTCGGCAATGGCAATTTGTTTTTCATAGTCATCACCATAGATCTCAGCGACAATCGTACTCAGTACGGGCGGCCCCGGTGGTACTTCAACCACTTTTACATTTGCATTGTATTTCTTTGCAATTTGCTGAAGACCGGGTCTGTATTTTTTTGCCAGATCATGACTTTGTTCGTCGCGTTCATTTTTAGGAGTAAGGTTTACCTGAATATCACCAAGATGAGATCCTTTACGGACATCATAATGTCTTACCAATCCATTAAATGTAATCGGCGAAGATGTTCCAACATAAGTTTGATAGGATAAAACTTCGGATTGCCCTGAAAGATATTGTGAGAGTTCCCTTGCCACTACAGCTGTTCTTTCGAGGGTGGTACCTTCAGGCATATCTATGACCACCTGAAATTCGTTCTTGTTATCAAAAGGCAGCATTTTTACTGCAACGCCTTTAAATGCAAAAGCCAACATGGATAATAATAGAATAACTCCGGTAGATATCAGGAATAAATATCTCTTTGATCTTGAATTAAGTAAAGGCAAGAGGAATTTTTGATAAATTTTATAGGTTTTATTATGATGCATTTCGATTTCCTCATCACTTGGTTTTTCCTCATGTTTTGCCTCTTCTTTTAAAAATATATATCCAAGATACGGTGTGATGGTAAGAGCAATGACCAATGAAAATAACATCGCGATGGAGGCTCCTACAGGCATTGGACTCATATATGGTCCCATGAGGCCTGACACAAAAGCCATGGGAAGTATTGCGGCAATCACAGTAAATGTTGCCAGAATCGTTGGATTTCCTACTTCATTGATGGCATAAAGTGCTGCCTGGTGAAAAGGCAGCTTTTTGTTTTTAAAATGTCGGTGCATGTTTTCTGCGATAATGATGCTATCATCGACTACAATACCAACGACGAAAACAAGTGCAAATAAGGTAATTCGATTTAGGGTATAATCCATGAAGTAATAAGCAAAAAGGGTAAGTGCAAAAGTCGTGGGTACCGACAGAAATACCACCAATCCACCTCTCCAGCCCATTGCAAACATGACCAATAATGTAGCTGCAAGGATTGCAATCACTAAATGCATCAGCAACTCAGAAACTTTTTCAGATGCAGATGCTCCGTAATTGCGCGTCTCGGTTACCTGTATGTCGTCCGTAATCAGCGTTTTTTTAAGATCCTGTTGTTTTTCCTGAATTTTTTCGGCAATAGACATTGCATCAGAACCTTTTTTCTTGGAAATCGCAAGGGTAACAGAAGGATACTCCGAATTATACTTTTGTTTTAATGTTGCGTTTGCAGCACCAAAACCAAAACTCACATAATTTTTAGAAGTCTCCGGGCCATCGCTCACTTTGGCTACTTGATGCAAGTAAACAGGTTTATTGGATTTTATTCCAACAATAATATTTTCAACATCTTCAATGCTTGAAAGAAATTGACCCGTCTCAATTGGAATTTCCTGATCATTGCTTACGAGCAATCCGCTTTGCTGTTGAACATTGCTGAGTTTGATTTGCTGAGCCACATTCAGGATATCCAGTCCTTGTGCAGAAAGTTTGTTTTTATCCAGGTGGACGATGAGTTGTCTGTCTCTTCCGCCGATTAATTGGACCTGAGCAACTTCATTTATTTTTTTTATTTCATTGGCCAGTTCTTGTCCAAGCTGTTTAATCTGATAATCATCCTGTGAATCACTCCACATGGTGAGTGACATCATTGGAACATCATCAATAGATCGGGTTTTGATTAATGGGGCACTGACGCCCATAGGCATCTTATCTGCATTTTTGTTGATTTCATCGTAAAGTTTTACGATAGATCTTTCGATGTCTTCACCAACATAGTATTGAACGACTAACATGGCCTGACCATTCATGGATGTGGAATATACATATTCAACACCCTTAATATTGGAGATCATTTTTTCCAAAGGTTGAACCACCCTGGATTCAACTTCTTTAGGATTGGCTCCCGGATAGGAGACAAAAACATCTGCGATCGGAATTTTTATCTGAGGTTCTTCCTCTCTTGGTATCAACATGGTCGAATAAATACCAATAGCTAAAAAAACAAGCATGAGCAGAATCGTGAGTTTAGATTTGATAAATACCTCGGCGATTTGCCCGGAAATCCCTTTATTAATATGATGATTCATGTTTTTAAATTATAATTTATTTCACCTGAATGGGAGCCCCATTGTATAATCGATTGTCAGCTTCTGTGATAAAGGACTCCTCTTTTTTTAATCCGGAAAGAATTTCGATTTGGTCGCCATAATCCTTTCCTAACCTAACCCAACGCAAGATGGCTTTTTGATCGTCAGAGATGGTATAAATTCCATAAAGCTGCCCTTTTTCGATCAAGGCTTTTTTGGGAATAATAATTTCATGATCTGCCATCTGTTTTTTTAGAGACTTGGTCTGGCGTTTTATTATTGCGCTTGCATACATTCCTGCTTTCCAGCCAAAAGAGTTTACTTTTTGAGCATCTGGTTTGATCTCCATCTCATATTGGCTACCACTTAAGTTGGCAGATGGATTGATATGCAGAATTTTACCTGTGCACATTTCTCCATTCTGTTGCAATTGAATACTTACATCCTGATTCTTATTAATATTTTGAATTTCTGATTCCGGAATGAGTACTTTGAGTATAAGCGTATTGCTTGTTTCAATCATCAGCAAAGGCATTCCCGGATTGGCCATTGATCCTGTTTCTGTATAAATTGCAGTTATCGTTCCATCAAATGGACTCTTAACATTAGATTCTCCAATTAATATCTGGATCTGCACTATCGATTGTTTGATTTGTCCGACGCTGCTTATTGCTGCATCCAACTGAAGTTGAGCCTGATCTAACTCAAAATCTGTTGCACTCATTTGTTCATGTAAAGCTTTGAAGCGATTGTAATTTTTTTCTGCATGTGCATAACCGGACTTCGCCTGTGTAAGACTTTCTTCCAATCTAGACTTTTGACTCATCAGATCGGCTGCTTGTATCTGTATCAAGAGTTGACCTTGTTTTACAGTTTGCCCTTCGCGAACCAAAACCCGGCTCACATTGCCCATGACTCGCGAACTGATATTGGAAGATTTATAAGATTCCATCCTTCCATTGACCAGAAGATCTCCTGTTTGATTTATAGAGTCTGTCATAGGTTTTGAAAGTTGAACTTCTATTGCTTCCGCATGAGGCAGCATTTCCTTCTCATCTGTCTTTTTTCCACAAGAAGTGAGCATTACAATACTGATGGAGCTTAAACCGAGAATAGATTTTATTTTCATATCGTTATTTTATTTTTTAACTGAAGCATTTAAAAATTCGAGTTGATGTATTGACTTATTGTGCCTGGAAATATTTTCCAGGACTTTTAGGTTTTTCTCCATAAGGGATGTTTCGGCATTGAGTACATCTGATGTTTTTTCAAGTCCCTGCTTAAACCGATCGGTGATGATTCTTTTGTTTTCTTCTGCGAGTAGTACACTATTTTGGGACCAGTGGAGATCCTCTTTGGAATTCAGCCAATCAGACTGAACCTTTATAATTTCAAGGCGCGCCTGATCAAAAACCTGATCCATTTCAAGCTTTGCTTTTTCGATTTCAATTTTTTGTTTTTGGGTTTCAAAAGATCGACCATTGCCATTGAATACATTCCATTGAAGTTGAATTCCTGCAAGGAAGGCATGTTGATTGAATCCAATTACATTTTTGTCGTAAAAATTGAACTCACCAAATACATTGAGTTTTGGAATAAATCCATGCTGTACGGATTTTCTATTGTAAGTTCTTGATTCAATAACAGATTGCAAAGCTTTAAAATCTGCACGTTCCGATAAATTCATTTCAAGAGCTGAAAGGGTATCCAAACTTAGAATAGATGTAGCTTGATATTTGGTTGTTAAAGGATCCCCAATGAACAGAGCGATGTAGTTGCTTAAATTTTCTATGGAGTGGTGGAGTTTGTTGACCTGAATTTTGATATTTGAAAGTTCCAATTGAATGCTCAGTAGTTCAGATTTTTTAGCCATTCCCTGTACTATAAAATTCTGAATTACCCGTTCATTTTCAGCAAGAGCCAGCAATGCTTTTTCACTAACTTCCAATGCAGCATATAAATACTGGAGATCTGTATAAGCATTTTTAATTTCAAGTTGAATTTTATCTTCAGCGCGTGTTTGTTGATAGTATGTTGTCTGCAATCTGGCTTGCATTGCCTTTTTAAGAGACCATTGATCATAGTTAAACATGGATTGCTGCAAACTCAATTTCGTTTGACCGTGGTAGTTAACTTCCGGGTTATTCAATAGATCAGGAGCAAAATCTGTAGTCTGAATAGCTGCTTGTTGAAGTTTAAAGCCAAATGCATTTAACGGATCGTTTGTGGCCATGTATTGATGAGTCAGCTGGATTTGAGGTAAATAGGCAGACTTTAGTTTTTGAATGTCAGCTTTTGCCAAATCGCTTTCCAGCATCATAATCTGCAGTTGTTTATGATGCAATTTGGCTTTTTGGATCGCTTCTTGTAAATGTAAAAATTGCTGACTGTATGCCGATAAATGAGTTGCAAATATCAGAAAGAGAGAAATGTAGCGAAGCATTTGTTGTATTTTGATGCAAAGGTATTTCCGCAAATCCTGAAAGATTGTGACATTGGTTACACTTCTAAATTCCGCTTTACAGAACTTGTGAAAAGACATTTTGTGTCGATGCCATCGAACGCCAGGAGTTGGAGAATAATATTCCTATTTGCCCAAAAAGCTTAAGTGCAATTTTAATAGACAGTTTAGAAAGGAATCTGAGAAATTCACAAATACTGACAATAAGACCTTTAAAAGAGTCCAATTTTAATTATAATAAATAGCTGATGGGAATTTAACAATAAAAAACCCGGCAATTCGATTTTACTGAATTGCCGGGTTGGAAGTTTATTGTTCTAATGGATAAAATTCAATATTTAAAACTTTAATCCATTCATGACATTTTGTGAAGCCTCGATCCAATTCAACCTCATGAGAAATGCGGAATATTGCATTCTCACCATATCGTTCTTTGGATCTTCTTCTAATGCAGCTTCATATCTCTCTAAGGCTGCATTGTAGAATTCTTCGAGTTCCAATGCTGCTGCTTGCATCAGACTTTTAAGAACCGGGTCACTGGATGCACCTAATTTTGTTTTAGAGGATTTGTTTTGGGCTGCAGCTTCATCTTTTTTGGAAGAAATCATGAATTTTATTTTCTTGATGTCTTCTGAGGATTCGAGATCTTCAGGCATGACATGCCAAGAATAAGTTTCGCCGACATTGAGTTCTAATGCAATCAAGTCAACTTCAATGCTGGTCTTTTTAGAAGTCTCCGAATGTATGACTTCGTTTTGACTATTTAGAATTTCAAGTCTGTACACTTTAATTTCTTTGGGTCCGGTCCATCGGAAAGTAACCAGGTTGGCGACCTGATAACCATAAGGCATTCGAGGTTGAATAGATTTAAGTTCTTCCCCCCATCCATCGCCTGAAGTTTTTGGATTGGTGATTCCGCCCCAACCGTCGCCAGAGGTTTTAGGTTGTGTGATACCTCCCCAACCATCACCAGCTTCTTTAGGTGGAGTGATGCCACCCCAACCATCACCTGAAGTTTTCGGATTGGTAATACCACCCCAACCGTCGCGTTCCTGAACTATGGTTTTAAATTCGACAGCTGCTTTTACAAATTTGCTGTATTCCCCATCAAAGCTAATGGCCGTGTTGGGTTTGATCAGACCAATAGCTCGGCTGATACTTTTTCTGCCTTTTCCCGTAACGTTGAAAAATTTATCATTGTACAGGCAAGTCACTTTATCTCCTTCTTCCAGTATTATAAAGCCATCTGTGGTAATGACTGCACCTGGATTCAGGTTTATTGGTTTTTTGTAGTTAGAAGATTCATATTTTACTTTTCCCTGGACCGCCACTACCACAATGGAAGAGGACGGTGCTTGTGAACCAATGGAAAAGCTCCATAAGAATAAAAGGAATAAATTGAAATACGTTTTCATAAGCATGATTTTATTGAATAACTTGTTTAAATAGAATGTATTTTAATTTTTGAATTCTTGAATTGAATTCGATGATGATCCCGGATGATAAAGCGCTATCCTGTTTATCGTGATAAACTAACAAACGACCGTTAGGCGTTTCCACAAGATGGTGTGGTTGTCCATATTTTTCCAGGATCGCTGGCATCAGGTCATTTTTGGAAGCAAAAGAATTTTGAATCGGTAGAGAAGAGACCGTATCTATTTGAAAAATTAAATAAACATTTCCCATCTCAACGATTTTTAAATTCTTGCTTTCTTTGGTGAGTCCGTTTTTATGCAGTTTTAAGTTTTTGTCAATATCCTGGCTGATCAGGGTATCTACAGGAAGACTTTCACCAAGGATCAGCGCATTTTCTATTTTCTTAAGGTTTGGATTTTTTGAGAAGATCTGATTTTTTTTGTTAAATCTCGTCTGGGTATTTATCGGGCTGTTTAATATTTCAAGATTTTGCAAAGCCCCGGTATGGCCTTTTTCAGACAATTCTTCCATTGCAATACGGGCTTTTTCAATATTGCCATCTATAGCATCCAGGGTGGCTAGTAATAATCGGATGTCTTCTTTTGTTTTGGTAAATTTTGTTTCAGATGTTCTTTGAAGTGCCTCTTTTCCGGCATAGAACCGAGCGCTTTCATGATCTTTGAGCAGTGCAAATGCAATGGCTTTGTTGAAATAAGCCGGTGCATAATCAGGATCCAAACTGATCGCTGCATCAAAATGTAATATGGATTGTTTTAAATATTTGATACGCATGGAATCTGCTGTTTCACCTCTGGTTTGTACAGAAGATTCCAAGTCTAATTCTGGGAAAAATTTAAATTTTAATTCTGAAGGGGTGAAAAACTTACGTGCATACATGAGTGCTGTTACACCCATATTGTTATATAATTCCCGGCTCGAATATTGTTGCAGCACATAATTATAAAATTGCAGTGCCTGTTGAAAAAATCCCGTTGCATGTAATAAATTGGCCGTTTCAAATACATCGACCAGATGGTCTAGTTTTTCTACAGACCGTTGACTTAGAATTTTTCGGTCTTGCAAACTTGGATAACCATTTATGGTGTCGGGTAATTTATATGCTTTATAAAGTTGATGTATGAGGTTTGAAGCCTGATCAAACAATCCAAAGCCTGCTGAATAGGCCAAAAAACCTCCGATGTAATCAGCTTCGGTTTCATGTACGACATCATCACTCAGATCAGCCAGTTCCTTGCCGATGGGAAGATCCCGATAGTCGTAAATAAATTCACGTCTCCAGGAATGTTTTTCATAATAATGTGTGAGTTCATGTCCGAGTAGAAATGCAATGGCAGCATCTTTATGTTCTCCGAAACTCTCGCAAACTTTGTAAGCTTTGGTTTCAAGGATTACTTCCGGTACACTATAGTTGATAAAGGCAACATTTCTGTCTTCGTTGCGCATTGTAAATCTGGGAACAGGTAACCTAAAATCTCCGCGTGCCTGCACCAGTCGGTTGAAAATTTGAAGTGCAGCAAAATATTCCGGTGAATTCGTGTTTTCAGAAGTACGCGAAATACTGGCTTTGTTGTTTTGTACCAGGGGCAAGGTACCCATACTACGGTCTTGACCAAAAGCAAACTGTAAGCATCCAATCAGCAATGTCAAAAGATAAGTCAACAAAAAATTTAACTTCATAAAAGCAAGATTTGCGGAAGAATTACCGCCATTGAATACCTGATTGTTAATAAAATGAACCCCGACCATGAAATGAGGTGCCAAATTAACGAATTCGTTATCATTTTTTAGATAATATCGTTTAAATTTAATGATAACTACCTGATTATCACTTTGCTTAATGTCAAACTTCGAATAAAAGCTGCTCCGCAGCGGATCCAAAAACTGCAAACCAATACATCCTGGATTGAGGCTTGGCCTATATGAAATCACATTCCCGTTTGCGAATTGATAAAATTGGGAATTCATTATAGAATTGTATCATTGCAATCTGATTTAGCGAACGACCCTATAAAATACACAGCTTAATAAAATAATATAAACATCTAATATGAAAATGAATATTACATTTTTTAAATGTATTCAAACGATATGCATTGTATTCATTTCTGTGGGATTATATTCCCAGAATTCAGATACAATTTTAGCAAAATCAAATATTGACAGTCTGATAAAATGGAGCAGGAAATTGATCAATAGCCAGGATTTCGAAAAATCCTTAAATTTATTAGACTCAGCTGCATTTATTGCAAATAGAATTTTGGGAAAAGATCATATTTATGAAGGAAAATCCTACTTTAATAAAGGGTATGTATTTTTCATTATGGGAAAATATGATGAAGCTGAGAAACTTTATTTTCGGGCGAAAGAAATCCAGGAAAATTATTTGGGCAAAATAAACGGAGTTTATGCCAATACCATCAATAATATCGGCATCGTATATTATTATAAGCAAGATTTTGATGCAGCTGAAAAGTATTATACAGAAGCAAAGGACATTCGTGCAAAATTCTATGGGACTCAAAGTAAAGAATACTCCGGATCCTTAAATAACCTTGCACTTTTATACAGGACCAAAGATGACCATGAAAAATCATTGGAAATGTTCCTTGAAGCAAAAGGTATTTGGTCAACTGTTGAGAATAAATTAGATCCAGGCTATGCTCATATCTTAAATAATATTGGTTTAAGTTATGCATACCTGGGTGCATATGAAAAAGCAGAACCCCTGTTTCTTGAAGCTAAGAAAATTTGGGAAATAACCGTTGGTAAATTACATCCTGATTATGCACTATCCTTGAGTTGCATTTCATTTTTATATTTGACAAAAAGTGAATTTGAAAAGGCGGAACCTTTATACATTGAAGTGATCCATATCAAAGAGAAGGTATATGGAAAGGACCACGAAGAATATGCCTCTGCCGTCAATAATCTCGGAGTATTGTATACTAAAAAAGGAGATTTTAAGAGAGGAGAACGATTGTGTTTAGAAGCTAAAGACATTCGCGAGAAATCATTTGGGAAAGAAAACAATGACTATGCAGAATCACTTATCAATCTGGCAAACCTTTATAAACTTACTAATAAATTCGACCTCGTTGAACCTATGCTTGTCGAAGCAAGGGCTATCTGGGCTAAAATATTAGGAAAAGAACATTCTCAATATGGGATTGCAACCATGAATCTTGCAAATCATTTTTTTGATATCAAAAATTTTCAAAAGGCTGAACCTCTTTATTTAGAGGCGTTGGAACTGAGAGCTAAAGTATTTGGCAAACAGCACGAATCGTATGCGGACGTGCTTTATAATTTTGCAAATATGTATTTAGAGACTGGCGATTTGCAACAAGCTGAAAAACTAACATTGGAAGCACGTGAAATTTATTTAAAGTCATTTGGAAAAGAGAATGCGAATTATATAAATTCCTTGAATCATTTGGTTTCTATCTATCAGCATACAGACAGATTGGAAAAATGTGCGAGCCTAATTTTCGAAATGGATGAACTGATTCGAAACTTGGTTGAAAAAGCAGCATCATATTCATCTGAAAGTCAAATGTTAGCATATCTGCCAACGTTCAAAAATCCTGTTTCCAAGATTCTTACTTTCATTCACCAGCATCCGTCGCATGAGTTGATTCAATTGGCTTACAATAATGCGCTATTTTACAATGGTTATCTCATGGAAAACGCTCAAAGGATTTCAAATTTAGCAACAAGTTCGGATAGCATTTTTCAGAAGAACTTTACAGATTGGAGGGGAAAACTTAGGCAATTAAGTATTGAATATACAAAACCCATAGCGCAAAGGAAAAGAATTCTTGAGTTGGAACAAGAAGCTGAGGCTTTGGAAAAAACATTAATTAAAAGTTCACCCGAATTTGGTGAAACGCGCAAGCTTACTGATTGGAAAGAGGTGTTAGTTCAATTGCCAAATGCAAGCGCCGCCATTGAATTCATACATTTTGAATCATATGGAAATAAAGATAGTGTTATTTATGCGGCATTGATATTGAAAAAAGGAGATCCATATCCTCGTATGATTCCACTTTTTTCAGGTTCTGAATTGCACAAATCTTTAATTTCAGAAGATGAAATAAAGAATCAGTACGGTTTGAGCCTATCTTATAATCGAGGTGTGACACCAACGAAAAATAGAACTTTTGACCATACATATCATTTAATTTGGAAACCTATCGAGAAAAATTTGAATGGAATTCATAAAGTATTTTATGCAACGAGTGGGCTCTTACATCAGATTAATTTAGATGCTATAAAAGTGGATGAAAAAACGATACTTGCAGATGATTTTCAATTGGTTCGTCTAGGGAGTACCCGTTCATTGGTTCAAAATAGAAAAGCGGATTTTATTAAAAATAAGGAAGTTGTTTTATATGGTGGAATAAATTACAATTTGGAGCCAATCGATCAAAACAAAAGGCTTACTGAGGAAATTAATTTCACGCAAGTAGAAAATAAACTCAATTCTACAAATTCAGGTCTAAACGCAGATGCATTCAAACAGTTATGGAATTACTTGCCTGGGACGGAAAAGGAAACGAAAGATATTATGAAGTTAATGGAACACACAGATTTCAAGGTGAAATATTTTTCAAATTTTGCAGCCACTGAAGAATCTTTTAAACAAATTGGAAAAAATAAGGCATCACCGCAAATTTTACATGTGGCAACTCATGGTTTTTTCTTCTCTGAGGCTGATAAAGTTCTGGATGAAAATAGGATGCTTGAGTCAGCTGTAGATTCGATGGGTAGAATCTATAAAAGTTCAGAGTTGCCCATGATGCGATCAGGACTTTTGCTTTCAGCAGCGAATTATGCTTGGAAAGAAAACAGACCTTATTCTGAAGGAATGGAAGATGGAATATTAACCGCTTATGAAATCAGTCAAATGAATTTGTCAAATACGGAATTAGTGGTTTTATCAGCTTGTGAAACTGGATTGGGAGACATTCAGGGTAATGAAGGAGTTTATGGTTTGCAAAGGGCCTTCAAAATTGCAGGAGCCAAGTATATCATGATGAGTTTATGGCAGATTCCGGATGAGGAGACCAAAGAATTTATGGTTCGCTTTTATGCGAATTTATTGAGTTCAAAGAGTCTCGCTGGAAGTGGCAACAAAATGAGTATTCCGGAGGCTTTTCGGGCAGCACAAAAGGAGTTGCGAGAATTAGGCTTCAATCCATACCAATGGGCTGGTTTTATTTTGGTCGAATAGGATCAAAGAGATTTGAAGCATTATAAGAATTTTCACTGAGATTCTCAAGTTTCTAAGGATTAATAAATACTCCAAGCTCTTTTCTCATGGAAACTAAATTTTGAAATGAGGATTTTAGGAATTAATCTATCTTTGGTGATAACGCCGGCAATTTGCGGGCACTTATACATATTCATCATTATTCAAAATCAAATTATTTATGAAGAGTTTTCTATTATTTTGTGCAATTATTTTATCTAGTGCGGTTATGTCCCAATCCAATCTGGGTGGAATATCTCAACCAAAAGGATCCGGTGATGGTCTCAATCCGGGCACTCAAAAGAACCAGAAAGTCAACACACAGACCAACACAACTGGAACAGCCGCGAGGAAATGTTGTGCCAAAATTTATGTGAGCACGCCGGCAGCTAAAAAAGGAGGCAAGACAACCAATCGACTCTTATCCGGCAATCCATTTAAGGGGAAAGAAAGGGGTATAGACCTGAGTTTTGATTTCCTGGACCCTAACGGAACTGCAGTGGATGGCCTGGATCATGCGATCACCACAGACGGCTCCGGAAACGTTTATGTGGATGCAGCAAAACTTCCTGCCGGGAAAAAGATACGCCTACGGGCTAAGGCAGGTAAATCCTCAGAAACCTATGCTTTGAATTGATTCGCATCTATACGACCAAATTACAAAGGAGGTATATACTATGAATATATCTCCTTTTTTATTGGGCTGAACATGGTTCTGGCTATCCCTAATTTATTTAGCAAAGCAACTTATCGCTTGTAAAATGAGTATTTTTAGGCATATGATCAAAAAGTATGCGTCTTATGTTTGATTTTAAGTTACAATTATGATAACTTTTTCTATATTTGATCAACTACTTATGGGTTAAGTAGACAGCCTTTAATGTCTAGGCAAAGAAAGGCACTTTTATATAGCGGGGAAAATCTAAATTTTTAAAAATTTGATGGATAGCTAACAGGTGTTAGTTGATGATTGTTAGTAAATGGTTGTCCTGACATGAAGAGCTCTCTATTTAATAAATCTAACTGATGTCGGGAGTTGAAGGTTACTTAAAAAGGGATTAAAAATAACATTTGTTAGTCGATGCTTTTTATCTGATATTATGAACTTTGGAAAAACGAGAAATTGATGAAAAGAGGATTCTATATTTTATTCACGTGGATTTTTATAATTTCAAATATTATAAGCCAGTCCAAAGGCGCCTCACCCCAACCCTCTCGGCACAGTGAAGAGGGCCAGGGTGAGGTGTATGCGGTAGTTGTTGGAATTAGCGACTACCAGGATAAAGAAATCCCAGACCTTCGCTTCGCCCATAAAGACGCTGAAGCATTTGCAAACTACCTTCGTTCCTCAGCAGGCGGGTCCTTAGACCACGATCATTTGAAAGTTTTAATGAATGAGCAGGCAACAGCAGCGCAGTTTGCAATTGCCCTGGATTGGTTATGGGAGGTGGTTAAAGAAGGTGATCAGGTCATCATCTACTTTTCAGGTCATGGAGATGTGGAGAAAAAGAGCCTGACCCAACCGGGATATTTACTTTGCTGGGATGCACCATCGCGTGTTTATCTTGCGGGTGGCGCATTGGCCCTTCCCATGTTTCAAGATGTGATTTCCACACTATCTGTTCAGAATAAAGCTAAAGTAGTTGTCATCACAGATGCCTGCCGATCTGGAAAATTAGCTGGAAGCAGTGTTGGAGGATCACAGATCACAGGAGCCAATCTTGCAAAGCAATATGCGAATGAAATTAAAATACTTTCATGCCAGCCAAATGAATATTCTATCGAAGGAGAACAATGGGGGGGTGGACGCGGAGCATTTAGTTACCACTTGATAGATGCCTTGTATGGGATGGCGGATTTAAATACCGATCTGATCGTAAGCTTACAAGAAGCTGGACGATATCTAGAGGATCACGTGAGTGCGGAGGTTGCGCCGGTTAGTCAGGTGCCAATGATCATCGGAAACAGAACGGATCCAATCGCTCATGTAGATGTTAACATGTTGGCTTCAATGAAAACAGGTAAATTGAGCCAAATGAGTTTTCTTTCATCAATTGATGCAAGAGGAATTGAAGAAGAAGTATTGGTCCAGGTAGATACATCCATAAAACGGAATTATCGATTGTTTAAGCAAGCATTAAACGAAAAAGTATTTTTAGTACCTGACAATGCATGTGCAGATTTTTATTATGAACAATTGATGAAGGAGCCAAAATTGAGCCGATTACATTCAACTTTGAAAAGAAATTATGCTGCTGCATTACAGGATGATGCACAACAAGCCATCAACCGATATATGAAAGCGGATGTTAGTGAACTTAGTCTCTCACAAAAATCAAAGGTCGTCCGCTATAGCGATTTCCCGCGTCAGTTAGCCCGCGCAGCAAATTTATTGGGACAAAATCATTATTTATATCGTACGCTCCAGGCTCGAAGTGCTTATTTTGAAGGCTTTCCTTTAATACATGGTGGAGAGTTTACCCAGGATATGATTAAAAGGGCAGCTTTAAAATTTCAGGAATCCATCCATTGGGATCCAAATATGCCACTGGCACTTTTAGGATTGGCATGGATACATGGCTTTGGATGGGCGCAAGCTGATTCAGCAGAATATTATACGCATAAAGCCACCATAAATTCTCCAAGCTGGATACTGCCTTTTGTTCGGCTATCAGAGATCTATTCGACGATGTTATTTGATTTTGTCAAGTCAAAAGAATACCTGGATCGTGCAGCACAAATTGATTCTAGCTCACCACTCTATTGGGAAGCAGAAGGCAGTTTTTATTTTGAACAACATCGCTACAGTGAAGCAGAACTTATTTTTAAAAAAATAATAGAAAATGCTTCTTCTTCAATTTGTATGCCTTGTGCTCAAAACTCTTTGGTGAAAATTTATATAAATACCGATCGATTGCCAGAGGCTATGGAATTGGCTAAAAAATTAATAATTTCCGATTCTTCAAATTCAACTTCACACAATACCCTTGGAATAGTTTTGACTAAAATGGGAAAATACAAAGATGCAGAAAACGAATTCAGAATTGCTGTGCAACTTTCTGCTAACCAAACAAATCCTGAAATGGCAATTTACTATTGGAAGGCTTATATCTTTCTTGAACAAAAGATATAACTAAAGCATTTGAAGCATTTGAAAAAGCTTTAAAGCTTGGGTATGATGATTACAGTTGGATGCAGGTGGATCCGGAATTTAGCTTGCTCCGACAAAATAGTACGGAGTGGAATGCATTGATGCAAAAATATTTCCCAGATAAAATGAAATAAAATTTAAATGAAATTATACTTAATCCTAATATCAGTACTTGTAAGCCTTAGTTTGAATTCCCAATCCAAAGGAATAAAAGAACTGCCAACTGCAAACTCAAAACTGCCTACTTCTTCCACCTATGCAGTCGTCATCGGCATCTCCGACTACCAGGATCCCGGCATCCCCGATCTTCGTTTTGCAGATAAAGACGCGGAAGCATTCGCGAATTTTCTCAGATCAAGTGCAGGAGGTAAACTTGACAATGACCATTTAAAACTGCTGATCAATTCAGAAGCCACGATGGCCCAATTTGCGAATGCATTGGACTGGTTGTGGGAAGTTTGCAAGGAAGGAGATCAGGCAATTATTTATTTTTCAGGACATGGCGACGTGGAGAAAAAGAGTTTGACGCAACCGGGGTTCTTGCTTTGTTGGGATGCTCCGGCGAGGGTGTATATGGCTGGTGGTGCATTTGCATTACCGATGTTGCAGGAAGTGGTTTCAACTTTATCCATACAGAACAAAGCCAAAGTCATCGTCATTACAGATGCGTGTCGTTCAGGTACCTTGGCCGGAAGTTCCGTAGGTGGATCACAGGCTACAGCTGCCAACCTCGCTAAACAATTTGGAAATGAGATCAAGATCATGTCTTGTCAGCCGAATGAATACAGTATCGAGGGCGAACAATGGGGCGGCGGTCGCGGTGCATTTTCCTATCATCTTCTCGATGCTCTTTACGGGATGGCCGATATCAACAATGATTTATGGGTTACTTTGCAGGAAATCGGAAGATATCTGGAAGATCACGTAACCAATGAGGTCGCACCGGTAAGTCAGGTGCCGATGACGGTTGGTAACCGCAATGAGCGATTGACAAGTATAGATGAACAGTTGTTAGCCTCTCTTAAATCAGGCAAGTCCCATCAAACAAAGATGTTGTCGGCAGTGGAATCGAAGGGCATTGAAGAGGACGTACTTTCCAAATTGGATACGAATACAAAATTGACTTATCAACTTTTCAAAAAGGCATTAAAGAACAAAACCTTTTTAGAACCAATCGATTCTTGTGCAAATAGCTATTATGAACAATTGATCAAAGAACCTCAATTGGAACGTTTGCATTCAACAATGAAGCGCAATTATGCGGCTGCATTGCAGGATGATGCACAACAAGTGATCAACATTTGGCTCAAAGCAGATGTAAAAGAACTGAATTGCATAGGAAAAAGCATCCCACTGGGTCCCATCCCCGATAACTTAAAAAAAGCTGCTGAGCTTTTGGGAACCCAACATTATATGCATTCTTATTTGACAGCCAGGCATTTATTATTCGAAGGCATTACTCAAATGAAGCACAGCAATCCTGATGTCTTGATGGGAAACCGTATTTTAGAAAAATATAAACAGGCTCTGGTACTTGAGCCCAATTCTCCGGTGTTGTGGCATCAAATGAGCAGGGTTTATATCAATAATTTAAGAAATCTTGATTCTGCTTATTTATGTGCAAATAATGCGATAAGCCTTTCTCCGCAATGGGTTCTGCCCTTAACAGATTTGTACAATGCAATGGTTCAAATAGATAAGTTGGATTTTGCAGAAAAGGTGCTTAAACAGGCAGAATCCATTCAGCCTGAACATCCCTATGTCATTCAAGCGAATGCTTCTCTTAGAATTCATAAAGGTGATATCGAAGGATCTATTTCAGCTTTCAAGGCTTACCTGGAAGCAAAAGGACCCTTATATCCTTGTTGGTTTAGTGATTTCGGCTTCAGTTTAGCTCAAGCTGGAAGGTTTGAAGAGGCTGAAGCAGCATACCAAAAGGCACTTGAATTAGATTCCACAAATTCCACTATAATGAACAATTTGGCATCATTATATAGGCTCTTAAAAAGGCAGAAAGATGCAGAAAAATGGTTGCTGAAATCCATGGAATTTGATTCCACTGCCATATTTACCTCACATAATCTGGGTACTTATTATCTGGAAATGAATGAAATCCAAAAGGCAGAACATTACTTTAAAAAAACGCTGGCATTGGATTCAAATTACATTTCCAGTCTTATTGCTTTAGGCGAAATATATTGCCGTTATTTCCTGCCATCTAAAATAAATGAAGCTGAGTTATTATATTCCAGAGCCCTTTCATTGGATTCTGCCTCACCTCTGGTCCTGAATAGTTTAGGTATATTTTATTTTATTACCAACAGACCACTAGCCGGAATAGAAGCCCTAAAGAAAAGTCTCAACATCCAACCAGATAACCTCAATGTTGTCCGCAATCTGGCAGCTTTTTACAGCCAAATGGGAGAAGATTCTTTAGCGATAGATCTTGTGAATAACTTTTTAAAACAGAATACCAACCCGGAGGCTGAAAATACTTTACTCGGCTTTTTAGGATTTATTTATATAAGAAAGTTAAATTTTAAAAAAGGAGCAGAAGTGTTTGAAAAGTTAGTAGCCCTTGATTCCACCCATATTTCCAACTCCAACAATCTTGCTTATGCTTACCTTAATTTGGGTAGATATAATGAGTCTGAAATAATTTTCAAAAGAATTCTCTCCAGAGATTCCTTCCACTTTCCTTCCTGGGGAAATCTGGGAGAGATCTATTTAAAAGCCGGTCGTTATGAGGAAGCCGAGAAATTCCTGGAAAAATCCATGTCCTTAAATCAAGCCTGGGTTTATTCCTGGACCAATTTTGGGGCATTGTATTTAAAAACCCATAAATACATAAAGGCAGAAGAATATCTTAAGAAAGCCTTACAAGTTGATTCAACGTTTTCTGAACCCATGATCTATCTTGGCCATGTTTACTTAGAAACAAATCGTCAGGATGAAGCTCGGAATAGCTTTAGCAATGCGATTCGGGTCAACCCTTCTGCAACGAATGCATATTTGGGACTGGCAAGTCTTCTGGCCAAGGAGGGAAAACCCAAAGAAGCTATGAAACATGTTGTACAAGCCATTGAAATAAATGCCACATATGAAGCATTGATAGAAAATAAAGACCTGGAGTTGTTAAAGGGTTCAGATGATTGGAATAGGGTGATGCAAAAACACTTTCCCGAAAAAATGAAATAAGTTCACTATGAAATTATACTTAATCCTCATATCAATACTAACAAACGTTAGTTTGTATTCTCAATCAAAGGGCGTATCCCAACTGCAAACTGTAAACTCAAAACTGCCGGCTACTTCCACCTACGCCGTCGTCATCGGCATTTCTGACTACCAGGACGGCGGAATTCCTGACTTGCGTTTTGCGGATAAAGACGCCGAAGCCTTTGCAAATTATCTCCGGTCAAGTGCAGGAGGCAAACTCGACAAGGACCATTTAAAAGTATTGATCAACCAGCAAGCTACCATGGCACAATTTGCAAATGCTCTGGACTGGTTGTGGGAAATCTGCAAGGAAGGTGATCAGGCCATCATTTATTTTTCGGGACACGGCGATGTCGAGAAAAAAAGTTTGACGCAACCTGGATTTCTGTTGTGTTGGGATGCACCGGCACGGGTTTATATGGCAGGAGGCGCATTTGCATTGCCGATGTTGCAGGAAGTGGTGTCTACCCTTTCCACTCAAAACAAGGCGATGGTGATTGTCATTACAGATGCTTGTCACTCCGGGAAATTGGCGGGAAGTGAAATTTATGGTGCGCAACTCACAGGCCAAAACCTCGCCAGACAATATGCCAATGAAATTAAAATGCTTTCTTGCCAACCTAATGAATATAGCATCGAAGGTGAACAATGGGGTGGCGGACGAGGTGCATTTTCGTATAATCTCATAGATGGTTTGTATGGACTTGCGGATGGAAACAAAGACCTGTTCGTAAGCCTACAGGAATTGAGTCGTTATCTTGAGGATCATGTCACGACGGAAGTGGCACCGATGGTGCAGGTACCCATGATTATTGGAAATCGGATAACCCGATTGTCCAGTGTTGATACAAAATTTCTTGAAAATTTAAGTTCAGGAAAAATAAACCAGACACAGATTTTTTCACCCGTGGATAGTCGGGGCATGGAGGATGAGATTTTGGCCGACATGGATACGACCATTCAGGAACTCTATCAACTGTTCAAAATAGCTTTACAAGACAAGCGTTTACTTTTACCTTTAAATGCATGTGCAAACACTTATTATGATAAGTTGATTGGAGAGTCTAAGCTTCAGCGGCTACACTCTTCCATGACGCGAAACTTTGCGGCTGCTTTGCAAGACGATGCCCAACAAACCATGAATCGATGGTTAAGTATCGATATTCATCAAACTGTTCAAAGTGGGTCAAAAAATAAAAGTGAAAATATCCCCATCAAAGTATTTTCAGATCGAGTTAAATCTTACCCAAGCTGCTTAGAAAGGGCTGCTGTATTATTGGGTCAAGATCATTATTTATATACTACCTTGATGGCTCGCAAATATTTTTTCGAAGGGTTTTTATTAGCGAATGGCAATCGGAATCCGAGTAAGGAAATCGGCGAAAAGGCAATTGAGAAATTTCAACAATCCCTTCAATGGCAAGCTGAACATCCAGCAGTTTTTTGGCAGATGAGTCAGATTTATGGTTATCAGCTGCTTTTACCTGATTCCATGGAACTCTTTGCAAAAAAGGCAATGGAAGTTTATCCTCGTTGGATTGTACCTTATACCACTCTTGCTTTTAATTTTTCTCAGAAATATAAGTTTTTCGAAAAAGCTAAATTGTATTTAGATCAAGCCATGAATCTAGATTCAAGCTCTGATAAGGTATGGATTGGCCTGGGGGTTTATCATATTTGGAAAAAGGAATACAAGAAAGCAGAAGATGCTTTTATTAAATCAATTCAACTTGACTCTACGGTTTCAGATGCCTACAATAATCTGGGTTTAGTTTACATTAACATGGGTAAATACGATTTAGCAGAGAAAAATTTGCAAAAATCAATTCAATTGGATTCAACCAATTCACTGCAATACAACACGCTTGGATTTCTCTACAATAACATCCGAAGGTATCCAGAGGCAGAGCAAGTATTGTTAAAAGCCATACAGTTAAATTCCAATTATATAGAAGCGCAGGTAAATTTAGGCGTTACCTATTATTTATCAGGTCGGAATCAAGAAGCTGAGAAGGTATTTCTAGAGGTCATTCAACTCGATTCGACTTCAGTTCAGGCTTTAGGCAATTTAGGCAATATTTATAGAAAGCGGAGCAACTATCCCGATGCAGAAAAATATTTGCGGAAAGCCATACAAATCGATTCAAACTTTTTTCAGGCAAGCGCAAATTTGGGACTGGTATATCATAAACTCAGACAATGGAAAGAGGCTTCTCCTTTCATGCAAAAAGCTGTAAAAGCACTGCCTAAAAACGAGTTGCTTCAAGCTGTTCTGGGTGATGTATATGCGCACCTGGACTTGGATATAGACAAGGCGCAATCCTGTTTCGAAAAAGCGATTGAACTGGATCCTGAATACCCGGATACTTATAGATACTATGCAAATTTATCGTTAAGAAAAAATCAAACGGAAGCTGCATGGACTTACCTTGAAAAAGGACTGGAAAAGGGAGTGGGCGAAGACCAGTTTGCATTTGAGGACTTACAGGCCGATCCTGACTTTGAAGTAATGCGAAAAGATCTTAAATGGAAAACCCTAATGCAAAAATATTTCCCCGACAAAATGAAATAAGATGCTTATGAAATCATATTTGATTTTTTTATCGATACTAACAAACGTTTGTTTGTATTCCCAATCTAAAGGAGTAACGGAAAGTACTCCCTCTCCGCAGAGTGGAGAGGGTCGGGGTGAGGTCTACGCGGTCGTCGTCGGCATCTCCGACTACCAGGACAAAGACATTCCCGACCTGCGTTTTGCAGATAAAGATGCTGAAGCTTTGCAAATTTTTAAGATCCAATGCAGGCGGTAAATTGGATGGAGATCATTTAAAAGTTTTATTGAATAAAGATGCAACGGCTGCACAATTTGCAATTGCACTGGATTGGCTATGGGAGGTGGTTAAGGAAGGAGATCAGGTCATTATTTATTTTTCAGGTCATGGAGATGTGGAGAAAAAGAGCCTGACCCAGCCGGGGTATTTACTTTGCTGGGATGCACCATCGCGTGTTTATCTTGCGGGGCGTGCCTTGGCGCTACCCATGTTTCAGGATGTAATTTCTACGCTATCTGTACAGAATAAAGCAAAAGTGATCGTCATCACGGATGCTTGCCGTAGCGGAAAACTAGCAGGAAGTACAGTTGGAGGATCACAGATCACCGGAGCTAATCTTGCAAAACAATATGCGAATGAGATTAAAATACTTTCCTGTCAGCCACATGAATACAGCATTGAAGGAGAGCAATGGGGCGGAGGCCGTGGGGCATTTTCTTATAATCTGGTGAATGCCCTATATGGTATGGCCGATCACAATAAGGATCTGATCGTCAATTTGCAGGAAACGGGAAGGTACTTAGAAGATCATGTCACGTCTGAAGTGGCACCGGTAAGCCAGGTGCCGATGGTTTTAGGCAATCGATCAGAGCAGCTTGCAAAGGTAGATGTAAGTCTGCTCGCTCTTATAAGATCAGGAAAGACAAATCAATTGGCCAGTATATCAACGATTGATTCCAGGGGAATGGAGGAAGATGTTTTAGCTAAGCTGGATACAAACATATTGGAAAAGTATAAATTATTCAAAAATGCAATGCTCAAAAAGCAATTATTAGAACCAGTTCATGCTAGTGCAGACCATTACTACACTGAATTGATAAAGCTTGCAGAATTGTCAAAATTGCATTCAACAATGACCCGCAATTTTGCCGCTGCTTTGCAGGATGATGCTCAACAGGCCATGAATATTTGGTTGAAAGCAGATGTAAAAGAATTGCAGTGCATCGGTAAAACTCTAAAACTTGAACCCATACCACGGCAATTGCAGCGGGCGGCAGAGCTGCTTGGCGAACAACACTATATGTATCGTTCCCTTCAAGCACGAACATTGCTATTCGAGGGCATAGTGCTGAGTAAGCGCAATAACAACCCCGATGAAAAGTTGGGTCGACAGTGCATCCAATTTTTTCGGGAGTCACTTGCAAAGGAACCTCAATCGCCATTGCCCTGGTCATCGATGAGCCGGGAATATGCGACCCACCTCCGAATAGTGGATTCAGCGTTTCTCTGTGCTTATGAAGCCCGTTTACTGGCCCCAAACTGGGTGTCTCCATATGTCAATCTAGCCAATTTATTCAGTTACCAAGCTAATTTCGATGCTGCTGAAACAGCCTTGCGCGAAGCAGCTAAAATGGATTCTTTGCACCCGCTCGTCATTAAAGAACGGGGTTTTTGGCACAGTAAGCAACATGGGGAGGAGCATAAAAAAGCAGCATTGACGCTCTTCGAAAATTATCAAAAAAGCGGAGGTGTTCTATATCCTTGTTGGCACGTAGACTACGCCAATGTTCTGGCTTCTTTTGGCAAGATGGATGCTGCAGAAGCTGAATTTCGAAAGGCCATTGAATTGGATTCAACCAATGCAAGCGCCTGGGCTAATTTCGGAAGCTTTTTATATTTCAACCTGCGCCTCAACGAATCGGAAAAAGTATTACGTAGGGCTGGTGATATGGATTCCACTATTTATGCAGTGTGGATGTTACTTGGTCAGGTTTACGGGCAACAGGGACGATTCGCAGAATCGGAATCGGTGATGTTGAAAGCCCTTCGCCTTGATTCTACGATTTATGGCATCTGGACCGCGCTCGGCATATTATACTACATTTCCGGTCGGCACGATGATGCAGAACGATATTTGAAAAAATCGCACGCACTTTACCCCTCAGATCCTTGGACCTTGAACTACCTCGGTGAGTTAGCGGCTAACAGAGGTCGTTGGGAAGAAGCCGGCATACAGTTTAAAAAATCCATTGGACTGGACTCGTCCTTTGTGCGGGGCTGGAACGGATGGGCGGGGGTGCTCGTGGCCACCAAACAATTTGCGGAAGCAGAACGCGCAGCATTGGTGGCCATCGCTTTGGATTCCACCTGGACGGAATCGCATCGTCATTTAGGCATGGCCTATTTTAAAACGGGTCGGCAAGCTCAGGCAAAAACGTACTTTGAAAAATCGCTAAAAATAGTCCCTGAATATTTCCCGGCGCAACTTGGTTTGACCTATATTCTTCTATCCGAAGGCAAAAATTCAGAGGCCCTTACCCAATTGGAACAAGCTATCGGCAAAGGTTGCACCTATGAGCAATTAAAACAGGATGAAGATTTGGGGATTTTGAGAAGCCTTCCTGAATGGAATGTCTTGATGCAAAAACACTTTCCCGAAAAAGTAAAAGAATAAACAATGACAATAAAAGCTATATTTACACCGTAAATCAAAAATTTAATTTTATAATTACGGCTAATAAACTATATTTACCACGTTTTGCAGAACCAGAAATTCTGCGACTCATCTCAACCAATCCTGCGATAGTAGTGGTCGGGCCCAGGCAGGTGGGCAAAACGGCATTGGTGAAGCACCTTGCCGCTCAGGTACCGGGGCAAGTAGTGTACTTCGACTTGGAAAATCCCGATGATTACAATAAGCTGAATAACCCAAGTCTGCTCTTCAATCCCCTGAAAGACCATACCGTCATTTTAGATGAAGTGCAGCGGGTTCCGACGCTCTTCCCGATTTTGCGCAGTCTGATCGATCAGCACCGGCAGCCAGGGCGTTTTATCTTGCTCGGCTCGGCATCGCCAGAGCTCATCCGGGACACTTCGGAGTCTTTGGCTGGTAGGGTGGCTTATTTCGAGTTACAGCCGTTTTCGATCCGCGAGTTGCCTGTTGAAATCGATTATCGCCAACATTGGCTTAGGGGTGGGTTTCCCGATTCGCTCCTTGCGGGTGACGATGTCCAAAGCCTTGAATGGCGTGAAAATTTCATTCGCAGTTATCTCGAACGCGACCTTCCTCTCCTGGGATTGCGAGCCGACCCAATGCTTATCCGCCGCTTATGGAGTATGATCGCACATCTCAATGGACAATTACTCAATCTTGCGACCTTATCCAAATCTCTTGATATAAGTTCCCCTACAGTTCGCCGTTATATTAATTTCCTGGAATCAGCATTCCTGATTCGTCAACTGCAACCTTGGTTTGCCAACACCAGAAAACGCCTGGTAAAAACGCCCAAAATTTATCTCCGGGACACGGGTTTACTGCACGCCCTTCTTCGCATTGAAAACAATTTACAGTTGCAAGGTCATCCTGCAGTCGGCGCATCCTGGGAGGCTTATATTGTGCAAGAAATCGCTTCGCGTTTGCCGGCCCGGGCGGATTTATTTTTTTACCGTACGCATGACGGAACAGAAGCTGATCTGGTTATTACCCGTAGTGGTGTTCCACATGTACTTTTAGAAATCAAATACTCCACAGCGCCTAAGCCTGGTAAAGGGTTTTTTATTGCCAAAAAAGACCTGGCCACAACTCGAAATTTCATCATTTGCCCGACACCGAATAGCTATCCCCTTGCAGAAGATGTGGATGTTTTGAGTTATCTTGAACTTGATAAAATTTTTGATGCATGAAATGCTTTCTCCTCTTCATTACCATACTAACAAACGTTAGTTTGTATTCTCAATCTAAAGGAGTAACGGAAAGTACTCCCTCTCCGCAGAGTGGAGAGGGCCGGGGTGAGGTCTACGCAGTTGTCATTGGCATCTCCGACTACCAGGATCCCGGCATCCCTGATCTTCGCTTCGCAGAAAAAGATGCGGAGGCTTTTGCAAATTATTTAAGATCGAGTGCTGGTGGTAATTTGGATCATGATCATTTAAAATTATTATTAAATAAGGAAGCAACAGTAGCACAATTTGCCATTGCATTGGATTGGTTGATGGAAGTAGTAAAAGAAAATGATCAGGTTATACTCTATTTTTCCGGACATGGCGATGTAGAAAAAAAGACCATTACGCAACCAGGTTATCTCTTATGTTGGGATGCACCTGCTAGAGTTTATTTGGCAGGCGGCGCATTAGCGCTTCCCATGTTTCAAGATATCATCACTACGCTTTCCTCGCAAAACAAAGCTAAAGTAGTTGTCATCACAGATGCCTGCCGATCTGGAAAATTAGCTGGCAGCAGTGTCGGTGGATCACAAATAACAGGAGCTAATCTTGCAAAGCAATATGCGAATGAAATTAAAATACTTTCATGCCAGCCAAATGAATATTCTATCGAAGGTGAACAATGGGGGGGTGGACGCGGAGTTTTTTCTTATCATCTGGTCAATGCTTTATATGGTATGGCAGATCACAACAATGATCAGCTGGTAAATCTGCATGAAGCAAGTAGATATCTGGAGGATCATGTAAGCAAGGAAGTAGCTCCGGTAAGTCAGATGCCGATGATTTTAGGAAACCGCATGGAGCTGTTAGCACATGTAGATGCTTCACTTTTGGCTTCGGTTAAATCTTCTAAGAGCCATCAACTGGCTTTATTATCATCGATTGAATCAAGAGGAATGGAGGAAGATATTTTATCTTCCGTAGATACCTCAATACGTCTGAATTATAAACTGTTTAATAAAGCACTCAAAGAAAAGAAATTTATTGAGCCGGAATCAAATTGTGCGGAATATTATTACCAACACTTGATGGCACATGCTGGTTTGAGTCGATTACATTCTACAATGACTCGCAATTATGCAGCCGCTTTACAGGATGATGCACAGCAAGTAATGAACATCATGCTCAAGTCAGGACTCACCGAACAAGTATTGAAAAACACCAGTTTTTCCAAGCTGTTCAAGTCTTATCCGGCCTATTTGGAAAGGGCCAGCGAACTATTGGGAAAAGGCCATTACATGTACCAAATTTTGCAAGCCCGGAAATATTACTTTGAAGGATTAATGAAAACCAGTAGGAAAGAAGCACGTACCCTATTCAGAAAAGCTTTGGAGCTTCAACCCGATATGCCACATGCTATGATACAATTGGTTCGTATGTCTGAAGGCAACCAATTGGATTCTGCTTTATATTATTTTGAAAAAGGGAAGAACCTGGTTCCTCAATGGGTGGAACCTTATTTGTCTATGAGTAAATTTTATGAATGGAGAACGAAACAAACTGATAAAGCGGAAGAAATCCTAATCCTTGCAGGAAAATTAGATTCCACTTCTGTATTGGTAAAATATAAAAAAGCAGATTTTTACTATACGCAAGGCAAATTTGAACTCGCAGAGCAGTTTTTTTTATCAGTTATTGAAAGCATTCAGGGAGATATTTGTTTCCCTTGTGCTTACCATAATTTGGGAAATGTATACTTTAATACCCAACGATATGATTTAGCTGAAATTCAATACCATAAAGCCATTCAGATAGACTCAACTTTTAGTCCGGCCTATTTCGGTTTAGGAAATGTATATCGCAGTACTCTTCGCTATAATTTAATGGAAAAGTGTTTAGAAAAAGCGATCCTGCTCGATTCGAATTCAGTTATAGTCAATAACTCTTTGGGAATTCTTTATCTGGATACACATCGTTACGATCTTGCAGTTGCTAAGCTTTTAAAGATAATTCAACTAGATTCGGGTTTTGTACATGCCTATTATAATTTAGGAAGAACGTATAAAATGTCCAAACGGGATGATCTTGCAGAAAAGTATTATAAAAAAACAATTGAACTCGACATAACTTATTGGGAAGCTTTTTTTGATTTAGGATACCTATACCTAAATTCAAAACGCCTGGTAGAAGCTGAACAAATGTTTTATAAAGTTTTAGAAATAGTTCCAAACGATTTTACAGCTTATTACAACCTGGCTTGTATTTCCGGTATACAGGGCAAGATCGATCAGGCCTATGAACATCTCGCACATACTTTAAAAATGGGTTATAAAGACTTTGATACGATGCATAATGATAAAGACCTTATTTTGTTGCGCCAGAGAACTCAACAATGGAATTCCTTGATGAAGAAATATTTTCCCGACAAAATGAAAAATTAATAATTTAAAGAGAATTTTATTTTAAAATAAAAATTTAATATTCTTTCACTTCAAAGAAAAAAAAATGAAAAATCGGATTTTAATTTTAATCATTTCATTTTTTATTCAAAGCCTTTCTGCTCAGCAAAAAGGCGTTTCCCCCATATCAACTAGCAACCAACAACAATCAACCCATAAGACCTTCGCATTAGTCGTCGGCATTTCCGATTATCAGGATGCAGCGATTCCGGATTTGAGATTTGCAGAACGGGATGCAAAAGCATTTGTGGAATTATTGAAATCATCGGGTTTGGGTAAGCTCGATGATGATCATCTCAAAGTATTATTGGGAAAAGAAGCAACCAATGCGCAATTTGCAGCCGCATTGGATTGGTTGATGGATGAAGCTAAAGAAGGTGATCAGGTGATTATTTATTTTTCAGGACACGGTGATGTGGAATCTAAAACCAGAAGCCAGCAAGGATTTTTGTTGACCTGGGATTCTCCATCAAGGACATATATCGCTGGTGCAATGACCATTTTCTGGATCAATGAAGTGATCTCAACATTATCTGCAGAACGTAAAGCAAAAGTGATATTGATCACCGATGCTTGCCGTTCCGGTAAACTCGCAGGCAATGACATCAACGGTACCCAATTAACCAGTTTAAATCTGGCAAAACAATACAACAATGAAATTAAAATACTTTCCTGTCAACCTACAGAGTACAGTATAGAAGGAGAACAATGGGGCGGTGGCCGTGGTGTGTTTAGTTATTATTTGGTAAACGGTTTATTTGGGTTTGCAGATAACAACAATGATCAGAAAATTACATTTTCTGAACTCGACAGATATCTCGAAGATCATGTACCTGTAGAAGTTTCTCCAATAAGTCAGGTTCCTTTATTGATAGGAAAAAAGACAGATACGATTGCTGTATATGATATGGTTTTGTTTACTTCCTTGAAATCAAAAAAAGAAGGTGAAGTGGTTGCTTTTTCAGCAATTGAATCCAGGGGAATTGAGGAAGAAACTTTGTCAAAGGTCGACAGCCTGGTTAAAGAAAATTATCTGAAATTTAAAAGGGCATTAAAAGAGAAAAATTTTCTGGATCCTCCTGGTAATAATGCGGATGAATTGTACAATGCTTTAATTGTTGAAGCTGGATTGAAGCCTATACAAAATCACATGAAAAGAAATTATGCTGCAGCACTTCAGGATGAGGCGCAACAGTTTTTAAATACGGCAATGGTTTCAGATGAAAATAATTTGAACATCCGTGTTTTTCTCGACAGAAGTTTATACGCAAAGTACGCCAGTTATTTTCATCGTGCTTCGGAATTGTTGGGCCCCAATCATTACATGTATAAAAACCTCAAGGCTAAAGAATATTTTTTTAATGGAGGTGTGGCGTATTTAAAAAGTCCTTTCATCGCAAAAGATACTGTAGTTGGAAATGAAGCCTTAAAATGGGCAAGACGATCATTAGAAATGGAACCCGATATGGCAATGACTTATATTTTGATGAGTCAAATTTTTCTTTGCAATTTTATGAATGAAGACAGTGCCCGTGTATTTGCTGACAGAGGAATTTCTTTGGCTCCTAAAAAGCCGATTATTTATTCATCGCTGGCTGAAATGTTACTTTGGTCCGAACAACCTAAAAAAGCAAAATACTATGTTGATAAAGCCTGGGCTATTGATTCGAATTCCATTCGCTCTTTGAATGTCAAAGCAAAAATGTTGTCACTGACTGGAAATACCGGAGAAGCAGAACGCTTGTTTTTAAAAACTATTCAACTCAATCCGCAGTTTTCATCTTCTTATGCAAACCTGGGTGAAATGTATCTGCGAAGTTTTAGATTATTGGATGCTGAGAAACAATTTTTTATTGCAATTGAAAAAGATTCCTTTGATGTTATAGCCTGGAAACTTTTAGGCTACCTGAATCTAATTAAAAATAAATTGAAAGATGCTGACCATATATTCACAAAAGCATACCAGATCGATAGGGAGCAAGTATTCTATGTTGATTTTGATTTTGCCTGTTTGTATAGTTTATCCGGAAAAGAAGATTTAGCATTCTCTTCGCTGGAAAAAGCATTGCAAAATAAATTTAGTGACTATTCTAGATTGAATTCCATTCCTTTTCTCCATAATCTCAGGATGCAAAAAGAAAGGTGGGATGCGTTGATGAATAAATATTTCCCCGACAAAATGTAATAAATTATAATGAAACCATACTTTCTAATTTTATTTATACTAACAAACGTTTGTTCGTATTCCCAAACCAAAGGAGCCTCACCCCAACCCTCTCCGCAAAGTGGAGAGGGCCGGGGTGAGGTCTACGCGGTCGTCGTCGGCATCTCCGACTACCAGGATCCCGCCATCCCCGACCTGCGTTTTGCAGATAAAGACGCCGAAGCTTTTGCAAATTATCTCAGATCAAGCGCCGGAGGTAAACTCGACAACGATCATCTAAAAGTACTGATCAATTCGAATGCCACCATGGCCCAATTTGCCAATGCATTGGATTGGTTGTGGGAAGTTTGCAAAGAAGGAGATCAGGCCATCATTTATTTTTCGGGCCATGGTGATGTGGAGAAAAAGAGTTTGACGCAACCCGGATTTTTATTATGTTGGGATGCACCGGCACGAGTGTATATGGCCGGTGGTGCCTTTGCATTGCCGATGTTGCAAGAAGTAGTATCTACATTATCAATACAAAATAAAGCAAAAGTGATTGTCATTACCGATGCTTGTCGTTCGGGTACTTTGGCAGGAAGTTCGGTTGGAGGATCACAAGCTACGGCTGCGAATCTTGCCAAGCAATTTGGAAATGAAATTAAGATCATGTCATGTCAGCCGAATGAATACAGCATCGAAGGCGAGCAATGGGGTGGTGGACGTGGTGCCTTTTCGTATCATCTTCTCGATGCACTTTATGGAATGGCCGATAACAACAATGATTTATGGGTGACCTTACAAGAAGTAGGAAGATATCTGGAAGACCATGTAACCAATGAGGTGGCGCCGGTGAGTCAGGTTCCCATGGTCGTTGGAAATCGAAGCGAACAATTAACAAGTGTTGATGTCAATCTGTTATCATCCATTAAATCCGGGAAAACCAATCAAACGATTTTGTTGAGCGCTATAGATTCAAGAGGAATTGAAGAAGATATATTATCAAAATTGGATTCAAGTACCAAGAAGATGTATACTCAATTTAAAAATACACTCAAACAGAAAATATTTTTAGAACCAGAAGGTGCATGTGCTGAATCGTATTATCAACAATTAATCAATAAATCTGAATTAGAACGTTTGCATTCTACGATGAAACGTAATTATGCCGCTGCATTGCAAGAAGAGGCACAGCAGGCCATCAATTTATTATTAATGTCCGACATTAATGAGAATCTTTTTTCCAATTCGAAAATGAAGGGCTTGACTAATGCAACTTATACAAAATATTTGGAAAGAGCTTCGGATCTATTAGGGCCACAACATTATATGTTTAAATCATTGAAAGCACGAAAGGCTTATTTTGAAGCTGTTGCCCTCGGCCATTTCAATACCAGCCCAGGTAACATTGGTATTTCGGATAGAAAAGTAGTGTTAGATATCTTAAACCATTATCGTGAGGCGCTTAGTTGGCAGAGTGATTTATCTTTTGTGTATTTGAGATTAGGAGGTTTATATGCATTTTCACTTAATCAATTGGATTCAGCGGAGTATTATTTGAATTTAGCGATGAAAACAACTCCTTCCTGGATTGTACCTTATATAATCCTTCATAAAATTTATACAGCCAGGAAATTAGAAAAAGCAAGAGAACCACTTGAAAAAGCCAACAGGATTGATTCAAATGCAACTTATTTGTTGTACAGCTGGGGAACGTATTATGTTCTGAATCAAAAACCAGATTCTGCTATAA
Source organism: Saprospiraceae bacterium (assembly GCA_016719615.1). Lineage (NCBI taxonomy): Bacteria > Pseudomonadati > Bacteroidota > Saprospiria > Saprospirales > Saprospiraceae > Saprospiraceae bacterium. The sequence continues at coordinate 191,414 of JADJYQ010000005.1, forward strand.
TGAAATTTCTGAAAATATTGGAACGTGATGATGTGAAGCTATGCAGGTCTTGTATTCACATTGCATTGGGAATTTCTTATTACTATTTAGGGAAATTTGTGGAATCCGAAAAACATTATCTCAATGCCTTGAAGATTGATTCGACTTCAGATCCGGCAGTGATAAATCTAACTTCACTCTATTTGAACCAAGGAAGATTAGACGAATCAGAATCAATGGGAAAAAAATGGATTACCAGATATCCAAAAGATCCGGAAGCCTATAGATTTATGGCTATGATCTATATAGAATCAAATCGTTTGGAAACGGCAGATTCCTTGTGTCGCATAGCTCTTCAACTTGATTCGCTTGATCAATATACTTATAGAACTTTGGCTCAAGTATATTTAAGCGCAAATCGGATTCGTGAAGCAGAAGCTATTTTAATAACGGGTATTCGCAAGGACCCGAATGCGTTTGAATTAATGATTAACTTGGGAAGAGTTTATGCATTTACACAGCGAATTGAAGAAGCAACGCAACAGTTTAATAAAGCAATTGAAGTTGCCCCAAATGATGCAGAAACTCATTATCAATTGGGAGTTGTTTACAATCAATTAAAACGATATGAAGAGTCAGTGAAAGCAAACCGATTAGCAATTCAATTGAATCCTGAATTTTCAATGGCTTATTATAATTTAGCATGTGGACTTAGTATGCTCAGTAAAACAGAGGAAGCATTTACTCAACTAGAATTAGCAATCCAAAAAGGATTTAATAATCTTGACACTATAGAACAGGATAGCGATTTACAAAATTTGAAATTGCAAAAAGAAAAGTGGAATAAATTGTTGAAAAAATATTTTCCTGACAAGATGAAATAGGATATTTATGAAAATAAACTTTATGTTTTTTTTAGTATTGACGAGTATTAGTTTGTTGGCACAAAATAAAGGAGCATCGCTATTATCAACAGCCAGCAGTCAACAGTCAGGAGTCAATACTAAGACATATGCAGTTGTAATTGGCATCTCCGATTATCAGGATGCGGGCATTCCTGATTTGCGCTTTGCCGACAAAGATGCGGAAGCCTTTGCAAATTATCTTCGATCTGAAGCTGGAGGAAAGCTGGATGGCGATCATTTAAAAGTACTGATCAATTCGAAAGCCACTATGGCCCAATTTGCCAATGCATTGGATTGGTTGTGGGAAGTTTGCAAAGAAGGAGATCAGGCCATCATTTATTTTTCGGGCCATGGTGATGTGGAGAAAAAGAGTTTGACGCAACCCGGATTTTTATTATGTTGGGATGCACCGGCACGAGTGTATATGGCCGGTGGTGCCTTTGCATTGCCGATGTTGCAGGAAGTAGTATCTACATTATCAATACAAAATAAAGCAAAAGTGATTGTCATTACCGATGCTTGTCGTTCGGGTACTTTGGCAGGAAGTTCGGTTGGAGGATCACAAGCTACGGCTGCGAATCTTGCCAAGCAATTTGGAAATGAAATTAAGATCATGTCATGCCAGCCGAATGAATACAGTATTGAAGGCGAGCAATGGGGCGGCGGGCGAGGTGCCTTTTCGTATCACCTTCTCGATGCACTTTATGGAATGGCCGATAACAATAATGATTTATGGGTGACCTTACAAGAAGTAGGAAGATATCTGGAAGACCATGTAACCAATGAGGTGGCGCCGGTGAGTCAGGTTCCCATGGTCGTTGGAAATCGGAATGAGCGATTGGCTAGTGTGGATGAAAGTCTATTATCAGCATTTAAGTCCGGCAAAAAAAATCAGACGATGTTGATGAGTGCAATCGAATCGAAAGGAATTGAAGAAATGGTTTTATCAAAAGTAGATACAGGAATTCGAAGAATTCATGAATTGTTTAATAATGCACTTAAGCTAAAAGTTTTTTTGGAACCTGAGAATGCATGCGCAAATGCTTATTATGAAATACTAATAAAAGAACCTGGGTTGGCGAGGTTGCATTCGGCAATGAAACGCAATTTTGCCGCGGCATTGCAAGATGATATTCAGCAGGTATTAAAAAAGTGGTTGAATACGGATTTAAAAGAACTTTCTTTATCAAAATTTAGTGCATTTTCAAAATATAAAATATTTCCTCGATATCTTGAACGGACTGCAGAATTATTGGGCGTGGACCATTATATGTACAATATATTAATGTCCCGTAAATTATTTTTCGAAGGATACCTGATGCATCTAAATCTGATCGATATTAAAGTCCATGATCTCGAATTAGGAAATAAGGTCTTAGAAAAGTATAGAAAGGCTTTAATGATTCATCCCGAGTCTTCCCATATATATTATTTCATGGAAGTATTACACTTTAATCAATTTAATCAAACGGATTCAGCAGAATATTATGCAAAGCGGGCTGTAGAACATACACCAAATTGGTTCTTACCATATTCAACGCTGGGTGGTATGTACGCCCAAAATATAATTATAAATAATAGAATAACAGGGGAACTCGAAAAGGCAAGAGAATTTTTAGAATTAGCGGAATCCCTTGATTCTGTTTTAGCAAGATCGGATGTTATTCATTTAAATAATTATTCAAGTTATTATCTTGCAGCAGGAAAAATGGATATGGCTCGCGAACTAATCATCAAAGCTATGCAACTGTATTCAAGTGCAAATTCCATGTCTTACAATAGCCTTGGTAATATTTGTCTTTTAAGTAAGCAGTATTTGGATGCAGAGAAATATTATTTAAAAGCGATTGAATTGGATTCAACATTTGTTTCAAATTATTACAATCTTGGCATTGTTTATTCTGAAAGTGGAAGACTGATCGAATCGGAAATGCAATATAAAAAGTCAATCGATCTTGATTCGAATTACATAAATGCTTATTTTAATCTGGGTATAATTTATAAAAAAGCCAGGCGGTTTTCTGAAGCGAAGGAGTTATTTAGGAAATGTTTTATACTCGATTCGACAGATTTGTTATCTATATTTGAATTGGGATCTATCAACATGATTTTGAAACAGCATTTTGAAGCAGAATCCCTCTTATTGAAATGTATTCAAAGAGACAGTACACTTGCTCCTGTTTATGGAAATTTGGGCATTGTGTATTTTCAAATGGGAGCATTTGAGAAGGCAGAGCAACAACTTAAAAAAGCGCTGTCCATTGATTCAACTTGGCAGAATTTATGGTTTTACCTTGGTAAGATTTATGATTCCCAAGGGAGGGAAGTCGAGTTTGAGTATACCCTTCATCAAGTATATTCATTGGATTCTGGTAAAACCCATACATTGAATTTGTTGGGCAAACATTATACAGATAAATTGAAATTCGATTTTGCTAAAACTTATTTATTAAAATCTGTGAAGTTGGATTCAATAAATCCATATACCTGGGATCTATTGGGGACATTGTATTACAGGCAGCTAATGAATGCAGAAGCAGAATATTGTTTTAAGAGAGCTATTAAGATTGATTCAAATTTCGTTAATTCCCTTTATAACCTTGCGGCACTTTATATGGATGTAAATACAGACCCAAACGCCGACATGTTATTAAAGAGAATTATTCATTTAGAACCAAAGCATGCTGAAGCTTTATTTCGACTTGCAATACTCAATGCTCGTAAAAAGCAATTCAACCAAACTTGGAAGTATCTTGATGACGCTTTGATAAATGGGTTCAATCGAATTGAAGATTTGGAGGCTGATTCTGATTTGGAATTGTTGAGATCAAAAAAATCAAAATGGGATTTGATGATGAAAAAATACTTTTTACAATACCCGAAAAATTAAAATAATTGAAAAGCATATTATTATTTGTTTTTATCCTAACAAACGTTTGTTTGTATTCCCAATCCAAAGGCGTATCACAACTGCAAACTGCCAGCTCAAAACTGCCAACTTCCACTTACGCGGTCGTCGTCGGCATCTCCGACTACCAGGATAATGCCATACCAGACCTACGCTTCGCACACAAAGACGCCGAAGCATTTGCTAATTATCTTAGGTCAAATGCGGGCGGAAATTTAGATGTTGATCATTTAAAAGTATTACTCAATGAAAACGCAACCGTTGCACAATTCGCTATTGCATTAGATTGGTTAATGGAAGTGGTCAAGGAAAATGACCAGGTCGTTTTATATTTTTCAGGTCATGGAGATGTAGAGAAGAAAACCATTACACAGCCGGGTTACTTATTGTGCTGGGATGCACCGGCAAGAGTCTATTTAGCAGGAGGTGCATTGGCGCTGCCCATGTTTCAGGATATTGTGACAACTTTATCTACTCAAAACAAGGCAAAAGTCATTGTGATTACAGATGCCTGTCGTTCCGGTAAATTGGCAGGAAGTAGTGTAGGCGGATCGCAAATAACAGGAACCAATCTTGCAAAGCAATATGGCAATGAAATAAAAATACTTTCCTGTCAACCGAATGAATACAGTATTGAAGGCGAGCAATGGGGCGGTGGTCGCGGTGCATTTTCATATCATCTTCTCGATGCCCTTTATGGTCTGGCAGATATTAACAATGATTTATGGGTCACCTTGCAGGAAGTGAGTAGATATCTTGAAGATCAGGTATCCAAAGAAGTTGCACCGGTGATTCAGGTACCCATGACGGTTGGTAATCGCAATGAAAGATTGACCATTGTGAATGAAAAGTTCGTATCTTCTATTAAGTCCGGCAAAACCAATCAAATGATGATGTTGTCGGCAATTGACTCCAGAGGTATTGAGGAAGATTTGCTTTCAAAATTGGATTCAAATACAATTAGAATTTACGCACTTTTTAAAAGTGCACTTCAACAAAAAATATTTTTAGTGCCTGAGCTAGCGTGTGCAGAATCGTATTATCAACAGCTGATATTGGAACCTAAATTAGAGCGATTGCATGCAACAATGAAACGAAATTATGCCGCGGCATTACAAGATGAAGCGCAACAAGTGATGAATACAATGCTCAAAAACGGATTTACTTCAGAAGTTACTTCCGGAATTTCGGTTTCCCAATTGTATAAAAATTATCCTGCCTATCTAGAGCGAGCATCAGAATTATTGGGAACTTCACATTATCTCCACTCAAGTTTACAAGCACGGAAGTATTTTTTTAATGGAAAAATTCAAAAATCAAAAAAAGCTATCTAAGGAAAATTATTTGTTAGCATTGCAAAAACAGCCTGACTTACCACAAGCCTATGTAGAATTGATTTTCACTTGTTTGCCAAATGAAGAAGATTCAGCGATAAATTATGCAAACAAAGCTGTGGCACTTGTTCCAAATTGGGTCGTTCCTTATATTAAACTTTCTCGATTTTATATGGGTGCGTTGAAAAATAAAGATAAAGCTGAAGAATTATTAAATCGTGCCGGCGCTATTGACACGAATTCTTTATTAGTTTGGTATCAAAGGGGAACGTTTTATTTTAATCAACGTGATTTTCAAAAGGCGGAATATTGGTTAAAAAAAGCAGTTGCTAGCGAAGATGAAGGAATTTGTTTTCCATGTGCATATAACCTTATGGGAAATGTCTACATTGAGACGAAGCAATTTGAAAAAGCCGAAGCACATTTCCTTAAAGCTATTCAATTAGATTCAAATTATTCAGGTGCCTTAAATCGTCTTGGCAAAATCTATTACCGTACTGGTAGATTTAATGAAGCTGAAATAATCTTTAATAGAGAACTTAAAGCTGCCCGAACTGAGCGTGATAAAGCCTCACCTTATACTGAATTGGGCAATCTTTATTGTGAATCTGATAGGATCAAAGAAGGGGCTGAGTATTATAAAAAATCTGCTGATTCTGATTCTACTTATGATGATCCAATATTTAATTTATTGAACTGCTACCCAAAAGGAATTACTTTAACGGAAGGAAATATCCTCTGTAAGAAGTTGCTAAATTTTGATTCATTAAATATCAGTAATATTGGAAACGTGGCATACTTTTATGCAAAATCTAATAATCCAAATCTAGCGGAATACTACGTTTATAAATTGAAATCGCTTGACAAGAGTAGTGAGTCTTTTTATAATTTGACCTGCATATTGACTATTATTGGTAAACCAGAAAAGGCTTTTGAAGCGCTAGAACAAGCTGCAATATTAGCATATGATTTTCATTGGATGCAAAGAGATCCAGATCTAGCACCATTAAGAGAATTGCCGAAGTGGAAAGAAATTATGAAAAAATATTATCCGGATCAAATGAAATAGTGTCGAAGAAATGACTATAGTATTTGTCATGCAAAAGAAATGAATCTTGAAATGTACTTTTATTAATAAATAATCTCATTGAACTCATCTCATAATTTCAACAAATCTTTCATGAAATACGGCCTTTGTAGTTTTTGTCTATTCATACTTAATTTACTTTCTGCTCAAACTATTGATTCAATTGCTATTAAACAAGTGGACAGCCTCATTCGAATTTCACGCAACTTGCTGGTGAATCGCAATTTTGACAAAGCACTGGAAGTGAGTGCTGTCGCTGAAAAAATAGCCCTCGAAAAACTTGGTAAGGAATCAGCCGAATATGGAAGTTGTGCTTTCAATCGAGCTAGGGTGTTGTTTTACAAACGTGATTATTCAGGAGCTCAAAAATGGTATCTTGAAGCTAAAGACATCCGTGAAAAAGTATTAGGCAGAGAGCATCCTGATTATGGCTGGAGCTTGCATAATCTCGGTCTGCTATACAAAACTTTGGGCAATTACAAAAAAGCAGAGCCTCTCTACCTCGAAGCCAAAGCCATTTGGGAAAAAGCTCTTGGTAAAGAGCATTTTAATTATGCTGCAAGTATAAACAACCTTGCAAGCCTTTACCTAGCATTAGGAAGTTATGAAAAGTCTGAACCCCTCTTCCTTGAAGCCAAAGAAATCCGCGAAAAATTGAAGGGCAAGGAGCATCCCGTTTATGCTGAAAGCGTTTACAATCTTGCGATCTTATATTATGAAATGGGTAACTACGGAAAAGCGGAATCATTTTCCCTAGAGGCTAAAGCCATCCGTGAAAAAGTTATGGGTAAGGAACATCCCGATTATGCATTAAGTGTTGCTTCTCTTGCGATGCTGTACCATGACTTTGGGAACTATCAAAAAGCCGAGCCTTTTTACCTCGAAGCAAAAGTCATCCTGGAAAAAGTCTTGGGCAAGGAACATCCTGATTATGCCTCCAGCCTGAACAATCTGGCAGTTCTTTATGACGATATGGGCAACTATCAAAAAGCCGAGCCACTTTATCTCGAAGCCAAAGTTATCTGGGAAAAAGTGTTGGGTAAAGAGCATCCCGATTATGCGACTAGTCCGAACAATCTGGGAAACCTTTACTATCTCATGGGCAATTACGAAAAAGCAGAACCCTTCCATCTCGAAGCCAAAGCTTTGCGGAATAAAGTACTGGGCAAAGAGCATCCTGATTATACTTCAAGTTTGACCAATATAGTACGTTTGTATGAAAGGCAATTTCGATTTTTAGAATCAGACCCATTAATGGAAGAAGCGTTTATTTTATCTCAAACCAGACTTGTAAATGCCATTGCATTTCTTTCCGAAAAGGAGCTAGCTCAATATATTTCAAAATTCCAAATAAGTGGATCCGATTTAAATGCATATCTGTATGCCCGTAATAAAGTTACAGCTCAGCTTGGAATATTTCCCCAACTGGCATATGACCATGCTCTATTATACAAAGGATTTATCCTGTCCTCTGCTTCAAGGCTGAATTCGCCGGCATTGAACACTCCTGAGACTTCGGAAATCAAACTCCGCCTGAAAGACTTTCGTCGTCTGCTCTCTGTCGAATACACAAAGCCAATCGCCGAGCGAAATGGCATTGTCGAACTTGAAGAAAAAGCCAACATTGCTGAAAAAGAACTTAGCCGATCAGTAGCAGCTTATGCAGATGCCATTCGACAAATAAAATGGAGTGATGTGCAAGCTACTTTGAAACCAGCAGAAGCGGCAATGGAGTTTATTTCCTTCAAAGTTAATTTTCCTAAAACAACAGACAGCACTCTGTATGCCGCTTTGTTGTTGAAACCTGGTGACAAACAACCAAGGTTTATTCCTCTATTCGAAGAAAAATCAATGGACTCCTTATTGCATACTAAATCAGAACGCAAAGCTGATTATGTAAATTCTTTATACACACTTATTGATCGCGGAGCTTTAGCAAATGAGGCTCCAATACGATCCTTGTATGAAATTCTCTGGAAGCCCCTCGAACAAGAATTAGCTGGTATCAAAACCATTTATTTTTCTCCGAGTGGATTGCTACATAGAATTAATCTGAATGCAATTCCTTTAATTGGACCGAATGGGTCCGGGACAGAAACATTGTCAGATCGGTATCTTCTGATCGGACTAAATAGTACGCGTCAATTGGTCATCCCCTCTCAAATAAAAAATGTAAACAACGATGCAGTTTTGTACGGGGGAATTCAATTTGAACCGGACAGTACTGTTCAATTCAATGAGCCCCTTTTAGTTTCGCGTTCTAGCGGAGAATTATCATTTAATTTAGTGGATACAAGTTTGAGAGGTGGTAGCTGGAATTATCTTTCCGGCACAGAACGCGAAGTGTATTCAATTGAAAAAATCATGCAAACATCAGGAGTAAAAACTGAATTGAAAAAAGCTTATTATGCGACTGAAGATTCATTTAAAAATATAGGTGCGAATAATTCTTTTTCTCCCAGAATCTTGCACATAGCTACCCATGGTTATTTTTTTGCGGATGCAAAAATCAATAGCCAGCAATCAATAGTTAAAAATCAATCGGAAAGTGTTTTTAAAATGAGCAATCACCCGATGTTGCGTTCCGGACTTATAATGGCCGGTGGAAATGCCGCCTGGAGGGGAAAATCGACACCTGAAGGTAAAGATGATGGAATCCTTACAGCATATGAGATCAGTCAAATGAATTTGTCCAATACAGAACTTGTGGTATTGTCTGCATGTGAGACAGGATTAGGTGACATTAAGGGAAATGAAGGTGTCTATGGATTACAACGCGCTTTCAAAATTGCCGGAGTGAAATATATTATCATGTCGCTGTGGCAAGTTCCGGATAAACAGACATCGATGCTGATGATCTCGTTTTATAAGAAATGGCTTGAGGACAAAATGAGTATACCCGATGCTTTTCGTGCAGCCCAAAGAGAATTGCGGGATATAGGATTGGATCCGTATCAATGGGCAGGGTTCGTGTTGGTGGAATAAACCATTCTCATTCGCAAACTCAAACTAGATTGGGTATGTTTTGGTAGAATAATATAAACTTAATCATAAATCCTCATTCTCTGCGCGCACTCAAATTCTCCCCATACATCCCCAATGGGCGGAATGGCTTAAAGTTTATGGGGATCATGGATGATGAGTTTATTTAGGATCTTAGTTTTTATCAATTCATATTAATCTGATAACAATTAGCAATAAAAGGAACTTATTTAAGCTTGGGTCTGACCTTAATTGAATCTAATAGCTATTTTGTATTTTAGTGACCATAAATGTGCAAAGTCATAAATAGAGAAAAAATTATTTAAGAGAGATGAGATAAGATAAAATTATTTTTTAGATTTAAACCGTGAAGCAATTCTGGAAAATTGGATGTTTATTTTTTATGGCGGCAATGAATTTTTATTGCGTATGCCTGAATATTGCAACAGCACAATCAAGAAAACCCATAACAAAGGCTTTGGTTATTGGGATTTCTACTTACCAGGATTCGACTATTGCGATACTTCCTTTTGCTGTTCGGGATGCCGAATTCTTTGCCGGTTTTATAAAGTCGTTTGATAAGAATTTTGACACCAGGGCGGAACTTTTATTGTTAACGAACAAACAAGCCAGTTTGGCTGGTTTGTCGGCTGGTTTAGATTGGTTGGTAGAAGATACTCAGAAAGGAGATACCCTGCTTCTATTTTTTGCGGCTTATTCTGCAGCAAATGAGCCTGCAAATGGAAACAGTTTATATTTTTATGATTCTCCTGCCCATAGAAATACATCAACCAGTTTTAATTTATTTGCCCAGTTCAAAGTGCTTGCACAAAAGAAAAAAGCAATATATCGGTGTTATGCAAATTTGTATCCGGCAGTCTTTAACAAAAAAAATGAAGGTAATCCAGAGTCAATTCCGGTAATGCCTGAAATCAAAAAGGAAGCTCTATTCAAAAATATTGTTGAAATAAATAGAATTCGCGAAAAATCGGAATCGCAAATTGAAATGGAAACCAGGGAAGCAAAAATTAGTTTGGTATCCTACCTGATTAAAGGCTTGATGGGATTGGCGGATGATAATTCTGATCGGAGCGTTTCATTGAAGGAATTGGGAAATTATTTCAACAAGCTCGCTGTTTTTCCATGGATTCAGCCCGGGATCTTATTTGCTGCATCAGCTTCATCAAAAGACATTTTGTCGTTTGTAAATTCCACAAACTTAAATGCAATCGAAGATTTGGAATATTCAGTCCTTTCTCCATTAGTCAGCCTGGAAACGAATAAAAAGGAACTACTTGAAATTCAACAATTGTCGGAAAGAAACCGAATCATGTATGAAGATTTTCTATTGTCTATCAGCTTAGGTCATTTATTAAATGATCCGGCCAAAAATGCTAGTACTATCCTTGATACTTTGACAAAAGAGCCTGAAATGCAAAAATTGATGACGAATATGAGGAGAAAACTTGCAGCTGCTCTACAGGATGAATCTCAGCAAGTGTTGAACGCATATTTGAATGTCGATGCTAAGGAACTTAATAATCGCCTGAGAGGGAATGTAAGTTATGATATATATGCGCAATACCTCGACAAGGCTATCCAATTATTAGGTGGACCACATTACATGACAAAAATTCTGAAAGCCAAAAAATTGTATTTTGAAGCTGTTCAAAAAAGAATTACAGGGCAGAAAAATTTCAATAAGGATCTCATCAGTGAATCTATCCAATTGTTATTAGTTGCATTGGCTCTTGAAAATCAGGCTTCATTTTTACATAATGAATTGGGGATCAATTATTCATTGTTTGGAAGAAGGGAAGAAGCTAAAAAAAGTTTTCATTCAGCCATTGAATTTTCGCCTACCTGGAGTATTCCTTTTACTAATCTCGCACAATTATATGCACAGGAGGATCTTTCTAAAGCCCTTCGGATTGCGAAACACGCAGTTAGATTAAGTCCTCATAATAGTTTTGCATGGAATGTCGAAGGTTCATTGAATATGCAACTCCGCAATTATCCGGCTGCGGAGGCCTCCTTTATAAAAGCATTAAAACTTGATCCGAATTATGCAGTAGCTTGTTATAATTTGGCCTGTGCCTTAAGTTTACAGAAAAAAACAGAGGATGCCTACGATAAACTGGAACAAGCAATTCAGGCTGGTATAACTAACTTTGAAGAAATTTCGAAAGATTCCGATTTTGAAAATTTAAAGATTTTCTCCATCCGGTGGAATGATTTGATGGAAAAGTATTTTCTTGAAAAATAGATTCTGTTTCAATTACACATTCAAATTTGATGATATTTAGTAAATGAGCAGGATTTGTATTGATGGAGTAATTCTTTATTGGCAACAGTGTTTTTACTTAGCATTCTACAAAATACATATCAATGTTGCCTTTATTTTTTGCTTCAATTTTTCCACGATATGTACAGGAAAATAGATTCTTTACTTTTTCATAAGTGCTTTGGCTGATATTGACTTTGCCTACTTCACCACTCGTCTCCATCCTTGCTGCAATATTTACGGTATCTCCCCAAATATCATAGGAGTATTTTTTAACACCAACAATTCCGGCCACGACTGGACCTGTGTGTATTCCGATGCGTATTTCAAAGTAAGCTTGTTTGTTCTCTATTTTCTTTTTCTTACCTACTTCGATAAAATCGCGTATCTCTAAGGCAGCACGCACTACATCTTGTGCGTGTGTTTGGTTAAGAGTAGGTAAACCTCCGGCAGCCATATAAGCATCACCGATCGTTTTAATTTTTTCAAGTCCGTATTTGTGCATAATATGGTCAAAAGCAGTGAAGCACTCATGCAAGTCTCTTACCAATTCTTGGGGAGTTAAAATTTCTGATACGGCTGTAAATCCTTTAAAATCAGTAAAAAGTATACTGACTTCTTCAAATAATGTGGCATCTGCTTCCCCTTTTTGCTTTAATTCTTCAGCCACCTCTGAGGGAAGAATATTCAGCAGTAATTCTTCAGAACGCTCTTTTTCTTTACTCAGCAATAAATTGGTCTTTTTTTGTTGTAAATAGTTTCTGACGACAATTCCGATAATACACAAGAGTCCAATAATTCCTGCAAGAAAATAGGTCCTTTCATTTCGCTTTTTTTCTACTGCCAGTTTGTCAATTTCAATCTGTTTTTCCCGAATATCTATTTCCCGTTTGGTTTCTAACCTGGATATTTGCATTTTACTTTCGAGACTGAAAATGGAATCTTTTAACCCGATATATTTTTTATAATGATTCAGTGCATTTTCAAAATCCCCCGAATGGGAATATAATAGGAATAAATTTTCTTCGGCTTTTCCTTGTTGGTCTTGAATTCCCATATTTTCGCACATTTGTCTTCCTTTATGGAGAAAGTCAAAGGCTAATGTTAATGCTTGTTTTTTGTTTATGGGAAGTGTTGATATATTTGAAGTATCTAGAGCAATAGTAGCATAGAGTGATCCGATCATTGTATTCAGAACGGCCTCCATATACACGTCTTTATTGGCTTTTGCAAGTTTAAGTGCACTGTGGAGATCTGAGAAGGCCTGACTATATTTTTTTTCCTCGATCCATAGTTGAGCAATATTTGCAAGTGTAATTGTTTCGTTTAACTCATTTTTTATTTCTCTGGTGATGCGCAAGGCTTCCAATAAATTAATTTTTGCGGAATCTGTTTGCTTCAATTCCAAATATATATGGCCAATATTAATAAAATTGATACTTAAAAATTCACGTTCGTTGATTTCGCGATTAATTTGTACAGCGCTATGGAGGTAGTCGAGGGCTTTACTATACTTTTTGTCCTTGATGAATACCCCTGCAAGATTACTTAAGTTTGCAGCCTGGCCTCTTTTAGACCCGGAATGTTCACTCCATTTTAATGCGTTAAAGTAGTTTTCAGCAGCAAGACTCAATTCGGATTTATTGTCATAATTGAGTCCCAATATAGAATATCCATTTTGTAATCGATTAGGGTCTTTTAATTGTTCTGCCAGGTCCATAGCTTGCTTGCCAAATACAATTCCTTGATTCGGATCGATGTAGCTATATTCGTTGGAAATTTTTAATAGTAAATCAAATCTTAAGCTATCACTAATGGGTTTAGCAAGTTCCTTTTTTAAGGAATCTATAAACTCCTGTCCTGTTTTTTGAGTCCAGCCTGCATTCAAAATCAGAATTAGAAGAGAAACCGTAATGCTATGGGATTTCATGGGTATGTTAAGATAAGATTCTATTAATGATGACTGTTAACAAAGATAAAGATTTATATAGAACATGGAAAGTATAATCATGCTGGACTTTAAAGCTTCGCGATTATGAAAATGAATATCTAGACGCTAGTTACCTGATTCTTTAGTTCTAGATTCAATTGCAATTTGCAATATAATATTCTAAATAAGAAAAATAAGCTTACATACTTAAAGATCAGGTTGAATTCAACAGCGTACACAAGTAGTTGGATGAACCATCTTCTGGAAACCACATAAAAAATATTGCTTGAAGATTAAAAATTTAATTATTCATTATCTTTAACTTTATAAGTAATAAACAACTATGAAAATTGCATTTTTTATCCTTGCATTTATGGTCTTTACACGATGTGGGAATTCCCAATCCTTAGATACGGTCAAGGCAGAAGAATACATCGATAGCCTTATAAATGTAGCGAATGGACTCATTCGAAAAAATGATCTTGAAAAAGCTTTGGAAGTTATTGCAGCTGCCGAGAAATTTGCATTGGAAAAATTTGGAAATCAAGATGTAGCTTATGCTGCATGTTTGTATAATAAGGGGAGGGTTTATTACGCAAGAAATGAATACCTGGAAGCGGAGAAATGTTTTATAAATTCCAGGACTATACAAGAAATCGTTTTGGGAAAGGAAAATCCGTCGTATGCAGGTAGCGTACACAGTCTTGCATTGTTATTTAAGACCACAGGCTACTATGAAAAAGCTGAAAAGCTTTATCTGGAAGCTCATGCCCTCTATGAAATAATATTCGGAAAAGAACATACGGATTATACGCACAGCTTAAACAATCTGGCTTTGTTTTATAAAAGCATTGGAAACTATGAGAAGGCTGAACCTCTGTATTTGGAAACAAAATCAATCCGCTTGAAAATTTTGGGAAAGGATCATCCCGATTATGCAACTACTTTAAATAATCTTGCCCTTTTGTACCAGGACCTGGGACATTATGAGAAAGCAGAAAAATTTAATCTGGAAGCCAAAGACATTCGAGAAAAATTGCTAGGAAGGGAACATAAAGACTATGCAGCGAGTTTGCATAATCTTGCCCTTTTGTACGAGGCATTAGGAAATTATGAAGGGGCTGAACCTTTGAGTCTGGAAGCCAAAGAAATTTGGGGAAAAGTGTTGGGAAAAATGCATCCAAATTATGCGGCGAGTGTAAACAATCTGGCTCATCTTTATAGACTCATGGGTAACTATGAAAAATCTGAAACCTTATTTCTTGAATCCATTTCTATAGTAGAAAAAATTCTGGGAAAAGAGCATTTGCAATATGCAGCCAGTTTAAATAATCTGGCGCAACTTTACAAAATCTTTGGAGCCCATGATAAATCTGATTCATTATTCAGGGAAACGAAGAATATCTATGAAAAATCGATTGGAAAAGAAAATAGAAATTATGCAACATGTTTAAGTAACATGGCTGAATTGTACCAGGCACAAGGTAATTTGGAAAAGGCAGAGCCCTTGTTTCTGGAATCCATGTCCATTCGCGAAAAAGTTTTTGGGAATGGTCATCCCGATTATGCGAAGAGTTTAGGTCATTTGGCAAATCTGTACAATGCCATGGGAAACTATCCAAAAGCCGGTGACTTATTCCTGGAATTTGCCACCTTAAATCAGGCATTGATCCGGAAAGCTATAAATTATCTCTCTGAACGCGAATTGGCAATTTATCTAAAGGAATTTTCAAAAAGTCAAAACGATTTGCTTGCTTTTACCCACAAAACAAGTGGTCAAAAATTAGCATCCAGTTGTTTTGACAATACTTTGTTTTACAAAGGGTTTTTACTGAATGCTGCCGGAACTATAAAACGATTGGCTCTTTCCGATACAAATGCTGCAGATAAATTCAATCAATTAAAGTCTTTTGAAAGACAACTGGCTATTGAGTATGCCAAACCCGTAACAGAGCAAAAGAGAGTTGCGGAACTGGCAAGCAAGGCTAATGACCTGGAAAAAGAACTCGCCCGTAGTGTTGCAGGTTTTGGAGAAGCCTTAAGACAAGTGAAATGGAGGGAAGTACAGCAAACACTCAAACCGGGTGAAGCCGTCCTTGAATTTGTCAATTACCAAATTCATTCCCAGCAATCCCCGGATAGCCATTATTATGCTGCATTGATTTTATTTCCCGAAGGGTCAGGTCCTGTTTTTGTTCCTCTATTTGAAGAAAAATCATTGGCAGGTTTGCTTTTGCAAAAATCAGAATACGTAAGCAAGAATACGCTTATTACGCAGATCTACAACCGAGGAGCCGTTCCAGTGGCCCATCATTCTTTAGAAGGCTTATATGATATAATTTGGAAACCTCTTAACCGCATTCTGAAAGATGTAAATACAATTTATTTTTCACCAAGTGGTTTATTAAATAAGATCAATTTAGGGGCAATCCCTATTCCAGTTCCGAATGGTGTTGGGACTGAAACATTAGCTGATCAATACCAATTGATTGTATTAAACAGCACCCGTCAACGGGTAATTCCCTCCCAAATTAAAAAAGCAAACAACGATGCTGTCTTGTTTGGTGGAATTCAATTTGAAGAAGACTCTACATTATCCAAAATGAATATGGAGCCATTACTTACTTCAAATTCAAGAGGGGCGTTATCGTTTTCATCAATAGATTCGACGCTGCGCGGGGGCACTTGGAACTACTTGTTAGGCACAGACCGGGAAGTTCATTCTGTCGAAAAGATTATGCGGATTTCAGGGATCAAAACCTCTTTGAACAAGGGTTATGATGCAACCGAAGAATCTTTCAAAAGCATTGGTGTAAATAATTCACCTTCTCCGAGAATTTTGCACATAGCAACCCATGGCTATTTTTTTGCAGATTCAAAAACCAATAGCCAGCAGTCAATAGTCAATCGTGAATCGGAGCCTGTTTTTAAAATGAGTGATCACCCCATGTTGCGTTCCGGTCTGATTATGGCTGGTGGAAATGCAGCCTGGAATGGGAAGCCAACACCTGAAGGCAGTGAAGATGGAATTTTGACAGCTTTTGAAATAAGTCAAATGAAATTATCCAACACAGAGCTGGTAGTCCTATCAGCCTGTGAGACCGGCTTAGGAGATATTCAGGGAAACGAAGGAGTCTATGGCCTCCAACGTGCCTTCAAAATTGCAGGGGCAAAGTATATTATAATGTCTCTCTGGCAGGTGCCGGATAAACAAACTTCGATGTTAATGATCACATTTTACAAGAAGTGGTTGGACGAAAAAATGACGATTCCGGATGCTTTTAGAGCAGCGCAAAAAGAATTGCGGGAATCGGGACTTGACACTTATCAATGGGCAGGTTTTGTGCTTGTCGAGTAAATCAATTTCCTTATGAATTTTAGAATCAAGAATTAAAAGATTTCTAAACTGGCAAGGGTATTTTATAATTGTGCTTTAATGCACACTCCGTATATTGATTCAATTCTTACTATTCTTTGCAAGCATTTCTATTTATGTATTCCTTGAAATCTTCTTTAAAGTTGGAATGCTTGCTCTCAATTTAGATAGCTGTTTGGTAATTAATTCATAACAGTTTTATTTGTATAGCAAGCTTCTGTACTTGTTGGAATCCATCGATATGGTCCGATATTTTGAATAGTTAACAGCTCAATTTAAAAAGCTAAAACATGGTGATATTTGAGGATGGACTTTGGAATTATGGCAGTTTTTTTAAAAGTTATTATATGCAATTTAGACTTTTGTATTCAGAATTTATTTATTATTAATCGTTCATACCTCGAATAAAATATTGGTATTTTTATTCAATTCAAGGTCTATTTAAATTCGAATCCAGAATTGTATTAACGCCAAAATTTTAGTTTATATTTGGGAGTTTAATAAGCCTACCAGTATGAAATTCTTTTATACATTCCTATTTATCACTACCTTATCTATTGCTGTTGGGCAACAGCTGAATGATTCCATAGCTTTTAAACATTTGGACAGTTTATTAAGTGTTTCTAAGAATTTAAGAGAAATTGGGGAGTTGGTGAAATCTCTTGAATTGGAACGTTTGGTTCAAAGAGAAGCTTTGGAAAAATTTGGGAGAAACTCAACAATTTATGGCAACAGTTGTATCAGCATGGGAAAATGGCATTTGGCAAAGAGCGAGTATTTGGAAGCAGAAAAATATTATTTCGAAGCCATTGCAATTTTTAAAAAGGTGTATGGAGTGGAGCATAATCTTTATGCGAAAGCGCTAAACAATTTGGGAGTATTATACTATTGGATGGGAAATTTTGAAAAGTGTGAACCCATATATTTACAAGTAAGGGACTTACAGGAAAAAGCAGTTGGAAGGAGTCACATTGATTTTGCAGTAAGTCTCAATAATTTGGCACTTTTATACAAAGAATTGGGTCGCTATGATAAAGCGGAACCCTTTTATAAGGAGTCTTATGAGTTAATCAAAAAAATACTTGGAGAGAATCATCCGCAGTACGCCAGAAGTGTGACGAATTTAGGTGTTTTTTATTTTATAATTGGAGATTACGAAAAAGCAGAGCCCTTATATTTGGAATCAAAAAGAGTACGCGAACAATATTTAGGAAAAAAACATCCTGATTATGGAGTTAGTTTAACAAATCTTGGAACACTCTATTCTGCAATGGGTAACCTTACGAAAGCGGAAAGATTTTATTTGGAAGCCACGCAAATATTTGAAATGGTGTTTGGAAAAAACCATTCAAGATACGCACAAAGTCTTTACAATCTGGCCTCTCTATACAATGATTTCAAGAAAGACAGTCAGGCTCTCATTTTATTATTGGAAGCAAGAACAATCTTATTAACGGCTCTGGGAACTAAACATCCCGATTATGTAAACTGCATTCATTTGCTTGCTCATGCATATAAATCATTACATAATATGCAAATGGCTGAACAGTTGCATCTTGAAGCCTTAGAAATTCAAAAGGCAATAACTGGAAAAGAGCATACAGGCTATTCTAAAAGTTTGATGTCTTTAGCTAAATTGTATATGGACACAAACAGGGATAGCCTCGCTGAGCCTCTCATAACAGAAGCACAGTCAATCATAAGAAGTGTTGTGGGTATAGATTATTCTGAATATTCAACAACGCTTAGGTATTTAGCTCTTTTCAATGAAAAAAATAGAAAATATAAGCAGGTAGATTTGATGATGAATGAATATTTGGAACTTGATTTTAAAAAACTAAGTAAGTCTGTCCATTATTTGTCATCGGAAGAATTGAATAAATATGCGGAATCAGTTGGTAAAAATTCTGAGACGCTTTTATCATTTATTTACCGAAGAAAAACTGAAAATGCGAATAGTGATGCCTTAAACAAAATGGCATTCAATACCGCACTCTTTCAAAAGGGGTTTGTGCTTCATGCAGCCAGCAGATTGAACTTGTTATCGGGAGAAACAAATGAATCGAAAGAACTTAATGCAACACTTCAAGCCTATAAAAGAAGATTAACAAAGGAATATGCAAAGTCAAATAAAGATAGAAATGTAGATGAAATTATGGAGTTGGAAGATAAAGCCAATTCGATAGAGAAGGAACTTGCACAAAAGATTCAGGGATATTCTGAAGCTTTAAGTCAAGTTAAATGGGAGGCCATAAAATTAAAATTATTGCCTGGAGAGGCCGTACTGGAATTTGTTAATTTTCGTTTGAGTTTTCCAAAAAAGACAGACAGTTTAATGTACGCAGTTCTCTTGATAAGAGTGGAGGATTCCGTTCCTGTATTTATCCCTCTTTTTGAAGAGAAGCAACTAAGCCTTATTCTTAATTTATTTCCTGTCGGAACACATTCTACCTTGTATGCCAGTCGGGGAGCTTCACCGGTTATTTTACACAATCATTCCAGCTTATATGAATTGGTATGGAAACCCATTGATTCTTTTTTAATGAATATAGACAAAATTTATTTGACGGCTTCAGGTATGTTGCACCGATTGAATTTTAATGCGATGGAGGTTGTTGATGGATCTACTCTGGGTGATCGTTATAAATTAGTGCAACTTGGAAGCTCGAGGCAATTGGCCCACAACAAAGAAGCTACTTGGAATCAAACATCAGTTGTTTTATTTGGAGGCATCAATTTTGACTCAAATGGAGAAGCTGAGCTGGATTATCCCAATGCACATAACTTGCAAAATTTAAATCATATTTCTGATACATCCATGCAGAAAAATATATACACATCTAACTGGAATTATCTTCCGGGCACGGATACTGAAATCCGGAATATCTATAAGCAATTTTTAAAAAGTAAAATTCCAGTAATTCAATACCGTGACAAATACGCAACAGAAGCTATTTTAAAAAAACTGGGCAATGGGAAAGATTCTCCCCGGGTCCTTCACATTGCTACACATGGGTATTTTTTACCTGAACCAAAAGTTGATCAGATGGATACTAGTATTGAGAATTCCTACCAGACGTCAATAAAATATTCAAAACAACCGATGCTTCGTTCCGGTTTGGTATTTGCCGGGGGCAATAAAGCATGGCAAGGTGTTCAAACGAAGGATGGGCAAGAAGATGGTATCCTGACTGCTTATGAAATCAGTCAGATGAATTTATCCAACACAGAGCTTGTCGTATTATCTGCATGCGAAACCGGATTAGGAGATATTCAGGGCAATGAAGGAGTATATGGTCTGCAACGGGCTTTTAAAATTGCCGGTGTGAAGTATTTAATAATGTCTTTATGGCAGGTGCCGGATACACAAACGAGTTTATTGATGACTACTTTTTACAAGATGTGGCTTGGTTCTGAAACTAACGCTAATGATGTAAAGAAAAACAGTATTCCTGATGCTTTCAGGGCAGCACAAAAAGAATTGCGAGACTTAGGCCTTGATCCATACCAATGGGCAGGATTTGTATTGGTAGAGTAGTTCAGATTTTATTCACATTTCTATTTCTTACCAGGTATTCAAGTTGAATAGTGACGCTTTTGTTCAGCATTCTGACAGGCTATGATTCGCGAGTATTTGTATGGGTAGTATGAAAAAGGGTAAAATTAACAACGCATAAAAATGAAAGAGGATAAAAGTACACTCTCAATTTTTAAATTCATTTATTACTTCACAACAATCCTGTTTCTGCACAGTACTTGATCGCCCTCCTTTATAATCAGGTAAAACAATCCATCTTGCTTTATTTCAATGACATCATTCAAAATACCTAAAAATAATTGAATATTTTTTTGAAAGATTAGGCTCGAATAAGCATCATATATATTTAATTCAACCTGATTAGTTCCCGGAAAATATCCGCTTAAATGAAATACCCCATTCGAAGGATTCGGAGAAATTACAAATTTTTGTATTTCGGCCTCTTCACCTGCAGTTGATTTTAAACGATTAAACCTAAATTCAACGGGATAGATTTCTCCGTCATGATTGATTTTCAAACGACTCATATCCGAATGAATAGGTTTAAAACCCTCGCTCAATTTAAAATCCTGATGAGCAGTGATGACGAGATAAAATTCAGGATATTCAGATTTGACTTGCGGATTGGAAGTATTGAAAAATACAGTACGCACTGCAGTGGGGAATATTTTGGAATAAAACTTCGACGAGAAATCATAAGGTACATAAACAGAATCAACATTCAAGAATTCCGGGTTGAATTCCATACCCGATTGAATGGCGAAGAAATGACTTGAATCAGAATTCCTGAATCGGAGCACATATTTTTGGCCTTTTTTACAATCAATTTCTTTTGTATCCCAGTATTGAATTTCTCCGGGGAATTGCACGATGGGCTCTTGAGAAGGAATATTGGAAAATGGAATAGATCGATTAATATTTCCAATTTGATCCAGACTTACGGTATATTGAATGGAGGGGTTTGAATTGTAGGAAATGGAATCAGCAATGGGTTTTCCATCATTCTCTATAAAACTTGCTTTGTATTTGGGTTTGTAAATAGAATCTGCTGGGCTCCAATGCAGTATATGATCGTATTGTGCTTTTACATCCCGCATATCTATACTGCCATCTTCATTCATATCGCCATTTGTTTCGTTGATGTTGCCTTCAAAACTTTGAATTCCGGTGATATGTCTAATATTTAGGATCATATCATAAGTAGTTATTAATGACCTTTCCGGACTTTTATTCTCATTTATGTCAACGCGAAGTTGTGAAGGCTTTAAATAATCGTAAACAGGAATCGTAAACTGGGAACCCGTGTAGGTATCAAAGGTGTTCCAGAATACTTTTTGATCCTGGCCTTTAATCCCAAGTTTAAAATTCGTATACTCCTCACTCCAAAAATCACTGTATACATTTAAATCCATTTTGATAATTGAATAATAAGTTTCATCACTTATGCGGAAAAAAGAATAACAGCTTCCTACATTGCCGGATGTGTCACGTACATAAATTTGGATATTTTTACCAAGTCCAGAAT
This sequence comes from Saprospiraceae bacterium, assembly GCA_016719615.1. Classification (NCBI taxonomy): domain Bacteria; kingdom Pseudomonadati; phylum Bacteroidota; class Saprospiria; order Saprospirales; family Saprospiraceae; species Saprospiraceae bacterium. The sequence continues at coordinate 213,262 of JADJYQ010000005.1, forward strand.
TATCAAGTAAAAACCATAATTCTACTTCTCGAATTTGCCCATCATGGTCATAACTTACTGATTCGAGAGAACAATTATCATACACTTTGTGTAAAAAATTTTCAGGATAAATATACCCGTTGCCACATTGTCCAATTCGAAGAGTAAAGGTGTCCTTACAAATCAAAACAGGAGGAATGCTATCATTTAGACAATCTTGTGATTGTAAATTAGAGAGGGACATAAAACTTAAGTAAAAAACCAGTGAAAACTGCTGGGATAAAAGGGTATAATGTTTCATAGTAGGGCCTATTTGTATTCAAATCTACAAACCATCATTGGCAAATCCTAATTGTGCAAGGCCAAAGCCGAATATAACATATTGTAGTTATGTATAATGTTTAAATAATTAACAAATAATAAAATACACATAAATTATTAGTATAATATAAAATATTAAGAAATTATTAATCCATAATCATATGACACTTTCCTATTTTTGGCGTTCTAATGATTAAATAACATTGCAATGAGGCTTCCAGGCAAAATTTCCATAAAATTCTATATCGTACTTCCATTATGTTTATTTGTTTATACCCTTAGTGCTCAAAAGTACTTTTCAAAAAATGCGATCCTACGATTCAATTCACCATCTAAAATGGAAAAAATTGAAGGCGTAAATTCCACTGCAACTACCGTTTTGGATTTATCAACCGGACGAATCGAATTTGCGGCTTTGGTCAACGCTTTTGTCTTTGAGAAAGCTCTTATGCAGGAACACTTCAATGAAAATTACCTTGAGTCCACAAAATTCCCTAAAGCTACATTCAAAGGGAATTTGACGGATTATCAAAGTTTACAATTTTCTAAAAAGGGCAGCTACAAATCACAAGTAATTGGTGATCTCACCATGCATGGCGTTACCAAAAGCATTGCAGCTCCTGTGGAATTTGTTGTCGATGATAAAGGCATTCATGCGCTCTGCAATTTCGCAATCAAATGTAGCGATTTTCAAATTGAAATTCCTTCAGTGGTCAAAAATACAGTTTCCAATAACGTCGATATAAAAGTGAAGGTAGATTATAAGATGCTTTAGAATGGACTAATGGCTTATGGTAAAAGCTTACGGTGTTAAATTTTAATAAAATGGAAATTTAGTAATTGCTTTTAAGCTTTGACCTTTAGCCTTAAGCCTTTATTCAAACATACCTCCAAAACGCAAACATTTTCCTCTTCTCCAAATATCTAAGATTGGTTTCATTCGCATACGCTTCGCGTTCAAATGAGATCCGATAATAAGCTTGCTTTTTATTTTTGAGCCGGCACCAGTGAGCGACATATTCTATTCCATACCACAAATAAAAAAATACAATCAATAATTCAGCCTGTTGTTTCAAATGAATTTTTTCGTGATTTAAAAATACAGCATTTTCTTTCAATGCATGATTCCGCAAAATCACAAATGGCCATAAAGTTATACCCGCTGCAAACTTTCCGGTTAGGATTTTTAAAAGGGTTTGACTAACGATGATATATTTCACAGGGTTTAAAATAAGTTTATAGTTTGTAATTTATTTAGCCTGCAAGATAATAAAAATGAATAATTAATATTTCTTACACCAAAACTAACATTAGTTAGTATATAATGATTCATAAGAGTCAAAATCCAACAGACTAGCAGACTATCAGACTAACAGACTAAATGCCTACCAGCCTTACCCCCAAACCTCTAACTTACCATTGGTCTATCATCAATCTTCTTATCTTTGATTCCTTATTATGACAATATGAAATATTTAGCTTTTGGATTAGCCTTGCTGCTTACTTTTCGCATTTCAGCACAAGACAGTATACCTTCTTTTATTCGCGACAGTCTGGATCTCTATGTAGAAAGAGCACTTAAGGCCTGGCATTTGCCGGGTTGTGCGATTGCTATCATCAAAGATGGAAAAGTAATTTTAGCAAAGGGTTATGGGGTAAGGGACATCCGCAGCGGAAAACCGGTCGATCAACATACATCGTTTATGATTGCCAGCAATTCTAAAGCCGTGACTGGAATGACTTTGGCCAAACTCGATGCAGAAAAGAAATTATCACTCGATGATAAAGTTATCAAGTGGTTGCCTGATTTTAAACTGTACGATCCGGAAGTAACAAAACTTGTTACCATTAAAGATATCGTGACCCATCGAATCGGATTTGAAACTTTTCAAGGTGACTTTGCACATTGGTCTACAACGACCAGCCGTACTGAAGTGATCCAAAAAATGGCCAATATAAAACCCCATTATGCATTTCGCGACAAATATGGCTATTGCAACGCAGGTTATAATGTTGCAGGTGAGATCATAAAAATGGCCAGCGGATTGTCCTGGGAAGATTACCTCCAGAAAAATTACTTTGATCCTCTTGATTTAAAAGATACCAAACCTCTCACAAGAGACTTTAGTAAAAGCGGGAATTATTGCCAGCCTCACACCTGGTATAAAGGCCAATTGATTGCACTTAAAATTCCCAACATTGATAATATGGCTCCTGCCACCGGCATCATCAGTTCAATAGCAGATTGGAGCAAATGGATTCAAATGATTTTAAACAATGGAACCTTGAATGGAAAAGAAATTTTACCGGCAGCCGCTATCCAAAAGAGTATGGAAGCTGTTTCTATTGTTGGGCCATTTCGTCATCGCTTGAATAAGGGTAATTTTTCATTATACGGTTTAGGTTGGAATTTAAACGACTATGATGGCAATAAGATGGTGTCCCATACTGGTGGGGCAGATGGTTTTGTAACATCCGTTAGTTTGTTTCCTAAAGAACAATTAGGGGTGATAATTTTGACGAATTCTGACCATAATGGATTTTTCCAAGCCATGAAATGGGAAATTATAGATGCATTTTTGGGATTGCCGTACCGGAATTACAACGAATCCTACCTCCAAAGAAGTTTAAAAGCTCAGGATGAAGATGATAAATGGTTAAAACAGGTGATTGATTCCGTAAATCAAAAGCATCCCACAAGTCTACCCTTAAAAGCCTACACCGGGAAATACAAAAACGAGGTCTATGGTTCTATGGAAATCAAATTAGTAGAAAACCAGTTAAAAGCATATTTCGAACACCATCCGGATCAATTTGCATTAATGGAGCATATGGGCAATGAACGATTTTTATGTACTTATAGCAATCCGACCCTTGGCATCAAGGTAACTCCTTTTACACTGAAAGGAAAAAAAGTAAAGTCAGTTGACATTCGTTGTGCCGATTTTGTGGATTATGAAATTTATAAATTCACAAAGCGTTGAAAATCAGCATTTAAAATCTTAATAAATTTCCCATAAATTTTTTAGACCGTTCGGAATATTTTTCTTTAGATTTGTGTCACCCATTATCTGGGTATTCTTCCCGCCATTATTCATAAACTCAAGCTGTGAATTCTATTCGCTATATTTTGTCATGGATGTTCTTATGCCTGTTGGTAAGTAATCTTACCAGCCAGAGTTTTGCATCCGTGATAAGACCTGAGATCGTTGGCGATCATATAGATACCTTCAGATATTTCAATTCAGATAGTCACCGTGATGATTTCAGACTCATTAAAACAACGCTTTACAAAAGAGTTGAAAAAATGCCTGTTTTCATAGGCTGCGAAATTGATTCCGATCCGGAAGAGTGTTCCAAAAAAAGACTCATTGATCTATTGTTTAACCACATTAAATATCCGGCGGAAGCTAAAAAACAAAGACTTCAGGGAGTTGTATTTGCCAAATTCGTGGTACGAACAGATGGCACCATTAGTAATGCCAGAATCGAAAGAGGCATTGGCGGAGGTTGTGATGAAGAAGTGCTGAGATTTATTAGTTTGTTGCCAAAATATACCCCGGGATACCAAGATGGCAAAGCGGTGCCCGTTCAAGTGACCCTGCCTGTGAAGTTTAGATTGATGAAATAAGCCAAAATTGCTCCCCAAATCGCTTAAAATCAATATTTTGTATATGATCACCAAGGGAAGCAGTGGTGTTGAATCCGTTTTGATTCATTAAGCTTTTGTTAGGCAATTTTTTGAAAAGGCCCTTATATAATCTCCCATTCAGCGCTTACCTTTGCAGCGATTTTTTAAAGCTTGTTGCCGAAATGCCTATGAAGCAGATTATTGTTTGGTTTTTAATGCTGGTGATATGTTCCGGTAGAATTATTGGACAAGTTTCTGACAATGAGACCAATAATATTTCGGAGTTGATGGTCCAGCATGAGGGTCATAACCATTCACATGATGGTCACGATCACAACGCACCAGGACATACCCATCTTCCTGCCGGCACGGTTGACCCGGTTGCCCATTCCACAGTTGATCATAAAGCAGGGGAAAAGCACGACAGTCATGCTTTTGACCCTAAAAGCACTGCTTTTCATCATATTTCGGATTTGAATGTTTACAGCATTGGCCCTTGGAATCTTCCTTTACCATGTATCCTATACGCACCAGCCAAAGGTTGGTCGTTTTTCTCTTCGGGTAAATTTGAAATTGATAACGCCCACCATGGAGATGGAAAAAAAGTCATTGATGGATATGTATTGAATCATGGAAGAGTGAATAGGATTGCAGGAAATTTTCCGGCTGGTTCATTTGAGGTTCAAGGCATAGCTCCAAAAAAGGTGATGATTGATGGCAAGGAGAAAGAACAGGATTTCGTGATGATCGACCAAAAAGAATATCCTTTAGAAAAACCAAGCACGGCAGACGCAGGATTGTTTGGCGGTGGAATTACCTCCTTTTACGATTTCTCCATTACTAAAAATGTATTCAGCATGTTTTTAGTGGTCCTCCTTTTAAGTTGGGCCTTTATTAGCATGGCAAATCGATATCAAAAACAAGCTGGCCAAGCTCCATCAGGTGCACAGTTATTGTTTGAACCACTCATCCTTTTTATACAAGATGAAGTAGCTAAACCTTTTTTAGGCGCAAAATGGGAGAAATTTATTCCACTGTTATTGGCTATATTTTTCTTTGTATTAGGATTGAATCTCTTCGGACAAATTCCTTTTTTGGGAGGGTCCAATGTAACCGGAAATTTATCGGTAACTATGGTACTTGCTTTAATAGCATTTATTGTGGTCAACTTAAACGGTAATAAACATTATTGGCAACATATATTCTGGATGCCTGGAATTCCGGCATGGGTAAAAACTATTTTGACTCCTGTCGAAATCTTGGGTGTATTTATTAAACCTTTGACTTTGATGCTCCGTCTTTTTGCGAATATTACAGCGGGACACATGGCTATTCTGATCTTCATTAGTTTGATTTTCATATTTGGAAATTCTGGTGAAAGCACAGGCGCAGGTTTGGGGGCCTCCATAGGTTCCGGATTGCTTACTGTATTTATGATGTCGATAGAATTATTGGTGGCTTTGATTCAGGCTTTTGTATTTACACTGTTGACAGCATCTTATATAGGTGCAGCTACAGAAGAACATGCACACGCAGAACACCATCATCATTAATTTAATTTTGGAAACTATTTATTCATATATAAAACAATAATTATGGGAGGTTCAATTGCTGCTATTGGTATGGGTTTGGCTGCTATCGGCGCCGGAATTGGCGTGGGTAGCATTGGTGGTAAGGCTTTAGAGTCTATAGCTCGTCAACCTGAGGCATTGGGAGATATCCGTGCCAACATGATCCTTACGGCTGCCCTTGTTGAAGGTGCTGCTTTGATTGCGATCCTGTTTTCTTACCTCGTAGCGTAAAAATTTTTTCGAAGGTCACCTGGCGGTTGGCTAAGGAACCTTCGTTTTTTTTCATTATTTAATTGAGGAATACATGTTACCTGATTTTATAAACGTACTCATACTGGATTTTTCACCTTTGAAACCAGACTTCGGTTTGCTGTTCTGGTCGACTGTTTTCTTTTGTTTATTTTGGTTTCTGGTTGGAAAAATGGCGTTTAAGCCCATCGTCAAAGCACTCAAAGATCGCCAGGAAGACATTCGAATTGCTTTGGATTCTGCAAAGCAGGCAAGAATTGAAATGTCGAATCTTAAATCTGAAAACGAAAGAGTTTTGGCAGAAGCCCGCGAAGAAAAAATGCTCATCATAAAGATGCCAAAGAGTCTGCGACATTGCTGGTTGCGGAAGCTCGAGAAAAAGCAAAAGAAGAAGCCCAAAGAATCTTGCAACAGACAAAACAAGACATTGAGAACGCAAAAATGGCAGCAATGGTCGATGTAAAAAATGAAATTGGAGTCATGGCTTTACAAATAGCCGAAAAAGTAATTCGCAAACAATTGGCCGACCAACCTGCACAAATGGAGTATGTAAATAAACTCATGGATGAGGTCAAAATGAATTAAAAAGGATCCACAAGATTAATCATATGTCACAACTGCAAATATCACATCGTTACGCAAAATCACTGATCGACCTATCCAACGATCAAAAGGAATTGGAAAAGGTCTATGAAGATGTTTTGACGATCGCAGAGGTGTGTAAGAATGTTGAATTCACAGCTATGCTAAAAAGTCCTATCGTTCATACTGATAAGAAATTAGCCATCATGAAAAGCTTGTTTGAGGGAAAAGTACAAAAACTCAGCTTGCAATTTATTCAATTGTTGGTATCTAAAAGTAGAGAGGGCTTATTGGATTCCATCAGTAAAGCTTTTATTGAGCAATACAAAGAAATCAAAAAAATAAAATCGGCTACGCTCATTACGGCAAAAGAATTGAACGAGTCTGAGTTAAATACCATCAAAAGTAAATTTAGTTTTTGGCTCAAAGAGGGTGAAACAATGGAGTTGTCGCAAAAAGTAGACACGAAACTCATCGGTGGCTTTATATTAGAAATGGGCGATAAAAATTATGACACCAGCATCAAAAGACAATTGAACGAACTGAAAGAAAATTTGTACGATACGAGTTATATCAGTTTAGTCGAGAGACGATAGGATAATAGATTATAGATAAAAGAATATAGATTATGGATTATAGTGAATAGAGTAAAGATGAATTATGAAATTATCTAAAATTTACAACTTACAACCAGCATCTAACAACTAACAACCAACAACCAACAACCAGCATCTAACAACTAACAACTAAATTATGGTATCAATAAGACCCGAAGAAATTTCAGCGATTCTGAAACAACAAATTTCAGGAACCAACAGCGCAGCAAGTTTGGAAGAAGTAGGAACCGTGCTCCAGGTAGGAGATGGTATCGCCCGCGTATATGGTTTGACCAATGCACAGTCCGGAGAACTTGTTGAATTTGAAACAGGTGTACAGGCTATTGTCTTGAACCTTGAATTGGATAACGTCGGTGTAGTTTTGATGGGATCGTGGGACGGAATCAAAGAAGGTTCAAAAGTTAGACGCACCGGCAAAATTGCATCCATTGAAGTTGGTGAAGGTATGTTAGGACGCGTTGTAAATCCATTGGGTGTACCCATCGACGGAAAAGGTCCGATCGGTGGTGTTCGATATGAAATGCCTATCGAGCGCAAAGCTCCCGGGGTTATTTTCAGACAACCTGTAAACGAACCTCTTCAAACAGGTATCAAACCTATCGATTCGATGATTCCAATTGGTAGAGGCCAGCGTGAATTGATCATTGGCGACCGTCAGACAGGTAAAACGGCAATTGCTTTAGATACCATTATCAATCAAAAAGAATTTTACGATCGCGGTGAGCCCGTATATTGTATTTATGTAGCTTCCGGGCAAAAATCTTCAACGGTAGCAAAAGTGGCACGTACGCTTGAAGAATATGGGGCAATGCCTTATACGGTAATTGTTTCTGCTTCAGCTGCAGATCCGGCGCCATTGCAGTTTTATGCTCCTTTCGCGGGTGCAGCCATTGGCGAATTTTTCCGCGATACTGGACGCCCGGCATTGGTAATCTATGATGATCTTTCTAAGCAAGCCGTTGCCTATCGCGAAGTTTCATTGTTGTTGCGTAGACCTCCCGGACGTGAAGCTTATCCAGGGGATGTATTCTACCTTCACTCGCGTTTGCTGGAGCGCGCAGCCAAAATTTTGAACAACGACGAGATTGCAAGAAATATGAACGACTTACCGGAGTCTTTAAAAAAGGCTGGTATCGTTAAAGGTGGTGGATCATTAACCGCTTTGCCAATTATCGAAACACAAGCCGGTGACGTTTCTGCTTATATTCCAACAAACGTTATTTCAATTACAGACGGTCAGATCTTTTTGGAATCTGCTTTATTCAATGCAGGAATCCGTCCTGCGATTAACGTAGGTATTTCTGTATCGCGCGTAGGTGGAAATGCACAGATTAAATCAATGAAAAAAGTATCGGGTACTTTAAAACTCGATCAGGCAGTATACCGTGAATTGGAAGCATTTTCTAAATTCGGTTCTGATCTTGATGCAGCTACTAAAGCGGTGTTGGACAAAGGCAAACGCAACGTTGAAATTTTGAATCAGCCACAATACAGTCCGGTAGCAGTTGAAAAACAAGTGGCCATCATTTACTTGGGCACTTCCAATTTATTAAAAGATGTTCCTGTTGATAAAGTGAAGGATTTTGAAAATGTTTTTCTTACCACCTTGGAACAAAAACATCCAAACATTCTTGAGAATTTGAGAAAAGGTAATCTTTTAGATGAGGATTTAAAAACCATGCGGGAAGTATCAAACGACCTTTCTTCACAGTACAGAGTGAAAGCTTAATCTTTCGGATTTCATCAAATAATGAACAGGTATGGCAGCTAATTTAAAAGAAGTAAGAAACCGCATTAAATCGGTGATTTCAACGCAGCAAATCACAAAAGCCATGAAAATGGTATCTGCTGCTAAACTTCGCAAAGCACAGCAGGCCATTCAACAAATGCGTCCATATTCAAATAGGTTGAATATTACTTTGAGTCATATCATGTCAGGAGGAGATGCAGGACAGGGATTATCATTTGGTAAGGCTACCGAAATGAAAAAGCCCTTGGTTGTGGTTGTGACTTCAGATCGCGGATTGTGTGGTGCTTTTAATTCCAACATTCTTAAGACTGCCTCTACATATGTTAAGGATCATTATTCAAAAGTCTATGAAGATGGCAATTTGAGTTTGTTGTTTATTGGTAAAAAAGGGTTTGATTATTTTAGAAGAAGATTTCCAAAAGCACAATTGATCGACAAGTATATTTCCCTCTATAACCTGCCCAATTTTAATAACATTGCAGCCTTAGCGGATCAAATAATGACCGAATTTTCAGGTGGTCAATACGATCAGGTTGAAATATATTATGGACGATTCAAAAATGCGGGTACACAATTTCCGGAACGCGAACAATATTTGCCCGTAAGTAAGATCAGTGGAGAATCAGCTGATACTTCCAAAATGCAAGCCGATTATATTTTTGAACCGAATCAGCAGCAATTACTGGAGGAATTGATTCCTTCGATTCTGCAAACGCAATTATTTAAATGCGTTTTGGACACACAAGCATCTGAACACGGCGCTAGAATGACCGCAATGGACAAAGCCACCGAAAACGCAGAAGACATGCTTGGCGAATTGCGCATAAACTACAACAAAGCCCGTCAGGAAACCATCACTAAGGAACTTTCGGAGATTGTTGGAGGTGCAGCGGCATTAGCAGGATAGTTGCGTTTTTAAATAAAGTCTTCTGGGTTTATCGCAAGAAATTCCTCCCAAGGTATTCCAAATTTAGAAATGCTAATGGATTTGTGGGGTTTGAATTTTTGCTTAAAAGTGGACAGACTTTTCATATTGTTATGTTTGCCGACTTTAACTTCAAAGGCTATGGTTTTACCCTGGAACTGAAAAATAAAATCCACTTCATCATTTCCATCTCGCCAATAATATACTTTAGATCCAAATTGTCTTGAATGATTGATGAGTATTGATCCAATTGAGGATTCAACAAGTCTTCCCCAAAAATCTGAGTTGGGATCACGGTTTTTAAATTGAGTGTTGTGTAAAGCAGTCATCAATGCTGTATTATGGACTTGCAATTTTGGAGATGAGTTTTTTTGTTTTAGCATGTTTGATGAATATTTGGCCAATCCACCCACCATGCCTGCTGAATCTAATAAATTCAAATAGTGAGCCAATGTTGTAGTATTTCCAGCATTGTCAAGTTGGCCTATCATTTTGTTATAAGAAACGATTTGCCCTGAATACAAACAAGATAACTCAAAGAGTTTTTTTAAAAGAGCAGGTTTATCCACTCTCGTCATCGAAAGGATATCTTTATTGATACTGGGTTCGATTAAAGAGTGAATAATGTAGTTTTTCCATCTACTTTCATCCGAGATCAGACCAGCTGAACCCGGATATGAGCCGAACCAAAGGTATTGAATTGGAGAAAAACCGAATGCAAGATTCATTTCTCTGTACGTCCAGTGACCCATATACATGAGTTCATACCTGCCTGCAAGCGACTCACTTAAACCTTGTTGAATAAGTAGTCTGGAAGATCCCAATGCAATTAACTTAATGGGAATTCCATTCTGGGTATCTTCATCCCAATTTTTTTGAGAGCATTAAACCAATTAGAGATTTTTTGAATTTCATCGATAACCAAAAGAAATTCTGAAGCATTGCTGTTCTTTTGTCGTATTCTAGCCAATTCCCATTGTTGGTCAATCCAAGTTGTATCCTCAGAAAAACCGGCATCAGCAGAAGCACTTAAAAATCCATGCTTGTATTGTTCCAAAAACTGACCCACCATTGTTGATTTTCCTACTTGTCTAGGTCCAACTATGACTTGAATAAATTTCCTTGGTCCATTTAATCTATTACTAAGTATATGTATATGAGCTCTTTGTAACATAAATACAGACCGATTCTAAATATTGAACAAAATTACTCAATATATTGAGTAATTTTACTCAATATATTGAGTAAAATATTATTAAGATGCCAATAATCATAATTAAATAGTTGATAATCAATATATTAAATAATTATTTTAACAAGCCAAATCCCGGCCTTATGTTGCAATTGCAAAAAATATATCCCATATTTTGGATACTTGAGCAGTATTTCTTTTGCCATATGTCCGTTCATAAGGACTTGTCCATTTGAATCAAATAAGGTCCAGTTTTTTATTTCAGTTTTAGAAGTAATCAAATAAGAATCTGATGATTTTTGAATATTTAAACCACTTTCAGTTTCAATATTTGTATTTCTGTTCGGAATTTGATATTTCCCAATCTTAAACTTAATACTGTTATCGTTCAAATCTTGCCAACAGGCATAAAAACTGGAATTTGCAAAAGCTATATCTGGGGATGACTGGTGCCCATTTGTTACCGAATTTATCCGCTGCGTGTTTATAGATAGATTCGAAAAAGCCCCATCTGTAAAGTGACTAAAAAAAATATCCATATTGCTTACCAATTCGCCCCAAACGATTCCAACCGTATCCTTGAAACCCGACATTCTCGGATAGCTTTGTTGCAAATTTCTGCCTTGCTGATGCGTTAATGCAAAAAACCCATCCACATTTTGAGTGTTTAAGTTTAAGCGACTGTAAAATGCTTTTGTACTACCTGTCCTTCCTGTAGTCCAGGTGGTATGCAAAAATGAATCTGCAAAAAATCCATCTCCTCCGGTCGATGGACAACTATGTAGCAACCAATCTGCAGTATCTAACTCTGCCGTAATATCGTAACTCTTCCCATTATTTAGGGAAACAGCCGCGGTCATATTGCGAATATTATTCCGGTTATTTCTATAAAACACAGCTATGCGATCTGCATCAGTTTCCATACTTACCGGGCAACAATCACAAGCTTCGCCTTTTGTTTTATCTGTGACTTCAGTATAAGGGTCAAATGTATCACCGAAATCGTTTGAACGGATGCTCACATATGCGGGCTCGCTCCAATCTGTTTTAAATCGCATATAACTCACAATGGGTTGTTGGTTTGCATCCATGGCAACCCCTGGAAATCTGCAATAAAATCCTTGTGGATCCACCACCGGAATTGGAGGTGTAAATGTTTTTCCATAGTCATTGGATCTCAGTAAATAAATCTTACCCATTTCGGCAGGGTCCTCTTTAAAAACGATATATACCATATTGTCCTGACCGGCAATCTCCGTACTTGCCCAGCTGGTGATAAAGGCTTTGCGGGTACCAATATCCAATGTTTGTGGGGCATCTAAAAGATCATTCTCCCATAAAGCATATTGTATGCTTTGATTTTGTTCATGACCCCAAATGAGAATACCTTTTTGACTGCCTAATGCCAGGAGTCTTGGTCGGGTTGTGCTCCCCGATGTATTCATTTGGATAATCTGTTCACCCGACCAGTTAAGCGTTTGCGCCGAATGCTGAGATATCTGACAAAAAACTAAGATCATCAAACAAAAGATTGAATTTTGCATAGCTGCATTTTTGATTTAAAAATTAAATATAGCTAATTCATAATTGAAATCTTGTAAGCTTGCTAGATAGTTTCCCTTAATTTAACAAGAAGACCATCCGCCGATAAATCATAAATCTTATCATTACTTTCAATTTTCGGCTTAGTTTTTGCACAATTAGCTTCAAATGAAGGCTATTATTCCCGTTGCCGGGGCAGGAACGAAGCTCAGGCCGCTTACCTATACCCAGCCCAAGCCATTAATTCCAGTGGCTGGCAAGCCTATTATTGCTTATATCTTAGATCAACTCATCGAAGCCGGGATTAAGGAATATGTTTTTATTCTGGGTTATCTGGGTGAAAAGATCAGGGAGTATCTGGAGGAACATTATAAGGGTATTATTAAACATTATGTCTCCCAAAATGAACGCGAGGGTCTTGGGCATGCTATTTTTCTTTGCCGGGATATTTTAAAGGATGATGACGAGGTACTGATCCAGTTAGGCGATACCATCCTTGACATAGATATGAATGTACTTCAGAATTCTAAGGTGAATACCCTGGCCGTGCGAAAAGTTGACGACCCCAGAAATTTCGGAGTTGTTGAATTGGACGATAATGGGCTTATTGAAAAACTTATTGAGAAGCCTCAATTTCCGCGCTCAAATCTCGCTATTGTCGGCTTATACCTCATTAAGGAATGGAAAAAACTTTTAAGCTGCCTGGAAAGTAATATGCGGACTGGACGTAAAACTAAAGGCGAGTTTCATCTTACAGATGGTCTGATGTGCATGCTCGAAAATAAAAGCCGTTTTGAGGTCATGGAAGTAAGGAATTGGTTCGACTGCGGAAGAAAAGAGATTTTACTTTCGACCAATGCCATTATGCTGGCTCGAAAACCATTAGATAAATCCATCCTACAATATGAGGGCACTATTTTTATTCAACCGGTAAGTATCGGACAAAATTGCCAAATCAAACATTCCATAATTGGTCCAAATGTATCCATTGGCGATAACAGTCAAATTACCAATTCAATACTAAAAGATGATATTATAGGCAATTTTACCAGCCTTGAAGACGTTGTATTGCAGCATTCAATCATTGGAAATGATGCTGTCATTAAAGGAAGATTTCAAAGTTTTAACATAGGTGATAATACTGAAATCGACATGATATAAAGCTTTCGTATTTTCATTGCTATATTAATAAATCTAATTCTTATTGAATTTTCCTGCAAGACGTAGAGGTTCCGGTGCTTCATGAATTAATATGTATTTTTGCGATTGTTTACAAAAAGGAATTAAGATTACATGCATTTATCACCATTCATTTTCAATAAGCAGTGTTATAGATTTATTTACGCAATGCTTGCTTTTGCTTTAATTTCTTGTTCAAAAAAGGATGAATGTCCACCGGATGAAATATTGGGAAATTTGAGTTTGGATGTGAACTCGGTGGCGTACTTACCCTACAATAACATCCGATTTTTGGAGTTTGTAGATGCCGGAGCTCAGAATACTGCCACTTTATACGATCCACAAAGTTTGATTCGCGATACTTCAAGAACTATCGTTGAAAATATCTGTATTGAAGAAGAAATGCGTGCAGACCGTTATTATCTTGCTGAACATTTAACGATCAACTATTACGATCTGGATACTTCGCGAAAGCTTCGCATCATTGGAAATATTGGAATCGTTGAAGACGGACTCGCAAAAACCTCAGAACCTTTAGACCCTGTATTGTACGATGAATTAAAATTAACAGTGCACCGAACGAACCCCAGTGTGAGTGGTGCTGTGGCATCTATATCATTTGTAGCGTCCAATCGGGGAAACACAGCCAGATTTAGTGATACATTGCTTTCTAAGCAAAACCGGTATTTGTTGATACCATCAGTTCAAATCAATGATTCAGTTTACTCAGATGTTTATGAATACAGAAACAGAGACAGCATTTATTTTTATTTCAAACCTTCTGTTGGCATCGTCGCATTCAGAACCATCGACAATAAATGGTGGAATCTGCACAAGAAATATTAAATCTATGATTATCTGTATTTAGACTGCAATCTAAAAATTGAAGGGAGATTCATAGTTTGAGATCCAACTTAGTCATAAAGTAATATTAAATCATTTTATCATCTACGCTATGCTTTCGAAAATCAGTAATTTAAAATCGAAAGTTTAAAAAGATACTTTCTGCGACATACAATCTAATCCTGATTCCAAAATATATCATTCCTTTTTAACAACGGGAGGCCTTTCATACTGGCAACAAGCATGTAATTTTTTATAGGTATCATCTGAAGCTCTATACACATCACTGTCATACCCCGCGAGTGCTACGCGTTTTAAAACATCGGAACTATTCGTTTTGACACTATCATAAGAGATCTTTGCCAATTTGGTTTCATTATCCCATTCAGCATTTACTTTGTTTTTTAGTTTAGCAGCTTTTTCAATTCGCTTTTTACACATATTACAATTGCCATAAACTCTTACCACTTCCGATTTCTCATTTTGAATTTGAGCGACTAAGGGGTTAGTTCCGGTAAGGCCCAATAAAACCGGAAAGAATATGCAGATTAACTTTTTCATTCTTTAACTTATTTAAATATAAAACAATGAAAAAGTAAGGAAGTTCCACAATGATCAGATAACAGGCAATCACTTCGATTTAAAAATGAAATATACGGCCAGCACTAGAAAACAAAACCCAATAATATGGTTTGTCCGTATGGTTTCATTTTTAAAAACGAGTAGCGTAAATCCCGAAAAAACCAATAAGGTAATTACCTCCTGAATCACTTTAAGTTCTACCAGACTAAACGGCCCGCCATTTCCCTGATATCCTATTTTATTAGCTGGAACCTGGAAGCAATATTCAAAAAATGCAATAGCCCAGCTGATGAGTATAATAACGGGTAATCCGAACTTACTAAATGTTTTCCATTCTGCAAATTTCAAATGCCCGTACCAGGCTAATGTCATGAACACATTCGAAAGTGTAAGGAGTAAAATGGTGTAAAATATTTTCATAAATCAAAATTGCTATTTCGATGGAAAGATATTAAATATGTAAGGTACATAGAGTCATACATATCTTTTATCCCGCAGATTGCGCAAATTAATATTGGATTTGAATGCAAATATTTAGGAATTATAAAAAGAATAATTAATATATTAATTGCGGCATTTAATAAAAATGTATGGCAATTGAATAAGTGTAGAACCAATTAATAAATAATTTATTTACATTAACTGCATATTTTGAAACATCCTTTTTAATTAATGAATAAGGTAATGACAGAAAATGAAGTTTCGTATAAAATACGTGGTCCCATTTTTAAGGTCTACAATTCGTTGGGTCCCGGTTTGCTTGAATCTTCATATGAAGCCGCATTAAAGTATGAGCTTCAAAAGGAAGGACTAATCGTTAAGCAACAAGTCGCATTGCCAGTCATTTATGATAATCTTCATATGGAAATTGGATATAGGATTGATTTGTTGGTTGAAGGCAAAGTGATTGTTGAAATTAAGTCGATTGAAAACCTGGCTGAAGTCCGCCACAAGCAAGTCATTACATATTTACGGTTATCTGGTAAAAAACTCGGTATACTTGTGAATTTCAATTGCACTGAAATTTCAAAATCAATTTTCCGCAAAGTCAATTTCTTATGATAGTGGAATTTATCTGCATAGTATCTGCGCGATCAGCGGGAAACCAATCCTTCCATAAGTGGACTCCAAAAAAAAAACCTGCAACATTTCTATCGCAGGGTTTAAATATTAGTTTTAATAATCTATTTAACGAACTGCTATTTTATAATTGACTCCGCTGAAAGTCACAGTTCCGTTTTGATTTGGAGAAGCTTGTATACTGTGCATGATTCCCGCTACATGAGGGGAGGCCATAGACGTACCGCTCATGGTCGCATATCCGCCATTCTTATAAGTGGAGTATACAGAAGATCCGGTGGTGATCCAATCTATAGGTGGAGCCCCAAAGTTGGAGAATGATGACCAGGCTTTTGCACAAGTCATTGATGCAATAGTGTGAATGTTTGTTGCATTTACACAAGCCGGAGAATACAAACTTGCATTCGCAGAACTATTGCCTGCAGCCAATGCAATCCGGGTTCCTGCATTGCTTAAATTGGTTAATGCAGTTTTATAGCTTGAATTAGTTGCGCAATTGCTACCCCAATAACCTCCTAAACTCATGTTCAAAACATCTCCGGCTTCATCATAAGTTGCAATATGATTCAAACCATTTAGAATTTTGGATGTTTGGCCTGACCCTTGGCAATTCAAGACTCTTACGGGAACAACTGGCGCTCCTGCAGAAACACCAATCACTCCTATGGTATTATCCTTTGCAGCTGCAGTTCCTGCAACATGTGTACCGTGACCATGGCAATCGTCTGGAGTTCCGCCTACAAATGATTTTGCATAAGTCGAATTGGTCACTACATTTAAATCCGGATGATCAAGATCGATACCGGTATCAGCTATCCAAATCCATTTTGTTGATGTTGATCCATCCGCAGAACCGCCAGCATTGGTAATGCCGCAAGGCAGGGTTTGTGCGCGCGATTTAATGCCACTATCTTCAATAGTAATATCCGGTAAACGGACTTCCATGTCTTGTTCGATGAATTCTACCATCGGGTTTTTCAACAATATTGCCAACTGTGTCTTGTCAAGTTTAAGTGCAACTCCATAAAACACTTCTGAATAGTAATCAGTGATTTGGGTGGCAGGAATACCTGATGGTATCATTAATTTATGAACCTGTTCTTGGAAATAAGACAATTTCCTTGATGAAACAGATTCAGCTTCTTCGCGTGAGACGGAAGTCATCACGCCGGTGTAATCTTTCATGAAGATTGATTTGAACATCACGATGTAACTTCCTTCAACGACATTGCTTGAAGGAATGAGCAATGGGGCGATGCTTGATTCAGCAACTTCCTTTTGGCAAGCTGTTATCAACATCAGGATTGCAGCAAATGCTGATGCAATTTTAATGTTTGAATTTTTCATAAGCATAAAATATTGTTTTGAGGTTTAACGAATTCAAAGATAAAGTAATTATAAAACTTCAACAATACCTAGTAAAAATATTAGTTTGAAATCTTAAAAATTATTCCATTCCTTCCAACATAGGCACAAACCGAAAATCTCCAAATCGCTCTTCCCTGGTTTCAGTCTCAGTAATCTTGGTAATCCTTAGCATTTCTTGAAAACTTCCTTTGTTTAATGGAATCACCAGGCAACCGCCGTTCTTGAGTTGACGGATTAAATCATTTGGGATCATGGGAGCAGCTGCTGTAACGAGGATCTTGTCGAAAGGAGCAAACATGGGCAAACCTTTGAAGCCGTCCCCATAAAATGTGCGGATCCCTTTATACCCCAGTTCGCTTAAAAGTTGAGTGGTCTTTAAATACAAGGGTTTGTGACGTTCAATGGAATAAACTTTAGCCCCCAGTTCAAATAAAATGCTGGCCTGGTAACCGCTGCCCAAACCAATTTCCAGAATTTTATCCTTGGCTTCCACTTTTAACAGCGCCGTTTGGAAGGCTACCGTGTAAGGCTGAGAGATCGTTTGTTCGCAATCTATGGGAAATGCGTTATCCTTATAAGCCCATTCTTCAAATGCTTTGTCCAAAAACAAGTGACGTGGTACTTTTGCCAATGCTGCCAGAACTCGCTCGTCAGTAATACCTTTTCCTTTAATTTCATCGATCAGTTGGTTTCTTAATCCTTTGTGCCGGTAGGTATCCTGAAGTTTTCGCATGGGACAAATATATATAATATTTATTTAATATGTTTTTTTGTTTGAATTGTTGCGTTTTTGCCAAATCTTTGCGGTATATTAGAATACAATGTATAACATCAGATTTGGAACAGACGGGTGGAGGGCCATTATCGCCAAGGACTTCACCGTTGAAAATGTAAACCGCGTCGCAGAAGCAAGTTGTAAATGGTTAAAACAACGAGGATTTCATAAAGTCGTCATCGGACACGATTGTCGATTTGGTGGTCAAATGTTTTTGGAAGAAATTGCTTGTACTTTTGCAAACGAAGGCATTCAATGTTTGATTGCCAGGGGATTTGTTAGTACTCCTATGGTTTCTTTGGGCGTTTTACAAAATGCGGCTCATTTGGGTGTTGTCATTACTGCTAGTCACAATCCTGCTTCCTACAATGGCTATAAATTAAAGTCTTCCTTGGGTGGTCCGCTCTTGCCGAAAGGTATAGCGGAAATCGAAGCGTTAATACCTGCAGAGGCCAAATTAAGGGAAATGGATTTTGAATCGTGTTTGAAAAATGGATTGATCGAATACATCGATTTAGAAGCCGCTTATATCCACCATGTTCAAAGTCATTTTGATTTGCAAAAAATACGAACGAATGTTAGTTTAGCCTACGATGCTATGTATGGTGCTGGTCAAAATGTGATGAAACAGATATACCCGGAAATGGTTCCATTTCATTGCCATTACAATCCGGGTTTCGAGAACCTGCCTCCTGAACCCATCGAGCGCAATTTACAGGAGATCATGAAATTCCTTGCAAAACATCCCGGCCAATTTATTGGTGTAGCCAATGATGGTGATGCAGATAGACTTGCTTTCATCGATTCAAAGGGCAACATGGTGGACTCCCATCATGTTTTGTTGTTGCTCTTGTATTATCTGGTTGTTTATAAAAAGCAAACCGGAGCAGTTGTGGTCAGCTTTTCAGTGACCAATAAATTAAAAAAATTGGCAGACCATTTTGGATTAGAATGCATCATTACTAAAATTGGTTTTAAATATATTGCTGAATACATGACCACAAAGGAAGTGCTTGTGGGCGGAGAAGAATCTGGCGGGTTGGCCATTAAAGGACATATCCCTGAGCGGGATGGTATATGGATCGCATTGACCTTGCTGCAATATATTGCGGAAACAGGCAAAACTCTTGAAGAATTAATTGATGAAGTTTATCAAATTGTGGGTCCCTTTTATTATGATCGCTGGGATCTTTCCCTTTCTGAATATCAAATAAATTTAGTGAAGGAGTCGCTCCATAATGGAATTTCAGAATGGGGAAACCAAAAAGTACTTATAGAAGAAAATCTGGATGGTTATAAATATCATTTTCAAAATGATCGCTGGTTGCTGATTCGAACTTCAGGCACAGAACCGGTATTGCGAATTTATGCGCAGGCCGAAAATAAACAGGAAGTTTTGAATTTACTCAATCAGGCAAGGGCAGTCCTGAAGGTCTAATCATGGCTGTATGCGGAATATTATCCTCTAAATATTCTTCTCCCATACATTCAAAACCAAATGATTCATAAAACGGAATCAAATAAGATTGTGCCGAAATTTTAACGGCTGTGTCTGGAAAAAAACTTTCACTATATGCAAGGCTTTGTTTCATGATTAATTTTCCCGCACCGGTCCTTCTGAAATTTTTGTGGCTGACCACACGGCCTATAGAACTGTAGCCATCATAAGAAATGCCCGGCGGAACTAATCTGCTCCCGGCTACGATCTGTTCTCCCTGTTTCCCGATTACATGGTAACAATGGGGATCTTTTCCATCCAAATCCTGATAAGGGCAATTTTGTTCTAATACAAATACTTCAAGTCGCAGCTGTATGATACCATAAAGCTCATCGAGTTTAAGTTGATTGAAATGTTTTACAATGATTTCCAAGACAGGGCGAAAATAATGAGATATTTCATTTTAATGGAAATTCTGATTAAAACTTGAGAGTCTTCTCATGATAGAAGGGAAAATGATTATCTAAAATCTCAAGCATAAAAATTTCTTAACTCAATAATATTCCTCATCCTGCCAATCCTATAAATCCTCAAATCTTAGTCTATCTTAGTTAAGAACACCGGTGCCATTTGTATTTTTAGACTATTGTCTGTAAGCTGTTTCAATTCTTTGGTTTTCCAGTTCATAAGCATGATATGGAACTGTTTTTCTTCCGGATCAGATCGGTTAAAGGCCAGCCATTGTCCATCCGGACTCCAGTCATGCCAACCATCGGCATGATCGCTCTCCAAAACCTTCCATCGCTTGCTTCCATCAGGTGTAACTCCAAAAATACCATGCTTGCCATCTTGTTTAGAAATATAGCTAATGAAGTTTTCAGTGGGATGCCAACGGGCTGCACCGGCTTTGTATCCATAGTCTTTGAATGAAATATTATCTTTTGGATACTCGGTAAGTTTTCGGACATGACTTCCATCCGAATTCATAATGTAAAGCTCTTCAGTTTCATTGCGGTCTCTTTTGTTTTTCTTGTAAGTATATACAATGTACTTTCCATCATTTGAGAACAGTGGGTCTCTGAAATATGCAGCAGTGTCTTTTGTCAATTGTGTAAATGTTCCCGTTTGTGTGTTGATTAAAAACAACTGATGTCTGATGTCTTTTCCAATGCGTCCGGTAACAATCATTTCATCGCCATTGTTTCGACTCCCCATCCAGCTGTCTTCGAGTCGCAGATTGCTGATTTTGCGAACATGGGCACCATCCGGATTCATTTCATATAAATAATAATTCCGGTAAGCACTGTCGCGGTCGCTTATAAAGAACAAACGATTGTCAAAGGCATAATAGGTCCATGCAACATCTTTGTGTTGAGTGAGGTTTTTTTTATCGCCGCCATCCATGTTCATGATCATAATTTCCCAGTCATCGGCGGTCGTATCCAAAGTACGAATGTTGTAGGCTATCAGATAGGGATTTTCTTTATTTGATATTGATTGCGTCATACACGGCAAAGAGGTCAAACAGAACAAAAATGCGATGCTTAAAAGATTAAAAAATTTCATATTTTTTAAATTTGGTTAAATGCAGCTTTTTTTTTTTGCAAAGAAATACAGGAACAGCGAAATGGATTTGTAAAAAATTGACCTCAGCCAACTGCAACGTAATTCGTAAAATCGCTGTGAAGTTTTCGATATTGTTTCGGACTAAATCCCGAGAATAACTTAAACTCATGATGAAAATGAGCTAGATCGTAATAACCGCATTGCATCGCAATTTCAGACCAGGTTTTGAGCGGGTCTTCTTCCGCAAAATGAATGGCTTTCTGAAAGCGGATGATTTTCATGTATTGTTTAGGACTCATTCCAACATGCTCCATAAAGATCTTGATGAAATGGCGGTGCGAAAATCCTACCTTTTGAGTTAGTTTTTCAATGGTAAATGGTTCAGGGGATTGGGTGATACATTGAATTGAATAGTCTATAAATGGATTTTGGACCAAAGGATGAATATGGTAATTTAAAAAATGGCTTTCCATTTTCGCAAACATTTGTTCAGCATCCACACATGCTAACAACAGGTCTCGCAAGCTTTGAATTTCGGAGTTTAGTGCCAGTTCAGCATCTACCGTTAAATTTGTAAACGCATGCAACGGAGCTTTTATAAATGGATAAGATTTTCCTTTATGAAAATTGACAACAATCATCTCCTGTTCAAGTCCGGAAGGAATCGTAATGGACTGATTTCTTATTCCTGAAAACCAGATTCTTTTGCAGGATTGGATTTCTTTTAAACTTACATTGTCGTAAATGGACTTCGGTGTTTCAGTGAGGTCAATTACGAGATAGGTATTTCCGTCCGGAAAAAAGCGATCCAATTGATGATCCGGTATATAATCTTTGTAATAGAGAAAATGATCGATAAATAAATCCAGCGGTGCTGCAGGCTTATGTATTTTTAAGATCATTAGTGCAAATATATAAAATCAATAGGGAGGAAAGGATCCATAAAGTTTCGAACTTTGCATTCATTCATATGCAAATTAAAACACAGATACGACTTATATCAATATACTTGATTTACGTATTGCTGCTTTTTATCTTGCCCAATTGTGGAACAAAAACCAGACTGCAGAAAGAAACTGTCGCAGAAAGCATTGAAAATCCTTTGATGGATTCATTACAATACTTGAAGTGGATTCAGAATCTGGATACCGCAAACATCGATCATTTTAAAGTCAACATCAATATACATTTTGTAAAACATCCAGAATGGGCAACATTTTATAGAGGGTCTCCTGAAGATTCGGAAATATCAAACGGATTGCACTGGGCAGGTTTATTGATCAATCACGCAAACTGGGTTTTGGATTCTTTAGGGGAGAGTCCGATTTCAAAGCAGAATATGAGGGGAGATGCACATTACAATTATCATATCTATTCAGAACCCGGGCATATTACGGATAGCTTTGGTGGAATCTGGTTTTGGGATCAGCGCGCCCCTGCAATTTTCCCATACGGTGACAAGGTCTTAAATATTGTCATTCAGGATGATGGCAAACGATTGCTCAACGGCAGTGCCTGCGGTTTGAATTTTTGCAATTCACTCATCCTTTACGGCGCTTATCAAAATGTAAAGTTCAAAGGAAAATTTGGTTGGTGGTCCTTTGCGTCTTTGTTAAATCATGAGGTCGGGCATATTTTTGGATTATGTCATTCCTTTGCATGCGACAACGAATGTGCGGGAGTGGACCTGGACCCGACAGCGGAATGTTATAGTGGTCCCTGTTACAATGATTGCGGCGGACCCAATTATGGCTTATGCAATAACTGGCTGGCCAACAGCAACAACATGATGGGTTACAATGCGAATCAAAATGCACTTACCCCCTGCCAGTGGAAACGGATCATGATAAATCTCCACCCCAAAGCTCAAAGCTCAAAGCTCAAAGCTCAAAGCAATATTATTTAACAAGTAAAGTTCTGAAAAATAATTTGAAAAAATACGTATTTATTTGAACTAACATTCGTTAGGGCGTGTTTTTTTCTAACAGACTAACAGACTAACAGACTAACAGACTAACAGACTAACAGACTAACAGACTAACAGACTAACAGACTAACAGACTAACAGACTAACAGACTAACAGACTATTCCTCCAAGCAGTCAAGCAGTCAAGCAGACTCAAAGACCTCCTCCCACAAGCCTATTCCTTCCAAACCACCTGACTCATCACAATATCCATGAGTTTTCCAGAGCAGAGGCCCTGAACGGTTACGGCATTTCCTACAACAGCAGCATTTTTAGATTTTTCCA
This sequence comes from Saprospiraceae bacterium, assembly GCA_016719615.1. Taxonomy (NCBI): domain Bacteria; kingdom Pseudomonadati; phylum Bacteroidota; class Saprospiria; order Saprospirales; family Saprospiraceae; species Saprospiraceae bacterium. The sequence continues at coordinate 236,703 of JADJYQ010000005.1, forward strand.
GAAATCGAGGATCCATTTCACATTGAATAGTGCTTAATGGATTCCCCGTATCGAGTATCCAGATGGTCTTGTTTTCTACCTGTTGAATTTCCGTTATGGTGCCATTCACGGCGATGATTTTATTCAGGTATTTTGATTGTGCGGTTTCTTCATTGGTTTCAAATTCTTCCAATAAGGCAGCAGCAGTCATGCTAAAATCTGCTTTGGTTTCTGTGAGATCTGCATGCGGTTTATTATACATTTTATAAACCACAATGGCAGCGATACAGAAGAAAGCGGCCAGAAAAAAATAAACTCGTCTGTTCATATTTTTTAATTATTTAAAAAGAATTCATTTAATATAAAAGTATTCTCTCTGCGCTTTATCTGCGCGATCTGCGGGAAACAAAAAAGTCCATTGTTTTCCTTTACAATATCCCCAACCAGGATTCTGCCGATCTATAATTCAACCAACTCTTTTCATCTTCATCGTATGCAGAATGCGCTATCAATTTTCCCGGTTCCAATTCTCCTAAGGGAAACGGATAGTCACTACCTAATGCCACTTTATCAATTCCAAAAAGCGAAATCAGTTTATCCAACATGTCTTCATCATGTACCAGTGAATCCACCCAAAATTTGCCTAAATATTTATCTGGATGATGGGGATTATCTACAGCTACAAGATCTGGTCTGACATCATAACCATGTTTGATTCTTCCATACGTTCCGGGAAAAGAACCACCACCATGTGCAAATGCAACGCGCAGATCCGGAAATTTTTCAAAAACCCCTCCGAAGATCATACTGCATACAGCCAATGAAGTTTCAGCAGGCATGCCTACCAACCAAGGCAACCAGTATTTATTCATTTTTTCTTTGCCCATCATATCCCAGGGATGTATAAATAAGGCTGCTCCCAAGGCTTCGGCTTCTGCATAGAAGTCGAATAATTCTTTGGCATCGAGATTCCATGAATTAATATGCGAACCAATTTCAAAACCTGCCAAACCCAGCGTATTCATACAACGCTGCATTTCAGCAATAGCCAATTGCGGATCCTGCATGGGCAATGTTCCCAATCCTATAAAGCGATCCGGATACAAATGGATTACATGTGCAAGATGATCGTTTAAATAACGAGCTACATCCAATCCGTCTTTAGCTTGTGCCCAATACGAAAATAATACGGGAATTGTACTTAACACTTGAATGTGGATACCTTGTTGATCGCATTCTGAAATTCTCGTAGCGGGATCCCAGCAATTATTTTGAATCTCGCGGAAGAATTTTCCGTCGATCATCATTTTAGCACTGCAGTTGGAATGCTGTTCCAGATTTATGAATCCTCCATAGCCAAATTTATCTGCCCACTTAGGAAGTGTCTCCGGAATTATATGCGTATGAATGTCAATTTTTTTCATTCCTTTTCTTTACTGCTGATTAAAATAAAAGCCCAGCATTTTTTTCATACTTTGCGGAAGCTCGGGCAATTCTGAACGAGGTATCAGCAATGTTGAAATATTGTGAAAGTCAATAAAAATTTGATGCTTTTTTACAGTATCCATTAAATATTCATGTCCGGAAGAACCTCCTGTTCCTGATTTGCGGCCGAGCATTCGCATGACCATTTGTGCATGTCTGTATCTCCAGTTGGTCAATAACTCATCCATTTCTGTAATCGTGTTGAGCAGTCTGCAGGGCAATTGCAATAAGGGTTCACTGCCGTAAAGATGTATCAATAAAGCGGCCATGGCTGCTTTGAAAGATATACGCATTTTACCTTCGGCGATCTGTTGTGCATGAAAATCGGGATTGAAAATATTGGCGAAATAATTATCCGTATCACCATTCATTTTGAGGCGCATGGCTTTTTCATGTTCAGATAAATAATCACTGGATTGTATGGCATCTCGTTCGCGTTGGAGCATGTTATTCACGGCCTGCATGTATTTGCTCTTAAAATCGAATTCATCCATTTGTAAAAATGGAGTTCTTTCAAGCCAGGCCTCAATAAGATCAAACAAACTGGATGCTGTTTCGTGTTTTTGTATTTCTGTTTGTTGCTCTTCGCTGAATTCCTTGTAATAAGCATGTGGTGTATAACTGATCCGTTTTTCTATTTTTAAGCCCAACATGACTTCGAGTTTTCGAAACTGAAAACTCTGAAAACCGGATGCAGGAAATAAATAGCCTCTGAAATCCAGAAAATCCAAGGGAGTCATCGTTTCCAGAACTTTGATTTGCTGAATTAACAATTTGAGTATTTCATTCACGCGTTCCAACCTCGATACCGCAACGTCTATATTTTTTTCATCAACTTTATCAGATGCAAACATCTTCATCACCGAATCTACTTCATGTAAAATTTGCCTGAACCACAATTCATAAACCTGGTGGATGATGATGAACAACATTTCTTCATGCGCTTCTTTCCCAAGTTGTGCACTTCGTGGATGCTGGGCGTCTAGGATTTTCTCTAATCCAAGGTAACTGCTGTAATGTATTGAGGTGTATTTTTTATCCTGACTCATAAGGGTTTGTAAGCTATGGCTTTGATTTCTATTAATAAATGCGGATGTGGTAATTGATGCACGGCTACAGTCGTTCTCGTAGGACCATCGAAATCAAAAAAGGAATTATATATTTCGTTGTAGCCTTTAAAGTCATTCATGGAAACGAGAAAAGTAGTAATCTCCACAATATCAGAAAGATCTGCATTTGCCGATTGAAGAATTTCTTTGATATTTTCAATAACCGCTTTGGTTTGTAATCTGATATCGAGCTGTGTGGTTCCCATTTCATCAACTTCAACCCCTTCAAAACTGTTGTCGGGTTTTCTGCTGCTGGTCCCCGATACAAATAAAAAATCTCCGGCTCTTTTGATATGTGGAAATTTACCCCGGGGTTTAGCTTTGCCTTCTACAAGACGGGAAGATTTGTTTTCTAGCATGTGGTAAAGATATGGAATTGTAAAAGAACCGATACCTGCATTCATAGCTTAAAATAAAATGATGAAAAACTGATTTTTATTGGCTGTATGTAAAACTTAACCAACAAAGACGAAAAGAAGTAAGATGAAATATTCTATTAACATTCAGGGAGTTGAAATAAATCTGAAGGAGTTCGTTCTTTTGGGTTTTGCGCAATTTGAAGATATGCTCACAAGCCAGAATTTTATTTAATATGAAGCCAGAATTTAAATGGGAATCAAGAGATTAATTAATCGAATTACAAATATAAATGATTGTAATACAATATTATATATAGTATTATATATTTATATATCATTATCACTCATTTCGACTGCTTCTTCCACTAAGCTCACATTTGCACCCGAGTCGATATACCTGCACCATTCACAGGTCTCTTTCCCACAACCCGGGGTAAATTGTTTTTCCTTGATTTTGGAATAGCAATCAACGATAAGCTCTTCAAGAAACGGAACAAACTCACCGGGTTCCATTTCGGATTTTTCAAACTTATCGTCTTTACTTGGATTTACAAAGTAAAAGCTTGAGGTAACATTTGCGTTTTTGAAAGGCCCATAATGTTTAAGTAGGACTGCATAAAACACCATTTGTTGCCAGTAATTGCTTCCATATTTTAATTTGTCTGATGGAGCTTTAATTTTACTTAAATCGGGTTTTCCCGTTTTGTAATCGACAACTCGCACTCCTTGTTTCATGATATCGATTCGGTCCAGTTTACCAGAGATAGGTACTTCGCTGAATTCGGTATTGATTTTTAATTCAACTTTATCATCTTCTGCTTCGAGCCACTCTCCTTGAAAATGATTCAGAAAGGGCACTAACACGCGTTCACCTTCAGAAAGGTAATTTTCATATTCCCGCTGTGTAAAATGCGAATGAAATTTCAGCATCCCCCTTTTAAAATAGTTGAGCAGTTTCTCTCCTGGTTTTGGAAACTTTAAGCATTTTCCTTTCATGAAAAGTTCCAATGCATAATGTACGGCATTTCCAAATCCCAGCGATGGTGTTCGGGCACCCGGAATCCTTAAAACTTTTTCGTAATAAAATGCGACCGGGCATTCGAGATATTTATTAAGTGCGGTTGGACTCAGACGAAAAGTTTCTATAAATTTTTCAAAATGATTTTGTTCCAGCATGATAAATTCCTTTTTCAAAGGACTCATTTCAATCACCATCTGCTCTAAAACATCCTGTTCTTTTGCCAAATGTTCGCGCTCATCCAGAAGTCCGCTGCTCTTGATTTCTTCTATAAATCTGCAAGGAACCATTTCAGATTTGTCACCCGCGGTTGCATAAGAGAGATAGAGTCCAAATTTGGCACGGGTGATCCCCACATAAAATAATCGACGCAAGTCTTCATCGTTGCTGACATTCGTATTGACATAGCTCTCGGGTAGTTTAAAACTTGAGGTATTTCTATTATTCCAATTGGACTGTGTCCCATTGATCATAAACACATAGTCATACTCTTGTCCTTTAGCGCTATGTAATGTTGATAATATCAGCCCTTTTACGGATCCACTAAATGATTTGAAAGGTATGACCAGATTATTATTTTGATATGCTTCGAGAATATTTACGAAATCAAGGATTCCCAACCGGGGATTTTTATCTGATTCTGATTTGATGAATTCAAACAATGAATTGAGAATTTGCAAATAATGAAATTTATCTTCCAGTTGGAGTATAAATTTTAGAATTTGAAATTCGTTGACAAGTTTTTCAAGGAAGACTTGAGGGGTGTGATCATCCAATTGTTTTTGAAACTGCGTCAGCAGATGGTACAATTTTTGACATGCAGCTGTATTTTGGACATTTATTTCTGCCAGTAAAATTTCATTCGATAGAAGCTTGAGTAAAGAATTATCCGCTGCTGAGTTTCTTTCCTTTTTTTCTTCCATGTCATCATAACCGGCGTATCGGAGATCTTTATGTTTGAATGCAATTTTCCCAATATCCGATGCATCGAGCTCAATAAAAGGTGCATGCATCAATCTGTACAATAAATGATCCTGTTGATATGGGTCTGCATCCTGGGCAGCAAAATATTTTAATAAAAGTAAGAGCTGTTGTAGAAAAAAATCATCTAAAAGATTGACTTGTTTGCTGATTTGATGTGGAATGTTGTTGACCGAAAACCATTTGATGAACGGATCTGCCTCTTGATTTTTTCTATAAAGAATGGCGATTTTATCAGGCGCTACTCCATTATCCAAAAGCGTTTTGATCTGTTGACAAATGTGTAAGACTTCCGTTTTTTGATCCGGATATTTGGTTAGGATTGGCCGTACAGATGTTCCAGCATAATCTCCGGAGGCAATGAGGTTTATCGGGCTAACGTTTTCTTTTGTAACCAGCCGCTCATCGTTATTTGAGATCAGACTATTTGCCGTATCCAAAATAATTTGCGAGGATCGGTAGTTTGACACCAATCTGATTTTTTCGGGCCGGTATAAATGATCAAAATCAAACATGTTCTGAACATTCGCTCCCTGGAATCTGTAGATGGCCTGATCGTCATCACCTACTGCAAAAACATTGGGAAAATCGTGATAATTCAACAGCTGAAATAAAATTTTATTTTGAGCACCATTGGTATCCTGATATTCATCTACCAAAATATATTGGTATTTCTCCTGATATTTTTGCAAAAGAGCATCGTCACTTTCAAACTGACGAATGACCCATTGGATCATGTCTTCATATTCATAGCGATGTATCTTGTCCAATTCTTCCTGAAATATTTTATAAAACGCCACTGCAGCTTTCGAACGCGATGCTTTAACAAGAACTTCTTTTTTAAACTGAGCTTCTTTAAAATCACCGGGTAAGTTGTTTTTGCCTTTATTTTTATAAATATATATTTCACTTTCCCGCTGTGCTTTAACCCAATGATCTATATCCTCCAGGATTGTATCTGGATCCCAGTTTTCTTTTTTAATTTTCTCAAATAGAGAGTTGAGGCGCGGGATTTCGTATTCGTAATTTTCTGTGTAACTATAGAGTGCATTTTCCCGATCAAGGCTGCTGAATATTTTTTGATAAATAGTCCTTTTTTCAAGTTCAGATACCACTTCATAATCGCTGAAATGAAAAAAACTTTCGGGGTTTTCTCGAATCACATGATTGCAAAAGGCATGAAAAGTGGAAATCGAAACTTCATATGCGGTGGGGCCAATAAATTGAATGAGTCGTTTTCGCATGTTGGCAGCACCTGATTCAGTATATGTTAGACACAGTATGTTTTTGGCATCAGCATCTGTATTCAAAAGAATGTGACCAATGCGGATGGCAAGTATTTGTGTTTTACCGGTACCGGGTCCGGCAATAACCAATAAGGGCCCTTCGATACAATCAACAGCTTTTTTCTGTTCCGAATTTAGCTTTAGATATTCGCTTTCAAAAGCGGCGGTGCTTTTTATTTTTTCATTCATGATACAAATAAGAAATCTAACAATCCAAAGAGTTTTAATAAAGTAAAAATCATAATAGCTACCAAAAATCGGTATGCCCAAATAGAAGCATTGGGTAATTTACTGGCCCAATTGGCGGTCATCCAACCACCGAGCCCTTGCCCAATAGCAATGGTAAGTCCGATTTTCCATTCTACCAATCCCGCAAAATGAAAAATGGGTAAAGCAATTCCAGTATATGCTGTCACCATGATTATTTTTAAAGCATTGGCTTCTATAATGGGAAACTTCATATACCATACCATGAATGCCAATAAAAAAATGCCCATACCCATTTGAATAAAACCACCATAAAATCCAAAAGCAAAGAATACGGGAATATATAACCAGGGTGTAATCTTGATTTCGGGAAAATCACTGTGATGTGCCTGCTTGCGGTTAAACAATATAAAGACCAGGAGCACAAGCATGAGATACTTAAATACAATGATAAAATGATCCGCAGAAATTTTAATCGCTACAAGAGTGCCAATAATGGCTCCAAAAAAACCCCAGATCAATAGTTTCCAGCTCGATTTTAAAGGGATTTTGTTGTGCCTGAAAAAAGCTTCCAGGCTGGCTGTTCCTTGTGTAATAATACCTATGCGATTGGTTCCATTTGCCACATTTCCTGGTAGTCCCATAACTCCGGTTAAAAATCCCAAAGTGATAACTGATCCATTACCTGATAAGGTATTTATACAACCCGCTAAAAAACCACCAACAATCGCAAAACTGATTTCATAAACACTCATCACCCTGGATTTGCTGACACAATTCGATGAGGACTCCGTTTGCTGATTTCGGATGTATAAAACAAACCCATTTGTTGTCAGCTCCTTTTTTGGGTTTTTCGTTGATGAGTTGAAATCCTAATTCTTTTAATCGATTCATCTCTTCAATGATATTATCCACGTCAAAAGCAATGTGGTGGATACCTTCGCCTTTTTTTTCAATAAATTTAGCAATTGCACTTTCCGGAGAAGCTGCCTCCAGTAATTCAATTTTATTATTACCTTGCTTAAAGAATGAAGTTTTGACTTGTTCAGATTCAACCCATTCTTGTTTATAAGGTGCTTTGCCTAACAAACGTTCGTAAATAAGATTCGCTTCTTCAATGCTTTTTACTGCGATTCCAATATGTTCAATAAAATTGATCATGTTCTGTTGAATTTAAGAAAACCACCAACCAATAACGATCACAATGATCATCGTAAACAAAAGAATAATTTGATATATGACACCTCCTAGAAATGATTTTAAATATGATTTTTTCCAGGATTGATTATAGTTATTTTTAAGGCAATCCATAAATATGCATAAAGCCCTAATATGGTCAGGAAATATAAACCTTCCGTTACTGTCCAAATTTTTTCAAAAAGAAATAAAATGCTGAATGCGAAAAAGGCAACAATATGATAGTGAATAGAAAAAATTAAAAATTCATAATAATTTTTCTTTTGCCGGATATGTAATAAGTACAATATGAACCCAAATAGAGGCATTAAAAAAAACATGGCTATAGAAGTGTTTTTAATAATATTACTTTTTAAGTTTTTCTTAAAGTCAGGATCTGCATTAAAAGCTTTAATCATTTGCCTGGTTGCAGTTCGTGTTAAATAATTGGGTTCCTGTTTATTTACAAGGATGAGTGAATCTATTTCTTCCGGGCTTGCATTGACAAGTTTGGACAGATCATTTTTATCGAGATTCAATTTTAATAAACCTACATTCATACTGAAATTTTGAGTATCAGACGGGATATTTGAAGGTAGATACTGGTTTCCAAAAGAATCGGTTGTGGTTAGACCAGGTTCTTCTGATTCCATCACTTCAGCTTCTACAAAAGTTTTGTTATTACTCGTATCAATTTGAATCAATAAAAAGAAAATAAAACTTATAAAAACATAAAGTCGAATCGGGGGCATAAATCGCGCCCGTTTGTTTTGATTGTATTCTTTTGTCGCCAGACCAGGTTTGGTTAATAGCGCTTTTAGGGTTAAGAAGAATTTTGAATCCAGATGGAGCAATGTTTCAATAAGTTCAGCGATGTAATGCCTGATAGGTTGATTAGGATGGTGATTCTCTTGTCCGCAGTTGGGGCAAAAGTTTTCACCCTGATCAAATAAATATTGGCAGTTTGAACAAAATATTTGTTTTACTCGGATTCTTGCCATGGCACTTTAATAGAATGTGATTTACTTTATTGGGCTTTGAATACTATGATTTTCTATGAAGCTCGTAATTTACCTTGCAATTTTTGTTATGTTTCGATGTTTATGATTTGATCTAATGATAATGATGGCTTAGGTTTGGTTTTTGATGTGGAGATTTGTTTTATGCGCATAGATACATCTATGAATTTTCAATAGGCAATTTATAGAAAAGGCAATAAAATTACCGAAATAATTTACTACTGTTTTGTGAATTGCCAAAACAGAAGAGTAAAATTAGTTAAAAATTATGGCTGGATTAAGATTTCCCGTTGAGACCAAACTCTTGGCGGATTTTGCGTACGAAATCCAGTTTTTCCCAGGTAAAGAGATCCACTTTTACCGTTTTTTCATTTGGTTTACCGGCATTAAAGGTCTTTAAAACAGTTTTCGGTTCTCTTCCCATATGCCCATATGCAGCAGTTTCTGAATAAATGGGATTTCTGAGTTTAAGGCGTTGTTCGATTGCGAACGGACGCATGTCAAACAATTTTTCAATTCTCTTGGCAAGCTGGCCGTCTTTAATTTTAACTTTACTCGTTCCGAAGGTATTGACAAAAAGTCCACAGGGTTTAGCTACACCAATAGCGTAGGAAACTTGGACCAGAACTTCATCGCACAATCCGGCTGCAACCATGTTTTTAGCAATGTGCCGGGTAGCATATGCTGCTGATCGATCGACCTTCGAAGGATCTTTACCACTGAAAGCACCTCCTCCATGCGCACCTTTTCCACCATAGGTATCTACAATGATTTTTCGCCCGGTAAGTCCGGTGTCTCCGTGTGGACCACCGATTACGAATTTGCCGGTTGGATTTATGTGATAGGTTAAATCTGATTTAAAAAGTTTGCGCAAGTTCGCATTGAGTTTCCGTTTCACTCTGGGAATTAATATATGGATTACATCCTCCCGGATTTGATTCAACATTTTTGTATCTGCCAGTTCCTGTGCACCTGCGCCTTTGCCTGGCTTCACAAAATCATCATGCTGAGTGGAAATGACGATTGCATCTATCCGTAGTGGTTTATGATCGTCGCTGTATTCAATGGTCACCTGACTTTTTGCATCAGGTCTTAGATAATTCATGATCTTACCCTCGTGTCTGATTTGTGCCAACTCCTGCAGCAACAAATGTGATAACATCAGGGGCAATGGCATATAAGAGTCCGTTTCGTGGGTGGCATAGCCAAACATCATTCCCTGGTCACCGGCACCTTGCGCATTTGCCCTGGCTTCAAAATTTTGCTTTTTGGCTTTGCGATCAACACCACGGTTAATATCAGCCGATTGTTCATGGATGGCTGAGAAAACACCGCAACTATTAGCCTCAAACATGTATTCAGAACGCGTATATCCAATTTTTCGAATCACCTCGCGTGCTATTTCCTGAACATCGAGATAAGCTTTAGACTTGACTTCTCCGGCTAAAACAACCTGACCTGTGGTAACGAGTGTTTCACAAGCCACTTTTGATTCTTTGTCGTATGCAAGGAAGTGCTCTATAAGGGCGTCAGATATCTGATCAGCAATTTTATCAGGATGTCCTTCTGAAACAGATTCCGATGTAAATAAATATGGCATTCTAATGAGTTTTAGTAAAATTAAAGGGCAAAGATAAATGATGCAGACTTTATAAAATAGAATACGCAAGCAACCGAATTGGCTAAAGTCACGTAATTTCATAAATAAATTGTTAATTACTCTTAATTTTACCTTATAAAACCTTAGTGTATGGGAAAACTGAAACCTTATTCCGGAGCTTTTGGAAAGCCGGAACTCCTTCATCTGCTTCGAAGATCTTTGTTTGGTGTAAATCACGGGGATCTCGATTTTTTTAAAAATAAAAGTTTGGCGGAAGCTGTTGACCAGCTGGTGCCAAAAACGCCAAGCATCCCGGATCCTCCGGTCAGGGCCTATTATAACAATGTGGATCCAAGTCTGGATACTCTTGAAAAATACGAAGACCCGGTTGGTTCAGGCAATTTTAAATACGCTGTTGAATGGGGACAAACTTGGGTAGATAAACCTATCCCTCCAAATCTAGTCGGCAATCCCAATAACAACAGGCGGCTAGGTCTGAAGAACTGGTGGACTGGATTGATGATCCATCAGGACCGGACCATTTATGAAAAAATGATTCAGTTTTACCAGACGGTATTGGTTATAGAAGATAGTGTCATTGAATCGGCTAATTCTGCTTTTATGACCCAGAATCTTTATAGAAAATATGCTTTTGGAAATTACAAGCAGCTCCTTAAGGATATAAGTTTGGATCCGGGTATGTTGCGTTATCTCAATGGCAATGTCAATACGAAAACAGCTCCCGATGAGAATTATGGTAGAGAACTTCAGGAATTATTTACAGTAGGAAAAGGCCCGGGTTCCGGCTATACTGAAGATGATGTAAAAGCTGCTGCAAGAGTGCTTACAGGTTGGACCTTGGTTACCAGAGTCAATAATCTGAATGTACTTCCAACGAAAGGCTTTAATAAAAATAATCACGACATAAATCCCAAACAGTTTTCTGCTTTCTACGGCAACAAAGTGATCATTAATGATGCAAGTATCACAGATAAAGGCACTTTTGAAAGTGTAGAAATGGCAAGGGCTTTCAAGGAATTAGATGATTTGATTGAAATGATTTTTGCTACAGAGGAAGTATCAAAGTACATCTGCAGAAGATTGTGGAATTTCTTTGTATATTATGAAATCACTCCTGAAATAGAAACAGAAGTGATTGAGCCTTTGGCCGAAATTTTCAGACAATATATCAATGATCCGGATCAAATGCATTATGTAGTTAAGGAGCTTTTAGGTTCAGATTATTTCTTTAAAGTTGAACACAGATCTTGTATGATCAAAAGCACTATCGATTTTCATGTAGGGATCATACGTACACTTCAATACCCTTTTCCAAACAGCACGCAATTGGAAGCTCAGTATTATATGTGGAATCGGATTCATACATTTAATGTAAATGCTGGGCAGGATTTAAACGACCCCCCAAATGTTGCTGGTTGGCCTGCTTATTACCAAGCCCCATCCTATTATGAGATGTGGATAGATACTTCAACGTATCCCGGACGAAAATCGGGTTATGAAACTTTTGCACGCAGTAGTTTTACTTTAAATAAAAACAATACTTACGGTGGTGCAAGCAGCCCTTCGTATGGATACACAGTCAAATACAATTGGGTAGATTTTGTAAAACGATTTGAAAACCCTTCAGATCCAAATGCATTGATATTAGAAGCAGTCGAACTGATGCTGGGAGCTCCGGTGTCGCAAAGCGTAAAAGACCAGTTGAAAACAAATTACCTGTTGTTAGGTCAGACCACTGATTATTATTGGACAGATGCCTGGGAAGTTTACCTGGCCAATCCAAGTACGACAGATCCAGAAGCAAGAAGAGTACCGACGATGTTACAGGATCTCTTTCTTTATCTCATGTCATCTGCTGAATTTCATCTTTGTTAATTTTAATTTTTAATCTCCTTTAAATCATCATATATGAAAAGAAGATCGTTTTTACAATCTGTTCCTGTGACCGTAGGAGGCATAACTGTTACTGCCCATGCCTCCAGTCCTTTGCTCTCGGCACTACATCAATCACTTTATGATACAGACCGCGTTCTGATCATCATTCAATTGAGTGGTGGTAATGATGGATTAAATACGGTGATACCTGTAGACCAATACGCTGCACTTGCATTGCCCTCCATCCGTGAAAGAATCCTCATTCCTGAAAATAAACTGCTGAAACTGGGCGGCACAAATGACGCAACAGCACTGCATCCAGCCATGAATCGCATGTATGATTTATACAACCAAGGCAAATTGGCTGTAATCCAAAGTGTAGGTTACCCCGATTCAGTTATTCACACTTTCGGGCAACAGACATCATGATGACAGGTTCAGATTCTACGGAATTTCTTTATTCCGGCTGGGCTGGAAGGTACCTTGCATACGAATATCCGAATTATCCGGTAGGATTTCCAAATACAGATATGCCGGATCCATTGGGTATACGAATTGGAGGCAATGTGGTCATTGGATTGCAGAACCAGGGGGTTCCAATGGCGATATCTATAAGTAACACAAATGATCCCCTGAATCTAACGGGTAGTTTGTTTGCTGACCCGGCACCCAATAATTATATGGGTAAAGAACTGGCCTATGTTCGCGAAGTGCAACGCCAGACCGATAAATTTGGAGATTCTGTGAAGGGTGCGGCGGATAAAGGCTCTAACCTTTCTCAAATGTATCCTAAGAATAACGAACTTGGATATACTTTAGGACAACAACTGGGGATTGTTGCCAAGTTGATTTCAGGGGGCATTAAAACCCGGATTTTCTGGTTGAGTACAGGCGGTTACGATACGCACTCGAATCAAGCTAATAGCGCCGACAAATCCACTGGAAACCACGCAAATCTCTTAAAAGGACTTTCTGATGCTATTGGAGCATTTATGGATGATGCCAAATTATTGGGTCTAGAGAATCGGGTTTTAGGGATGACATTTTCTGAATTTGGCAGAAGAATCATTTCAAATGCATCAGGCGGAACAGATCATGGTGCGGCTCAGCCCATGTTTGTATTTGGAGCTAAAGTAATCCCCGGAGTTTTAGGTTCTAATCCTATCATTGATCCTAATTCAAAAGCTAACTCTAATCTGCCTATGCAGTATGATTTTCGCTCGGTATATGCCTCCATATTAGGAGATTGGTTCTGCGTACCAGATCCTGATTTAGAAACGGTATTACTTCGCAATTATCAAAAACTTCCAATCCTCGATCCAGGTAATTGTATTCCAACATCAGTCCATGAAAACAATACTAAACTTGGAGAAAATTTGGTGTATGCATATCCTAATCCATTTGTAGATCGCACGAAGATCAAATTTGAAACATTTGGTGGCCACACTATGATTCAAATTATAAACAATGAAGGATCTGTCATTAAAACTTTGGTCGACGGAGATATGCAAGCCGGCAAATATGATATTGAATGTAATCTTGAAGAAGCTCCGGCAGGAATTTATTATGTCAGATTGCAAAATGGCCCTATCCAGCAAGTGAAAAATATGATGAAAGTTCGCGGATAAGATTTTTAGATTTCGATAACACAAAGAACCCTGGAAGCCTTTTTCCGGGGTTTTTTGTTTTAAGATCGATTCAGATATAACAGTTTTTTTGTTACTTGCATCAAATTTCAATTAATCATATGGATGCATTTTTAAATCCGGATCTGCTAATAGGTTTTTTTACACTGGTGGCACTGGAAATTGTACTGGGTATTGATAACATCATTTTTATTTCTATATTGACCAACAAACTACCCGAAGAGCAACGTGAAAGGGGTAGAAAAATAGGTTTATTCCTTGCACTCTTTGCAAGAATAGCACTGTTATTCTCATTGAGTCTTATTATGAAACTCACCACGCCATTAATATCCTTATGGTCATTTGACTTATCCGGTCGCGATTTGATCCTTTTCTTCGGCGGTTTATTTTTAATATTTAAAAGCGTTAAAGAAATTCATCACAAAGTTGAAGAGTCCAGCACACAGGAAGAAGATGCCCATGTTCCGGCTAAAATCAGTTTCAACAGCATTATTTTTCAGATCATACTTATTGATATCGTATTCTCATTGGATTCTGTTATAACTGCTGTTGGAATGGTAAGTAATTTATACATCATGATTGCAGCGGTAGTGGTTTCTGTTTTTGTGATGCTTTTACTTTCGGGATCTATTGCAAATTTCGTCAACAAACATCCTGCAGTAAAAGTATTGGCTTTGTCATTTTTGATCATGATAGGTACTGCTCTTGTTGCGGAAGGATTGCATTTTCATTTTCCAAAAGCCTATATTTATTTTGCTATGGCATTTTCAATTGGGGTAGAAGCGATCAATATCAGAGCCGGACTCAGAGGCGCAGTAAAAAAGAAGTAGAACTGATTTGGGTTCTTTATATAGATGATGGAATTAAAAAAACGAAAGTGGAAAAATGAATACGCCACTTTTACAATCCTTGTTTTAGGGATCTGCTTCAATTATTTTATCAATCCATTTGAGCTGGAGGAATCTGCGCTTAGACTCAGTTGTTGCGCTATATTGATGATCTCCTTTTGGGTTTTCGAGATCTTACCCATGCCAGTTGTGGCTTTGTTTCCTTTGGTTTTATTCCCGCTTTTAGAAATAGAATCCTTGCAAAAAACAGCAACAAATTATGCTGACCCTATCATCTTTCTGTTCATGGGCGGCTTTTTTTTAGCACTCGCTATCGAAAAATGTAATTTGCATAAAAGAATTGCTTTGAATATATTGTTGAAAACAGGCACCCAGGGAAACCGCATCATTCTGGGTTTTATGTTGTCAACATTTGTAATCAGTATGTGGATCTCAAATACCGCAACGACTTTGATGATGTATCCGATTGCACTGTCGGTAATTCAAGTCTTAAAGGAACAGTCGGATAGGCAGGATTTTCAAAAATTGCAAATTGCTGTCTTGTTGAGCATTGCTTACGCTTCCAATATAGGGGGTTTGTCAACCATTGTTGGAACACCTCCCAATACTGCATATGTTGGGTTCATAAACGCGGATCTCAATAAATCTATATCTTTTTTGGATTGGTTCATGATATGTTTTCCAATTGCAGTTCTCATTCTCCTTGCATTGTATTTTTCATTTACGAGAATTCTGTTTAGGATAAATTTTCAAACGGACTCTGATGCAAGTGCATATATTCAACATCAGCTGAGAACTCTTGGAGTTTGGACTCAAGCTCAAAAGAGAGTATTTTTTGTTTTTTGTTTCACGGCAATTTTATGGGTTACCAAAGATCTCTTCATTCATTATTTTCAATGGAATTTAAACGATACAGGTATTGCGATATTCGCTGCAATATTGTTATTTATAATCCCATCTGATGAAAATGGAACTGGAAACGAAAAACAAACAAATGTTAGTTTATTGGAGTGGAGGGATACTTCTAAAATGTCCTGGGGAATATTACTTATGTTCGGTGGTGGATTAGCCCTGGCGAAAAGTATGGAAACAGTGGGTATTATGAAACGAATTGGTGTTTTTATCTCTTCAGTTGCGCCGGATCATATGTTGCTCCTTATACTTTTGGTTACAACGGTCTCTGTTTTTTTGAGTGAGGTCATGAGCAATATTGCACAGGTTTTAGTGATGGCACCAATCGTTACTACTGTTGCAATTTCATTGGGATTGGATCCTTTAATTTTGGGGATACCAATGACTTTAGGGGCAAGCTGTGCAGGAATGTTGCCGATGGGAACTCCGCCAAATGCGATCGTATTTGCCAGTGGAGAGATCCCTTTGCGTACGATGTTGCGAGCCGGTATGGTAGTAAATGTATGGAGCATTCTGATCGTAAGCCTGATGAGTTATTTTATAATCTCACTGATTTTGTAAGCTCAAAGCTCAAATAAGATATATAAGTTATGGAATTTGGAAAGAAAGTAGATGAAAAACTTAAGCTAAAGAGGGATTAAGCTTTAGGCTTCCGGCTTAATAGCTTTACGCATTCTTCCAAAAAAAAGGGGTACCCCGTTCAAAAGCACCCCTCATCACCACAGTAATATTTCTTTACCATGGCAAAAGCCCTGTAAAGCTAAGTTGCTTTATGGCGCCTACTACAGCTGTTGAAAAAGAATTACAGGGATGGGTTAGGGCTTAAAGGAGATAATATCATATACGTAAGTTATTTATAGATAAAACTTTAAAAAATAGGAATTTAACTAAAGTATATAGCTATTGGCAGTCAACACCCATTAGCATTGCCAATGAATGCTTAATAAGCTGCAAGGAGGGCAAATTATTAATTGTATAAAGTGTTTTTAACAAGTATAAAATTTAATAATTTTGTTAGCAACAAACAAAACCAAGTTTATGAAACTGCTCATAAAGATTTTAAAATGGCTGGTCTTTTTGATCATAGCCATTATTGCGATCATTTTCATTTATGTCCAATTATCCTGGAATAAAAAATTTGAAGCCCCATACCCGGAGCTAAAGGCCAGTACTGATAGTGCGGTTATTGCCCGCGGGAAACATTTGGCTTATGGGCCTGCACATTGTGGCACTTGCCACGTGCCCATGAATAAAATTGAAGATGTTGAGAATGGTGAGATGATTCCGTTGAGCGGAGGCTGGCAGCTTACAATTCCCCCTGGTACTTTTAGGGCACCAAACATTAGCCCGGATAAAGAAACCGGAATAGGAAATTTTTCTGATGAAGAAATTGCAAGAGTCATGCGGCATATGGTAGGTAAAGATGGCAATTGCATTTTTCCATTTATGCCCTTTGCTGAGTTGAGCGATGAAGATTTAATCGCCATCCTTTCGTATTTAAGATCTCAAGAACCTGTAAATCACGCTGTTCCAGCGACATCTTTGAGTTTTTTGGGAAAAGCACTCATGGCATTTGGTGTGATCAAACCCGAAGGTACCAAAGGAAACCCGCCCAAGTCAGTAAAAATTGATACTACAATTGATTACGGTAAATATTTGGCCAATTCTGTGGCGAATTGTAATGGCTGCCATACCGAAAGAGATCTTAAAACGGGAGCATTCGTAGGTAAGCCATTTGCAGGAGGTACCGTTTTTCCACCTGATGTGTTTACAGAAGGAAAAACCTATGTATCTCCAAATATTACACCAGATCTGGAGACCAGTATCATGTCGCAATGGACCGAAGAAGCTTTTATTGCGAGATTTAAAAAAGGAAGAGTCCATAAGGGTAGTCCAATGCCCTGGGGAGCATTTACAAGAATGGACACACTGGAACTCAAAGCTATATACCGGTATTTGCAATCACTGGAACCGGTAAAAAAGAAAATAAATCAAGTTGTTTATGAACCGGGGGAGAAAGTGATGTAGAAAAGCGTACTAAGATTTAAAAAAGGAAATATATTCATCCATTTCAATATTAATTTGTCTCAAAATGGATCTGATGAGTGGGCGAGGAAGCATTGTATTTGAGTGGAATGGAACTGTTGTGAACCTCCCATCAGCATTTTTATAAAATGAATAGCTTCCTTTGGTTCTGAGTTTCTGAAAACCGAAATGGATTAGGCATTTTTATAGTTGGTGGGGTTTAACGAGCTTTAAGCGACTCATTTTTTAACACGCAATAAAGCTGTTCCAATAAAATGTGATTGAGCATTTGAAATTTCTTCCGCACTTAATTCTTCAAGACATAGGTTTAATACTTCATTTAAATTTTTATAAAGTTCATCCAGGTTTAAAGCAAAAGTTTGAGCAGCTGGTAAGTTGGGTAAGTAACCATAATACATTTCTGATGCTTTATCAAATTTAATATGAGCTGTAAATAAAATTTCATCAGATTGAGAAACCATCTTCATTATTTTATTTACAAATATTAACTTTATTAGGCAAACTATCGGGTTTAATAATTACCAATACTTATTTGATCATATCGATTTAGGAAAATTTGAATAGCTGAATCCGAATTTACATTTTACCTTTGTAAAAAATAAAATACACATGCGCAGCAATCACGAAATCGACTACCGCATTTTTGGCGAAGAAATGCAATACGTGGAAGTTGAATTGGATCCGGGTGAAACAGCCATTGCAGAGGCTGGGGCCTTTATGATGATGGAAGATGGAATTAGTATGGCAACCATTTTTGGTGACGGAACCCAACAGGATGCCGGTTTCATGGGAAAATTGTTCTCAGCAGGAAAAAGGCTGCTTACAGGAGAGAGTCTTTTTATGACAACTTATACCAATCAAGGTGTTGGTAAGGCAAGAGTTAGTTTTGCTTCACCATTTGCCGGGAAAATCATTCCATTGGACCTTAGTAAATTGGAAAACAAAATCATTGCTCAAAAAGATGCATTTCTATGCGCTGCCATGGGTGTTTCGGTTGGAATAGAGTTGCAGAGAAAATTGGGTACGGGAATTTTCGGAGGTGAAGGATTTATTATGCAAAAACTGGAAGGCGACGGCATGGCTTTTGTACATGCAGGTGGTTTTGTAAAGGAAATAGAATTGGGAGTTGGCGAAACTTTACGAATCGACACTGGATGTGTAGTCGCTTATACTTCAAGAGTAGATTTTGACATAGAATTCATACGGGGTGTAAAGAATATGGTCTTCGGAGGAGAAGGTCTTTTCTATGCTGTCCTCCGTGGACCCGGCAAGGTTTGGGTACAATCCCTTCCCATTAGCCGATTGGCTGCGCGAATCATGCAATATGGTGGCACCCGCAGACGAGAAGAAGGAAGCATCCTGGGTGGATTAGGCAATATTTTAGATGGGGATAGTTGATGGGGAGGAATTGACTGCTTGTCTATTTGACTGCTTGGCTGATTCGGTATAAGAAAGAAATTAAAAATGATTGATCCTCGTTCAACTTTAAATGTTCAAGATTTCATTGAACGAAGCAATCCTGCAAAAACTTTTTCTTTAATTACAAAATTTGCTTTACAGCTAGTTAACTGTGATGTTTTCAGATAACCTAAGCGTTCTGCAAGTAATAATTGGTATTGAGCTTCTTTAAAAGAAGAAAATGCAATTTCTAAAAATCTATAATACTCTTTTTGACTATCCCTATAACTTCCTTCGACGATATTTGAAGTTGCAGAAATAAGAGCCCTCCTCAATTGCAAGCTCAATCCATATTGTTCTTCTTTTGGAAAAAATTTTGTGATGGAATAAACCTCCAATACTAAGTCATCGAGTAATTTAAAAGCATTTAAATTCATGTAATTTCTCATAGTATTTTAATTTTGAAATAAAGGTAAGTAGCTTTATATTTCTAATGATTTTACCCAATAAATTATCATGGCCATTCAATAAATTATTACAGGGACCAAGGGTATAGACTTAAGTATAATTTTACCTTGCATGAATCTTTATTTAAAATTTCCTTCTTAAAAAAGAAACCAACTAAATTATAAATATTTACGCTAATAGTTTTAATAATATGTAACCCTGAAATCCGATAAACTAACGATGTTAGTTTATCGGATTTCAAAGATCAAACAGTCAAACAGTCAAACAGTCAAACAGTCAAACAGTCAAACAGTCAAACAGTCAAACAGTCAAGCAGTCAAGCAGTCAAGCGGTTCATTTTTTAAGCAGTACAAACAGATTCAGCAGTCAACCGAGTCAAGCAGTCAAGCCGTCAGCAGTCAAGCATTCAATCATTTAAGAATTTCGTCAAGCGTCAAACACTAAACCAAAAGCACGTGAAATCAACCCGGAACAATAATTAGGGATGGGTTTCAACCCATTCCCGTCAAACAGTCAAACTAACCCTTTCCCCTCTTATACACCGGCACCGTCGAACAAGGTTCACCAAACATAATGGACGCAACAAAGGGTTTAAGATGGGCAGTTAATTCCAAATAAGCAGAAGCGGGAACTTCTTTATCACTACACCCCTTGATAACGATTTTGGAATCTTTGTAAATAGAGGCATCAATAGCCCTTATTTTATCGCGATAATAGCTAATTAAAAAATCTTTTTTGGTTCCGAAATAAATATCCGCAACAACTTCACTTGCGTAACTGGCCACTAACATATATGCCCAGGTTGGTATAATGGCATCTGCAGAACAAAGTATGGTGAGATAACTATCCTTGTATAAATTCCAGTCGTGTTCTTTGAGTGCTTTTCTGAAATCGAGCTCTTTCAAAATTAAACCATGAAAGAGATAATCCTTCAAATCAAACTCATAAACAGTTTTATCCGGAAAATAGTCCTCAAGTTTAAGGGTAATCAAACCACTTTGAGCAACGCGATTTACAAGGGTGTCCATATTTTATTCTTCTGAACTGTCTGTTATCATTTCAGTTACGGGTTCTTCCGGAATTTTTGCCTCAACTTCAATAGGTGCAGGTTCTCCGATTTCCTGATCTGGAGCTGCAAATTCCTTGAGTTTGGGTAAATCGCTCAAACTTTTTAATCCAAAATATTCCATAAACCGCTGGGTAGTACCTAATAATATGGGTTTCCCGGGTCCTTCACTCCTTCCTGTGATTTCAACCAATTCTTTTTCCATCAATTTTTGGATCGAATGCTCGGAATTGACACCGCGAATTTGTTCGATCTCCGATTTGGAAATGGGTTGTTTATAAGCAATAATCGCCAATGCTTCCATCGCTGCTTTGGAGAGTTTTTTGCGATTGGTCATTTTGATATGCTCCGCGATAACCGGAAAATGGGCGGGTTTAGATAAAAACTGGTAACCTCCTGCGATTTCTTTAAGTTCAATTCCGTATTCATCTGAAGTGTAGCGCTCCGTTAACTGAAAAAGTGCATGCTCAATTTCATCTAAACTAATACTTATCGAACGGCTGTTTTCAATGCAGTATTTAATGTCCGTCGGACTAATAGGTTGCGGCGAGACAAATAATAAACTCTCAACGGCAGGTGTCAATGGATTCAAATTCATATCACAAAATTAATCAGTCTGAACAAACCGGATTTAAATTCCCAAGGCTTGATGTAAAACTCAAGGTCCTTTGGAAAATTATTAACAATTGAACGCAAGAAAAGATCATGCTTTAAATGAAGCAGGGTACCATCCAAGCAGATGATACCCCGCATAACCCCAAAAAACCAATTGAAACTTAGTTTTTTATATTTCTCTCATTTCATTGCAAAACGACAATTCATCATGGTTTATGATAATAATGACAGAATTTTAATGAAAAGAGTTCCCTATTTCTGGTAGAAATATAAAACATTTTGCTTTTCTTAACAAATTAATTTATTTATGCTTATAATTTAATAATATATATATTCAATAATTTTATAATGTATTTTTGAATTACTTCAGCCTCAATTTGAAGCACAATGCATTGTTCATGTAAACAAAAGTAACTTTTAAGCCAAAAAGCCTCTAATCTTATATGCCTTCACACTCCATTATCCATCATCAAAGAAAAGAGAAAAACAAGATATGGAGGTTGGGAAGGAAAAAAGGGGGCCCACAGGCAAAAGGGGGGGCATGATCTTTTATCTTTAATCCATTCTCCAGCTTGTTTTGCTTAGTTTTGCCTGTTGAAGCACCGAATTTTAAATGATTTATGGCTAAGTTAAAAACAATTTATGTGTGCACTGAATGCGGGACTACTGCCCCAAAGTGGTCAGGGAAATGTACATCGTGTGCTGCATGGAATTCTATGGTTGAAGAAGTTGTAGAACGAGAAGTTTCGCCAAAATTGACAAGTCAATGGAAAGAATACGAGCATCTGCCCGGTAAGACAACTGCTGTTTTATTGGATGAAATTAGTTCCGTGTCTGAAAAAAGAATTACCACAGGCGATGCCGAATTAAATAAAGGTTTAGGTGGAGGTTTGGTCAAAGGTTCAGTGAGCCTGCTTACTGGCCAACCGGGTATTGGTAAATCTACTTTGATGCTACAACTGGCTTTAAATGCAAATGTGGATACCGTTTTATATGTATCCGGCGAAGAGAGTGGTGAACAAATTAAAATGCGGGCTGACAGAATTCATACTTCAAAAAAATCTTGTTATTTGCTTTCTGAGACACGGGTCCAAAGTATTCTAGCGGAAGCTGTAAGATTAAAAACCGGATTATTGATCGTCGATTCTGTGCAAACCTTATTCAGCGGTGATCTGGATTCTGCACCCGGGTCTATCAGTCAGATTCGAGAAAGTGCTTTTCAATTAATAAGATATGCCAAGGAAAGCGGGACTCCCGTCATTATAATAGGCCATATCAATAAGGAAGGTGAAATCGCCGGGCCTAAATTGTTGGAACACATGGTAGATACCGTTTTGCATTTTGAAGGAGAAAAACAATATTCTTATCGCATCCTTAGGGTGCTTAAAAACAGGTTTGGTTCTACTGATGAACTGTGTATTTATGAAATGCAGGCCAACGGATTAAGAGCCATCACTAATCCTTCGGAATTATTGCTCTCCCAAAATGAAGAACTGCTCAGCGGTTCAGCTATAGCGGCAACTATTGAAGGGCAACGTGCATTGCTCATTGAAACACAAGCCCTCGTTAGTCCTGCAGTCTATCCAAGCCCGCAACGCGTGGCGAATGGTTTTGATAACCGAAGAATGGCAATGCTTTTAGCCGTCCTCGAAAAGCGATGCGGTTTTTCGCTCGCGCAAAAAGATGTTTTTCTCAATGTAGCAGGAGGCATACGCGTTAATGACCCTGCAATGGATCTTGCTGTAGTTGCTGCTGTGATATCTTCCTTAGAAGACAAGGCACTTCATAAACAAATTTGTTTCGCCGCAGAAGTCGGTTTGTCGGGAGAGGTTCGCTCGGTCTCCCGCATTGAATCGCGTATTCAGGAAGCCATGCGGATAGGTTTCAAGGCGGTATGCATCTCAAAATACAATTTGAAATCATGGGACCCTTCCAAGTATAAAATTAATATTGTGCCAATTGCTACAGTAGATGAGCTCTATGACAAAGTGTTTTCTAAAACATAATGCCATTACAGTTAAAACGAAATTCTATCAGGGAAAGCTTATCATGAATTTATTAAAATCCATATTGCAAAAAATTACAAATTTGATTTCAAATTTAACTCAAAGGCAATTTTTGGTTTTGGTATTTATCATTGGATCGCCGGCATATTTTCTGAATCTGGGCACTATACCCATCATTGGTGATGAAGGCATTCGAAATCTGGTAGCGCTGGAAATGAAACTTTCAGGCAATTTCATAGTGCCGACTTTAAATGGAGAACTTTATTTGAACAAACCTCCATTGTTTAATTGGTTGATTTATGTAAGTTCCGAAGTCTTAGGGCAATATGGGGAATGGCCTTCGAGGCTGCTCAATCTCTTGTTTTTGTTTATTTATGCCTTCACGGTTTATTATTGGTCATCGAAATATCAATCCTTTGCTAATCCATTGTTGTTAGCTCTCATGTTGTTGACCAGTGGTCGGATCCTTTTTTGGGACAGCATGTTTGGGTTAATTGATATTTGTTTTTCATGGATCGTTTTTCTAAATTTTATGCTGCTCTACCATTTTGGAAATCAACGCAAATGGATATCCTGTTTTTTAGCTTCCTATCTGCTTTGCAGTATTGCATTTATGTTAAAGGGATTGCCGGCACTTGTTTTTCAGGCGATAAGTATCATTGCGACACTGATCTATTTTGAGGCATTTAAAAAACAAATAATTTCCTGGAAGCACACCCTGGCAGCACTTGCTGGAATGTTGCCAGTGATGGTCTATTATTGTGTTTACATGAATTTTGTGCCACTTGATCAGGTATTTGCGGTATTAATGGATCAGTCTATGCAACGCACAGCCACACATCATGGTGTTTTTAAAATGATCATTCATATTTTTACCTTTCCTTTCGAACAAGTATATCACTTTTTGCCCTGGTCACTATTTATAGTATTCTTATTTTCAAGAAAATTTTGGCAATGGATTCAGTCAAATCAATTTGTTAAATTTAATCTGGTCATATTACTTGCTAATCTTCCTGTTTATTGGTTATCTGTTGAAGTCTATCCAAGATATCTGCTGATGTTTATCCCATTATTTAATGTAATTGTTGTTTATTTGTACGATCAATGGAGCCATTGGTCCCCAAAATTTACTCAATTATTTTACAAGGCATTTGTGGCTATAGCCGCATTACTAACAATTGTTAGTTTTTGTTTACCATTATATCCTGGATCAGAAAAATTGTCAAACTTAATACAAATATGGGCGGCTTCATGTATACTCCTAACTTGTATGATGATTCCAATTTGGAAATTTAAGCAACAATGGATGATTTGGTTTGCATTGTTTATATTTGGCATTAGAATCGTATTTAATTTTACCGTTTTGCCAGTTCGCGCAATATCAGAAAAGAGTTATACTTGTAAAATGGATGCGAAACGCATACACGATCAGTATCACCAGTTCAATTGGTATGTTTTTGATAGTACAGAAATGCATCAGATATCCCGGTTTTATATGACAAACTACTATCAAGAAATTATTACCAAGAAAAAGATTGCCAATGATACAATGGGTTTGTATCTTGTTGATTCGGAAAAATATCCTGATTTTAGCGGCGTTAAACAGGATTCACTTTATGTTGAAACTGGAAAATTTTTACATCTCATGAAATGGAAGCAATAAAATGGTGGATCTGTCTGTAGTTATATGTGTCTATAATGAAATGGAGAATATCAATCCTCTGGTAGAAAAACTCAGGGCAGTTTTAAAAAGTCTTAAATATGAATTGATATTTGTAGATGATGGTTCAACTGATGAAACACTGGCGCGATTGAGCTTATTGAAGGAGTCAGATATGAAAATTATTGAGTTCAGGAGAAATTATGGACAAAGCGCGGCATTAGCTGCCGGTATTGAAATGGCAGGTGGTCACTGGATTGCCACCATGGATGGCGATCTGCAAAATGATCCTGCCGATATACCCAGAATGTTGGAACTGGCGATCACTAAAAATTTGGATCTGCTTGCAGGAATTCGGCAAAACCGCAAAGATGGGTTCATACTGCGGAAGATCCCTTCAAAAATTGCAAATTTTCTCATCAGAAATGCGAGTGGTGTGCATCTTCACGATTACGGCTGTACCTTAAAAATAATGAAGGCAGATCTTGCAAAAAATTTGGGAATTTATGGCGAGCTACATCGATTTATCCCGGTATTAGCGGATCTTGAAGGTGCTCGTATGGATGAAACACCTGTTTTACATCATGCAAGAAATGCCGGGCAATCGAAGTATGGAATCAACCGAACCATGCGCGTGTTAAGCGATTTATTGTTGATCCTCTATTTGAAAAAATTCAGACACAAACCCATGCATTTATTTGGTGGATGGGGTGTTTTGTTTACCATGGTGGGTGGACTTATCATGATGTATCTTTTGGCCGAAAAGCTTGCAGGGCATGACATCTGGGGAAGGCCTATTTTAATATTGGGCACGATATTAATTGTGACCGGACTTCAATTGATTGTGTTGGGCATTCTTTCTGAAATGCAATTGCGAACCTATTACGAATCCCAGGGAAAGAAGGTTTACAGGATCCGAAAAATACACAGCCTTCGTGAAGAAACCCTTTAAGACAAAATGATTTCTTATACTTTTCCAAGTTGGTTAAAATGGACTCTCAAACTGCTGATCTCATTAGCCATCATTTTTTTTATTGCAGAAAAAATCAGCTGGTCAGAATTTTTTTCTATTTTAAGTGAAGCAAATCCATATTGGCTCATTTTGGCAATCTTATTTTTTACGATGTCCAAATTGATTTCTGCAGAACGATTCAGGGAATTAGTGCGGCTGCATTTTCCGCAATTTGATGTAAAACAAAACCTGCATTTGTACTGGAAAAGTATGTACTACAATCTATTGCTACCCGGAGGTATTAGTGGGGATGCTTATAAAATGAAAGTCCTCAGAGATCGTTTTTCTTTGTCCATCGGGCAATTGATAAAATTGGTGTTGGCAGATCGAATTTCCGGTTTAATTGCATTGTTGCAGTGGGCTTTGCTATTGATGATGTTATTGAGTGAGTTCAGAATTTACTTCATTTGGATCTTATCAGCATTTCTGCTATCCCTGATGATCGCCTGGATTTTTTTGAAATTTATCAATCCATTATATCTTGTCATACGTAAGCGTTTGGCTTTATTTTCTGCGATGGTCCAGCTCATGCAATTAATTTCTGCCCTCGCCATCATTTATGCTTTGCATCAACAAGAGCACTTAGGTGCTTACCTCTTATTATTTTTAGGCTCATCCCTGGCTGCAATGATTCCGGTAACAATAGGTGGAGCGGGCGCACGTGAAATTTGTTTTATGTATGGAGCGCCTCTTGTAGGTGGTGTTGTTGAAGAAGCCATTGCTGTTGGATTTGTTTTTTATCTGATTTCAACAGCGGTCTCTTTGACGGGTATGATCCTCTCGTTTAAGAGGAATAAGACCGATGAGATTTCAGTTTCATAAGCATCAATGTTAATTTGATGATATTGTAGGGTACCTACGGCACGCCGTGAATTATTTTCTATTTGGTTACCATTATTTTGTCCCTACGCGACATGACCAAGCTCAAAGCTCAAAGCTCAAAGCTCAAAGCTCAAAGCTCAAAGCTCAAAGCTCAAAGCTCAAAGCTCAAAGCTCAAAGCTCAAAGCTCAAAGCTCAAAGCTCAAAGCTCAAAGCTCAAAGCTCAAAGCTCAAAGCTCAAAGCTCAAAGCTCAAGCTCAAAGCTCAAGCTCAAAGCTCAAAGCTCAAAGCTCAAAGCTCAAAGCTCAAAGCTCAAAGCTCAAAGCTCAAAGCTCAAAGCTCAAAGCTCAAAGCTCAAAGCTCAAAGCTCAAAGCTCAAAGCTCAAAGCAATATTATTTAACAAGTAAAGTTCTGAAAAATAATTTGAAAAAATACGTATTTATTTGAACTAACATTCGTTAGGGCGTGTTTTTTTCTAACAGACTAACAGACTAACAGACTAACAGACTAACAGACTAACAGACTAACAGACTAACAGACTACAGACTAACAGACTAACAGACTAACAGACTAACAGACTAACAGACTAACAGACTAACAGACTAACAAACTTCTTCCTAAAAGCCTCCTGACATCATAAAGTTATTGCAAATAAGAAGTTTATTTATGTCGGGAAAGCCTACCAGCCTACCAGCAAAAGAAAACATGAAAGCTTGAAATGCCAATAAGTAATAAGTCATTTAAAATTTCAAGACCTGTTTGCCAAATACCCGTTCATTTCGCTCAAACACCTGGAGAGAATAAGTACCTGGCGGAAGATGCTTTGTGTGAATCCAGTGACTTCCTTGTTGCAATTTTTGACGATGCACGACTTGCCCCATCAAATCGACAAGCTCCAAATGCATATCCTGGGGATTGTAACCGATTACATTTAAAACAAAAGAGTGAGAAAATGGATTGGGCCAGTTTTGAATTTGGATGGCATCTTCAGTTGTGTTTTCATTATTCACCACTGCAATGCGTACGGTTCTGCACAGAGTATCTGCACCATTTTTATTTTTGACGATCAGGCAAACCTCGTAAATACCTGGCTTTGAAAAACGATGTACTGGATGCTGCTGGGTGCTGCCGTTTTCTGCACTTGCAGGGTCACCAAAATTCCAATGCCATTCTTCCACTTCATAAGCACTTAAATCAGTAAATTGGAAGTTTAAAAAATCCAAACTGTCCTGATGATACCGCCAGTGACACCAGGGAATGTTGTCTATACCGAGGCTGTCGCAGACACTACCATCAATCGGACCTAAACGGTAGTTTGGGAAGTTGGGAAGACAGGATCTGATAGTAGGTGAATAAATGTCATGTTGCTTGAAGTTACAATTTTCAAAATCTCCATTAGGATTATGAATGACATGCAAGGATCGTGTTGGAAAGGATACTTGTCCATAGATTTTTCCATCTGGGGCGAATTGCATGGGACCAAATTGAGTTGGTGTCGTAAAGCCTCCAGAAGTTAGCTCTTTAAATCCATCATAAATCCCTGAAATTTTGCCTATTGCTAAATTGTTTCCATTCAATGAAAATTGATAGAGAGTGTCAAGTTTAGTATAGTATAAATATTTGCCATTTGAAGAAAATGCGCAACCAGCATCCCAGTCATTGATTTGATAATTTAAGCGTAAAAATTGAAATGAGTCGAATTTACCTTCACAACGGTTAAATTTCATGAAGAAGATATGATATCGATTTAATAAACCATCATTAGTGGCAGTGCAGAAATATTGACCATCGTTAGAGAAAAAGGATTGTCCTGCTTCGCCTCTTGATTTTGGAATTCCAAAGTTTTGATGGAGGTGTAATTTAACTCCACTCGGATCGACCAAAAAAATATAGTAAGCACTTTTTGTATCTTCGGATACAACTACCCACCAATCCCTACCATTGGCATGTTTAGTAGCGATTAAACAAGCATCATCCAAGGTATCTATGACCATTGGTATCCTTCGGGTTATGACACTTCCCAAACCACGGTTCAAGTTCATATTGATTAGCGAATATTCGACAGATTTGGTGCTAAGTCCGTAATTATCGAAGTAATGGTCAATTTTATTAAACAAAATATATAAACCAGAATTACTTGGAAAGGGTATAATTAATACATTTTGTGAACCTGCAACGCCTAGTTCCGGGTATTTAATATCGTTCCCAGATCATCCCCATTGAACATAAGGCTGTCATTAGGACCTTCAATATAACCTCCATTGCTAGCAAACAAATAATTTCCAAGTCTATCGCAAATATTTGCCCCACTTCTGTTAAAGTCAATTCTTTTATATTTCTCTTCATAAAAAATTGGATTCCCATCTGGTGTGTCAAAATCCATGATAGCACAACCCCAACCAGTATCGTAGGGATTATCTGCGAAACTATATCCCATTAACCATTTGAAATCGTGTTTTTGAGTATAAGCTATTGTATTAAATAGCAATAATATATAGAGTAATATGAAATTGAGTTTCATTGTGAAATATTTTGAAGGTTGATAAAATCCCGGAAGCAAAACAATAATGTGTTTTTACTTCCGGGAGTACTTTAAGAAATGGATGAATGAATCATCTGTTTAGTTTGAAATGATCACTGGTTGACTTGCCAGAGTTTGTTTTCCATTTTTGAGGTTTAACAGATACATTCCATCTGGCATATTTGGTACATCGATTATTTGATGATTTATATCATGATTCACCGGATGCCTGCTTATTACCTGTCCGTGTATATTGCACAATTCAATTACTTTGGGTGAAGAATAATCATCAGCCTTTAAATGCACGATAATTTGTTGTTGTGCCGGATTGGTCTTGACGATAAAGTGGAGATTGGAACTGCGATCTGTTTTTTGACGAATGACCATTGAAGTGTCGAGACAATCGTAATCGTCATAAGTCTGGCTGGCATACCATTTGTACATTGCTCGGGCCTGATATACAATAACCCCACCTAGTCTTGGACACTGTTCAGCTACATCCAAAATTTCAGCTGCCTGTGTGCTGTTAAATGAAAAATCTGTTACGCCAAGCATGGTAAGATACATATCGTTTACGATCACTTCATTGCTATCAATAATATTGGCAGCATCAACTGTATCGTTTGCATTCACCAGATCTTCTTTATCAGCGATAATTTTTGTGAGATGTTCGTCCCATAATTCCAGCAAGTCCAACAGCAATGTATCCGTTTCAACCAATTGAGCCTCTCTTAAATTGATCGCATTGGTGCTGTCTGTAGAGTTGCCTGCAATAGTGATCAAACTATCCAAAACCCTTATGGAATCGGAAGCAGTACGAAATCCTTCTTTCAATTCATCCAGTATCTCTAGATCAGAACTAGAATAAGATAACAAGGTGTCTATATCGAAAGCAATTTCCATCAGTTCAGCATACGAACTACCTGTACTGGCGGAATAAAAGCTATCGACATAACTGTTTTGGTTATGTGCCCCTGCATCCACGCGAAGTCTTTCTAATAATTGACGGCGGCCTTCATAGTCCAGACTAAAACCATAGTCTCCTCCTGCCATTTGACCTCTTGCGAGGAATTCGTCGCCTTCATCAATGTCGGCAAATTCAAGCTCACGATCCGGACTTAAAAATTCGGCATCACAAAGATTGTCTTCATCGCATTCGACAGAAGAACCATCCGAAGGCCAAAACCAATTTGTTGAAGTATTGTCACAATTTTGCGCTGGGTAAATTGTGGGAGGCCACAATGGTGCATTACATGTTTCAATATAAAATCTTGATTGTTGTATATCTCTATTATTTCCTACATTTACTGCTGCACCCTTATAATATGAAGCTGTTGGAAAGCTACCATACCATAAATTTCCCTTATCAGCTTGACTTCCCATCATGGTGGAAGATGCCAAACGCAAACCTGCAGAAAGGCCGCGGATCTCGTTGTGACCAAATCCGTTGGTCCTGCGGCAAGGCCCTACAAAATTAAATCCGTAATCTGTGCCACTTGTATAATTGCAACAGAATCGGGTATTTCCGGTATTGATGGAATGAAATCCGACAATTTTGTTAAAGCCACTTGAGGCGATGACATCGTTTTCAATAACAAAACCGTCTCGGGAATCATTGTGAATGATACCCACTCCGGAATAAGTCGTATTACTGTCATCGTTGAATGTTACAACATTATACCCAACGCCAATGTTTACACAATCGCGGATGTCAATACCATTACTTTTGGAATGGAGGTAGAGTTCGTTCCAGCTGATCACCGCACCCAATCCTCTTGCACCCAAGCTTTGTAATAAAATTCCAATCATAAAATTTTCTGTGGGTTCGGTGCCATCTGTAGATATGATATTGTAGCTGATCAGAGGCGCAATTAATGAGACAGGAAATTCAACTTCGATTCCATGTTCTGCCACGTGATGAATTTCATTATCCAGAATTGCCGGTGAATTCATAGATTGAAAATCATGTACACCTGCCCTAACATATCCAATTTCATTTAATGCTATGTCGCCCAACCAGGACCTGATACCTGAAATACCGCATAAAGCATTTGTAATGGTGTCCCTGTTGGCTTTGAGATTACAATCTCTTACCCAGATACCGATGCCAACCGGATTGGTAAAGTTTCTATTGGCTGTTCCATGATTGAGCATATTGTAGATGATCAGACGATGGCATTCCAGATTACTATATTTACCGCAGACACCAACAATGACATTACTGATGTAATTCCTGTAATAAGGACTGGCCAGCGATTTACTACCAATGACCAAATTAGCATTATTTACATCAAATCCTGCTAAAGCGCGTCCATTTGGATTGGGTGAAATACCTGAATAATTAGGTCGCCTTAATAGACCGGTTCCTCCACCTAAAATAGAAGGATTGTCAATGATGTTATTTTGAAAGACCAATCGAACGTTGTGAATCGTCGTCGAGTATCCTGTGCCAGGAATGTAAAAAGCTACATAATTGTGGTAAAATTCATTATTGTATAGTGTCACGTTGGCGGTGCCCGCAGCCTTTATGGCATATTGGGCATCATAAATATCATTTCCAGAACCCCAAAGTCTTGCACCTGAGTTTACGGTAATGCCTTTCCAAAGAGTATCACAGGCGTAAATCAAATTGTCGGTGATGGTAAGTCGTTTACTACTCAAAATTCTGATTTCAGAGCCGGCCTCCATTTCCAAAGTGCAACTAGAAATGAGCACATTGATGTCCATTTGTACAGTTCCCTGAAACACATAACAACCACTGCTTAATATTCCCGAAGGGTAGTACGAAGAAAAATTTGTGGTGGTGCCTCGGGTACCAACAATTGTAGGATTTTGGACATTGCAATTGCACCCGGCAAAATTTTTATTATCCATAGTTGAAATGATAAAAATGAATGGAAGTAAAATTAGAAATTTTAGTGGAAAAATAATCTTAAAATTAAAAAATTCGTCATACTCATTCGAAGGAGCGTTGGAGCGGAATTTCGAGATGTGAAATTTTGCGAGCTCCTGACTAAGCTTAGAGCCTCAGCGGGGGGGGGGTAATCATAAAATAATACATATAAAACAATTTAAAAAATAAAAAATCGGTGTAAGATTTTTTAATTCTGAAAACCCAACCAAAGAACAAAAGTCAGTGTTGTAAATGGAGATTAAATGTACTACAAGGATTTAAAAAATCCAAGAACTTTAACATATAAAAATTTTCATAATATTATATATTTGGCCAAAAGGGGCAATTATTTTCACATTAAACGCATTGGGGAATTAGCCATATTTCGTATTTGAAATTAAAATGATTTAATTGACAGCTTATGATACTAACAATTGTTAGGTATGTTGAAAGTTTGAATTAAATGAAAGCTAATTATATGTTTTAAGATGTATAGCGTACCTACGGCACGCCGTGAAGATTTATTCTGTTTTTTTTTACCAATATTTTGTCCCTACGGGACAGGGGAGCAGCAGTCAAGCAGTCAAGCAGTCAAGCAGTCAAAGCTCAAAGCTCAAAGCTCAAAGCTCAAAGCTCAAAGCTCAAAGCTCAAAGCTCAAAGCTCAAAGCTCAAAGCTCAAAGCTCAAAGCTCAAAGCTCAAAGCTCAAAGCTCAAAGCTCAAAGCTCAAAGCTCAAAGCTCAAGCTCAAAGCTCAAAGCTCAAAGCCCAAAGCTCAAGCAAAGCTCAAAGCTCAAAGCTCAAAGCTCAAAGCTCAAAGCTCAAAGCTCAAAGCTCAAAGCTCAAAGCTCAAAGCTCAAAGCTCAAAGCTCAAAGCTCAAAGCTCAAAGCTCAAAGCTCAAAGCTCAAAGCTCAAAGCTCAAAGCTCAAAGCTCAAAGCAATCTTTTTTAACCAGTAAAGATCGGAAAAATAATTTGAAAAAAAGTGGTATATTATTGAACTAACATATGTTAGTGCGTGTTTTTCTCACTACAAGCCTACAAGCTCGCTCAGACAAGCCTACAAGCCTACAAGCCTACAAGCCTACAAGCCTACAACGCCAAAATCCCTTTTCCCCAAATTCCTTTCCGTTTACGATGATTGAAATTTTATGTTCACCCGGATAAAATACCCTTGTCGTGATAGGTTTAAATTTTTGTTTCCGCGTGATTTCTAAGGAGCTATTTCCGGGAATATCCCGTTCGCTGATTTTAAATACTTTGCGGGAATGTTGTCCGTTTTTCAAGAGGTAATAAATACCATATTCGAGACGAAGTGCAGATGATTTTTGACTTTTGTTGTCTATTGTAATTTTAAATTCAAGATCTTCTCCAATTTTAATTTTAGGCCTTTTAAGATTGAATTGGGTAAGTTTGAAATGTTCGCTTTTATGTAAGGCATAATACTTTAAAATATCAGGATGTCCTTGTTTGAGTAAAGTCCGGCTCGCATGTTTGATTAGGCTGTCGGTTTCACTGCTGATGCCCTTCCAATTTTTGATAATTTGCAGGGCTATCTTAGGATGATCCTTGGATATGTCATTGATACTATTGGCTACGCTTCTACGTACAGTTTCGGAGGGATCTGATTTGAGGTGGTCTAAAATGGGAATCAGAAGCGTTGGATCTTTTTTGAGATAGGGTACACCCAAGGCCCAGGGTAAACGAGGTCTGCTTCCTTCGCTGGCAAGCCGTCTTACTTTTTCATTTTTGTTTAACGACCATTGTAACATTTGTTCGAGCATCGGATTTGGATAATGAATTAAAAAGGGTCGCACTGCAAATTCACAACTGCTAAAAACAGTTATGCGTTCCATTGCTTTAACAGAGGTATTGAAATCATGAATTCCAAATTGTTCGATAAAATCGGGCAAGAACATAAACTCTAGGCTAAATTCATGCATCCCTTTGGATTGAAGTTTGGCGATCAACTCCATAATTTGCTTAGAAGCCATTTTGTAATCAGGCGAAAGCTGGAGCTTAAGCGCAGAAGAAATATGCCTCATGCGTTGTTTGAGTTCTTTGTGCTTCCAATCTTTATCAAATACATTTTTAATAAATTCTTCAACATTTGCACCGGGCACGACTTCAGAAAGAGTTGTTGCAAATTGTTTAATGAAACCGGTTGTGTACAAATCTTTTAACAGGGAACTCATAGTAGAATAATTGTTTTGTTTTAAGGAAGGCTTAAGTGAGGGAATGTAGCAATTATATCTTTTCCAATTGGCTGCGCGTAAGTTCGTTTGTTTGATCGCCGGTATTTAGGGTTCCTGCAGGTTCAAACAACAGCACTGAAACTTCCTGCTCTGCTATCGGTCGGTGTTCGACGCCTTTAGGCACAACGAGTATTTCATTTTCCCTGACCGATACTGTCCTGTCTCTGAATTCCATGGTAAAAGTTCCATTAATAACCATGAATAATTCATCTTCAAAATCGTGCTTATACCAGACAAAACTGCCTTTGAATTTTACGACTTTAACATGTTGACCATTGAGTTCGGCAACAATTCGAGGATTCCAGTGATCATCGAAAGAGTTGAGTTTTTTTTGAAGGTTTATGACTTCCATTTTGAGAATATTCGTTTAATGTACGAACATAAGGATAAATTCGGAATGCATCGAAATGAATAATGGCTTCAATTCTAATTATATTACTTATCGATAAAGACTATAATTTTGAAAGTATAATAATTGTTGAGAGCGTTTTATCAAACAGTTCATTATTTGATACTATTTTTAGGCTTCTTAAATCAAATTCATTGACGACATTTCGCATTCGTAAAATTGGGGTATTGGGTGCCGGTTTGATGGGTTCAGGGATAGCCTGCCATCTTGCAGGGGCCGGGTATAAAGTCTTACTATTGGACAGGGCTTCCCCCGGTGCTGACAAAAACAAACTGGTAAACGAAAGTTTGAAATCTTGTTTATTATCAAAACCTTCCCCTATTTATCGAAAAGATTTTACAGCGCGAATTGACACGGGAAACTTTGAAGATGATTTTCAAAAATTACAGACATGCGATTGGATCATTGAGGCCATTGTAGAGGAGCTCACAGCTAAAATAGAATTGTACGAAAAAATTGAATCCGTTCGCCATCCCTATTCAATCATAAGCAGTAATACTTCCGGTTTGCCAATTCACATGTTGACAAAAAAAAGAAGTGATGAATTTAAATCGCATTTTGTAGCTACTCATTTTTTTAATCCACCAAGGTACCTTCCATTGTTGGAGATCATACCATGTGCAGAAACCAAATCCGAAGTCATAGAATTCATGATGGATTTCGGTTCCAGATTTTTGGGCAAACAAACGGTATTGTGTAAAGATCGTCCGGGATTTATTGCCAATAGGATTATTATACCTTATATGGTTTCCATTATGGAACTCTGCGAATCGCTTGGGCTTCCCATTTATATAGTGGATAAGCTAACGGGACCTGCTATGGGTCGCCCCAAATCCGGAACTTTCCGATTGGCAGATCTCGTTGGATTAGATACTTCAGCAATGGTATTTAAAGGCCTGAAAGAGCATTGCAGAGATGATATCATGTTGCATGAAATACATCAAGTTGCCGCTTTTGATTTTTTATTGCAACAAAAGTATTTTGGAGACAAATCGGGTAAAGGTTTTTATGAAAAATTGAAAGAGAGAGATAAACAAGGAAAAAGTCAGATTCATGCCTTGAATTTGCAAACCTTAGTGTACGAGCCCCAACAAAATATATCATTGGAAAGTCTGCAGTTGTCTAAACAAATTGAAGATTTGCCCCGGAGATTGAAAACAGTTTTTTCGCTGGATGACCTTGGAGCACAATTGTTGAAAAAGAGTACAGCATTTTTATTTTCTTATTCCGCACAAAGGATTCCTGAAATTTCAGATACCATTTATGGAGTCGATCAGGCAATGTGCAGTGGCTTTGCCTGGGAGTTGGGTCCTTTCCAACTTTGGGATGTTTTGGGATTTCAGCAAGGGCTGAGTTTGATAAAGGAACATGGGTATGAAGTTCCGGAGTGGATAAATAGAATGAAGGAACAAAATTTGAAGCGTTTTTATAACGATTCAATCCAAGGCTCTGAATGTTTAGATCCGGTACAATTGATCTATCATGTTATGCCAGGCTCAAATACAGATCTATTTTTTAGTATATCAAAAAAAGAAAAACAAATTTTTGAAAATGAAGAAATACAAATTTTAGATCTGGACGACGGAGTGTTATTTGTAAATTTTATCAGCAAAAATAATATCATTGGTGAAGGTATACTCCGCGGTATCCAACATGCCATTGAGATTGCTGAAAATCAGGGCTGGAAAGGAGTTGTTATCGGCAACACATCTGAGCATTTTACTGTAGGAGCCAACCTCTTGTATATTGGTATGATGGCTTTTCAACAGGATTACCGACAACTTGATCATGCTGCAAAATTATTTCAGGAGACATCGATGCGTTGCAGGTATTCTGCGATACCCGTTGTCTGTGCATGCCAGGGATATACTTTTGGAGGTGGGGTAGAATTGCTCATGCATTGCGATGCGTCTGTAGCTTATGCTGAATCTTATATTGGATTGGTGGAAATGGGTGTGGGCATTTTGCCCTGTGGTGGAGGAACAAAGGAATTTGCAAGAAAACTCAGTCTCGAAATGAAAGAAGGCGAGGTACATATGCCTCAATTGATCCATAGATTTAAAACCATCGCAACAGCTGCTGTTTCAACTTCTGCCTACGAAGCCTTTGACATGGGATATCTCGATGAGGCTCGTGATGGGGTGTGTATTCAAAAACGAACAAACGTTCGTAAGGCAAAGGATAAGGTATTACAACGCAGTGAAAATTATGTGCAGCCCATAGAAACCGGAATTCATGTTTTGGGGCAAAGCGGCCTGGCGACTTTATATGTAGCCGCCAATTCCATGCTTCAAGCCGCTTATGCCAGCGAACACGATGTAAAAATAGCCCGCAAAATTGCTTATGTCCTGTGTGGTGGTGAATTAAGTGCTCCACAAAAAGTATCTGAGCAGTATTTGTTGGATCTGGAAAGAGAAGCGTTTCTGAGTTTATGTGCAGAACCTAAGACGCTGGAGCGAATACAGTATATGCTGGAGAACCGGAAGCCGTTGAGGAATTAGTTTTTTAGGCTAAAAGGCTAAAGGGAAAAGGTTTAAAGGAAAAAATGGAATTAAATCTCAGCGTTGTCTTTATCCCGCTTTGAATATATCATTTGATATTTAACTTTATGATGAAAGCGGAATGAAGATTAAGCACAGCAATAGTAAGCTTGAGTGCATGAGCAATTAGTATTTTAGGCTAAAGGGTTGAAGTGAAATAGATAGCAAAGGAGTTGCAAAAATGTTACCATGACTTTTCTTAATTCCTTGTCAAAGAATTATATCACATTTTTTTTCTCAAACTTATTATCAGACTACCTAAGACTTTTGAAGCTTCATGGCATTTTCGAAGGTTGGTTTCAAATTCAGATGGAGTAACAAATTCCAAATTTATGGACAATTTGCATTGATATTGAAGTTCTTTCAATGATCCATAAGCAATTTCCAAAAATCGCAAATAATCTTTTTGACTTTTTCTGCTGCAGCCTTCTACAATATTAGATGGTACGGACAGTGCCGCACGTCTTATTTGTGCAGTTAATCCATAAATTTCTTCTTTTGGAAATTTTTTAGTGACCTGATATATTAGTATTACGATTTCGTGTGCTAATTAAAATGCTATTAATTTTTGGTGATCTCTCATAAATAGTTTTTTAAATTACATCTGTAAAATTATAAGACTTGATAAGAATTTGGTTATTAATGGAAATCGATCAAACAGCCAATTTTTTAAATGGGGGTATAAATTTATTGAACTGAGGAATTTGATTCAAAAACTTTTAACCTTTGACCTTTTCCCTTTAGCCTAAAACTTAATGTTATATTTTCCAAAAACTCCCCCAATCTCCTTATTTTTACCCTACACAACATCGCCTAGGTTATGAAAACTGAATTTCTAACACCCGATTTATTTACGCAAACTGTTGCTAAAACGGCTAGTGTCAATGGGATTTCCTATGAGATTATTCCGGGGGAAACTATCCTGTCATTTGTACGTAGGCATTTTGACCAGCAGGCCATTCCCACACTTTGTGATGCGCCGAATCTGGAGCCATTCGGATCCTGCAGGGTCTGCAGTGTGGAAGTTTCGAGAGTTGGAGTGCCGGGAAAAAGAACAGTGGCATCCTGCCATACACCTGTTGATGAAGGGATGATCATTGAAACGGAGAGTGAGCCCATACAGAAATTGCGCAAAAACATCATGGAGCTGGTTTTGACAGATCATCCTCTGGATTGCCTGACTTGTGAGGTCAATGGAAATTGTGAATTGCAAGATGTTGCTGCAAGGGTGGGGATCCGAAAAGTGCGTTATCCTGAAGGAAAGAACCATCTCGACCGGACAAAAGATAAAAGTCATCCTTATATGACTTCCGATCTTTCCAAATGCATCATGTGTTACCGTTGTGTGAGAGCCTGCGACGAGGTGCAGGGGCAACATGTTTTGTCGGTTATGGGAAGGGGATTCGACAGCCAGATTATCAAAGGTATGAACGAATCCTTTATGGAATCCGATTGTGTAAGCTGTGGTGCTTGTGCGCAGGCTTGTCCGACTTCCGCGATCTCAGATGTATTTCAGTCAAAATCATTGGTGGGCCAGGATAAAGTGAGAACCGTATGTACTTATTGTGGGGTAGGATGTAATCTGGAAGTAAGTGTAAAGAGTGGAAAAATTCTGAGTATTCAAGCCCCTTTTAATGCAGATGTAAACCAGGGACATACTTGTTTAAAGGGTCGCTATGCTTTTCGTTTTTACAATCATCCGGAACGCATTCACCATCCCATGATCCGCAAAAACGGAATACTCGAAAAAGTGAGCTGGGATGAAGCTTACGATTTCATCGTGAATAAACTGAATGAAATTAAAAGCAATTTCGGTCCCGATGCAATCGGTGGAGTTTCTTCAGCGCGGTGTACGAATGAAGAAAATTACTTGATGCAAAAATTCTTCAGAGCCGTTATCGGTACAAATAATATAGATGGTTGTGCAAGGGTCTGTCATTCACCAACAGCACTTGGCATGCAACGCACTTTTGGAACCGGAGCTGCTACGAATTCTGTGGAAGATTTAAAATTTACTTCTGCGATACTTGTGATTGGGGCAAATCCAACAGAAGGACATCCGGTAACGGGTGCAAAACTCAAGCAACATGCAATGAAGGGCAAAACCACAATCGTCATTGATCCTCGTCGTACCGAAATTGCTAAATATGCTACCATACATTTGCAATTGAGACCTGGTACCAACGTGGCAGTTCTCAATATGATGTTGTATTATATCATTAAAGAGGATTTAGTAAATAAAGATTTTATCGACACTCGAACTGAAGGTTTTGAAGATTTCAAAAACAATATTTTGAATTTGAATTTGGATTCATTGGAAGCTGTTTCCGGAGTGCCGCGCGAACAAGCCCGTCAAGCAGCCATTGCTTATGCCAGTGCTCCTTTGGCGATGTCTTTTCATGGCTTGGGGGTAACAGAACATTACCAGGGAACTTATACTGTTATGTTGATTGCGGATCTGGCCATGATTACCGGAAATATTGGCAAAAAGGTTGTGGGGTAAATCCATTAAGGGGCCAAAATAATGTACAGGGTATGGCCGACATGGGTGTACAACCTTATCAGGGAGCGGGCTATTTGGACCTCACCTTACCGGAAGTAAAAGCAAAATACAGTGCATTTTACGGAGCTGATGTGCCATCTGAAATAGGACTCAAGATTCCTGAAATGTACGACGCTGCTCTGGCAGGCCAGTTCAAAGCAATGTGGATCATGGGTGATGATCTGGCGCAATCTGATCCGAATACCCATAAAGTAGCGAAAGCCCTGGAAGCTTTAGATTTACTTATTGTCCAGGAAATTTTCATGACCGAGACCGCCAAGTTCGCACATGTAGTTTTACCAGGAGCATCGTTTCTAGAAAAAGAAGGAACCTTTACCAATGGTGAGCGCAGAATTCAAAAAGTTCAACAGGTTGTAAAACCGGTGGGCGAATCCAAAGCCGATGGGCAAATTATTGTTGACCTCATGAATCGAATGGGATATGTACAGGCGGATTATCAGGCTAAAACTATGTTAGAAGAGATTTCACAGATAGTTCCATTTTTCGCAGGGGTAAAATGGGATGAATTGGGAGAAAACGGAAAACAGTGGCCGGTATTGGCAGACGGTAGTGACACTAAAATCTTACATACGGATAGCTTTAAAAGAGGGAAAGGAAAATTTGAATTCAGAGAATACGTGGAGTCTCCTGAAATCATGGAAAATTATAAAGAATATCCTTTCATACTTACAACCAATAGGGTTCTGGAACATTACAATGCGGGTACAATGACTCGGCGTACCGGTAATGTAGAGATCATTAAAGAGGATGTAGTACTTATCAATCCTGCAGATGCCCAATTGTTTGACATCAAAAATGGTGATCCCGTTTCGATTGAATCTGCACGGGGAAAAATTACCATTCATGCCCATTTAACGGATGAAGTAAAGCAAGGTGTGATCAGCACGACCTTTCATTTTCCGGAGCTGTTTGTCAACATTGTCACCTCAGATATCAGCGACTCTATCGCAAAATGTCCGGAATATAAAGTAGTGTGTGTGAAGATTGGGAAAGAGGTAAATAGTTGAAAGTTGATAGTTGTTAGATGATGGTTGATGATTATAGATTATAGAGATTATTGATTATTGATTATTGATTATTGATGTGAAACTAACAAACGTTAGTTAGTTGAATTTTAATCTTCTGCATCCATTTTATGCATTCAATCATGTAAACATTTTGAACCCTAAGATGTTGTTGCGTACCTACGGCACGCTGTGGTTTTTTTCAGCGAGTTTTTACCAATATGATGTCCCTACGGGACATCGATTTCAAACAGTCAAGTCATCAAACCATATCTCTGTCAGTAATTTTTAATGCGCGATTAAAAATGCGATTTCACAAATCAATGCCGGCTTCAGCCGGATTTTAAACGCAATCTCCAAAAAATGCTCATTTGAAAACGAGTGCCCCAAAGACATAAAATGAATCGGAAACTATAAATAGGAATGGGTTTCAACCCATTCCGAATAAGGAATAAAACCCAGCCGGATTCAAAACCTGAATTCAAAAATCTCCCAAAGAAACACAAGCCAAAAAATAAAGAATGCGAAGAAAACAATAATTAGGAAAGTGCTTCAACCGATTCCTCCTGAACGCATCAAATAGATTTTATGTAAAACAAAATACCACAACCCAAAGCCGGCTTCAGCCGGATTTTAAACGCAATCTCCAAAAAATGCTCATTTGAAAACGAGTGCCCCAAGAACATAAAATGAACCGGAAACTATAAATAGGAATGGGTTTCAACCCATTCCGAATAAGGAATAAAACCCAGCCGGATTCAGAAACCTGAATTCAAAAATCTCCCAAAGAAACACAAGCCAAAAAAAGAGGAATGCGTAGAAAGCAATCATTAGGAATGGGTTTCAACACATTCCCGTCAAGCAGTGTATTTTCTCCTCCTTGAAGCTTTTGCCAAATGCACATGGCCGGCCAATCCACACATCTTGTATTCTTCCGTCTTTTCCCTAACTTCGCAACTCAATTTAAGATATGCGTATTTCATTTGATTGGTTAAAGCAATATATTGATATTCAGGAGAGTGCTGAGGAAATCTCGCATATTTTGACATCACTTGGACTTGAGGTGGAATCTATTGAGCAGATGGGCGTTCCCGATGAAAATTTAGAGGGAGTTGTGGTTGCTGAGGTTTTGGAATGTTGGAAACATCCAAATGCGGATCGATTGAGACTCACAAAAGTGGATGTCGGAAATGGTGAAATTCTTCAAGTGGTATGTGGTGCTCCAAATGTAGCAGCGGGTCAAAAAGTACTGCTTGCTAAAGAAGGAGCGACTTTGTTTCCGCTGAATGGAGAAAAGTTTACGATTAAAAAAGGAAAAATCAGAGGAGAAGTTTCAGAAGGGATGATTTGTGCAGAGGATGAACTCGGTTTGGGCCCATCACACGATGGAATTATCGTGTTGGATCCTTCTTGTATTGTAGGGACTCCGGCGGCTCAGACAATAGCAAGGAATGCAGATATTATTTTTGAAATTGGATTGACACCTAATAGAGCAGATGCTACCAGCCATCTTGGGGTTGCAAAAGATCTATTGGCCTGGTACCGGGTACACAAAGATGCCGATAAACAATTAAAGGAAATTCAAATAAGTGAAATAGAATCTGCTCAAAGTTCGATGGATATTCAAGTAACAATTGAGGATCCGGATTTGTGTCCACGGTACAGTGGAATTTGTTTAAGCAACATAACAGTTCAGGATTCACCGGATTGGCTGCAAGTGAGGATCAAAGCTATGGGATTGCAACCGATCAATAATATAGTGGATGTCACCAATTTTATAATGTATGAACTGGGGCAGCCGCTTCATGCCTTTGATTATGATCAAATTCCACAGCACAAAATCATTGTTAAAAATTTGATAGATGGGACTGATTTTAAAACTTTGGACGAAGTGGATCGCAAATTGCGAGCAACAGACCTAATGATTTGCGATGGTAATCTTCAGCCACTTTGTATGGCGGGTGTTTTTGGAGGCTTTGGTTCCGGAGTAAGCTCAACGACAAAACGAATTTTTATCGAGTCCGCATATTTTGATCCGGGCACTGTCCGCCGTGCAAGTATGTCTCATAATTTGAGGACCCAATCTGCAAAGTGTTTTGAGAAGGGCACAGATCCAAATGCGACAGTCAGGGCATTAGGCAGAGCCGTATTTTTATTGCAGGAGATATGTGGGGCCAGGATTGATTCTGCAATGGTTGATGTCTATCCAAAAATCATGAAGGTCGCTGAGGTCATACTGGATGTTACGCAAGCTGTTCAATTATCTGGTCTTCCTTTAGATTTAGAAGCATTGAAACGCGTTTTATTTGCTTTAGACATGGAGTTGGTCGACCAACAGAATGGAAACTTACAAGTGTTTGTACCGACCAACAAACCCGATGTAAAACGTCCTGCTGACCTCGTTGAAGAAGTATGCCGGGTTTATGGATTAGACTCCATCCCGGTCCCGGAAACCTTGAAAATTTCATTCCCAAAAATTCTAAAAACAAAATATCCGGTGAAGCGAAAAATTTCGCAGTGGTTAAGTGCTGCAGGCTTGCACGAGATCATGAGTTTGTCATTGGTGCGCTCGGCTATTTGTACGAAAACCGGCATTTGGAATGAAACAGACCTCATTTATATTAATAATACATCCAATATTCACCTTGATGTAATGAAACCTTCTATTTGTTTGGGTGGATTAGAAGCTTTACAATATAATGCAAACCGGCAACAGTCGGATCTTGCTTTTTTTGAAATGGGGAAGCAATATATCCGCAAACAGGATAAGATTGTAGAAGAAGATTTGCTTGGAATATGTTTATATGGCCATAAACGCCTTCAACATTGGATTGAAGGAAAAGCAAAAGCGAACGATTTCTTTGAGCTTAAGTCCATTTTTAAAGGCCTCTTAGATTTT
The DNA here is from genome assembly GCA_016719615.1 of Saprospiraceae bacterium. Classification (NCBI taxonomy): domain Bacteria; kingdom Pseudomonadati; phylum Bacteroidota; class Saprospiria; order Saprospirales; family Saprospiraceae; species Saprospiraceae bacterium. The sequence continues at coordinate 280,398 of JADJYQ010000005.1, forward strand.
TTTCAAATTCGAGCAATTGAAACTTCTGAATTGCAAAACGACCCGATTTTTGAGTTCGGTTTGGCAGTTTTTGTAAATGGACATACTATGCTGAAGTATGGGAAATTGAAAACAACATTGAGTGCTTCCTATGATTTGAAAAGGGAAGTTTGGTATGGAGAGATCTATTTGGAAGTTTTTAAATTGGCTTCAGAGCAAAATTCTTCTGATTACATTGATTTCTCCAAATTCCCTTTGATAAAAAGGGACCTGGCCTTGGTTCTAGACCAGAAAGTGAAATATGAAGAAGTGGAACTACAAGCCAAAAATACATGTGGGATTTATTTAAAAGACATTCAATTGTTTGATGTTTATAAAAATGAAGAACAATTAGGTGCCGATAAGAAATCAATGGCGATCAGTCTAAGTTTCGAACATCAGGACAGACAGTTAACCGGAGAAGAAATGGATGCTCTGATGCAATCATTAATTCTAGATTATGAGTCAAAGCTGGGGGCAATTGTCCGCAGATAAATTATATATTATTGTACAATAAGATATTATAAATATAAAATTAAATAATATAAGTTTGCTTAACTTCATAGATTAATATCCAAGCTTGATCTTAGGACTTCAGATAGTATTATTTTCTTAAATTTTTCGTTATATTTGCGACAAGGTGAATAAACATAAAAGTTTGTATTACACCTTAATTTTTGTTAATATATAAAGGTCTGATACGTAGTAGTATACGTTAAGCCGAAGGATATTGAGGCGATTGATAAAGCAAAGTGTAGTGTTATCATTTTATATCATATAGCTTTTTACATGTTGAAAACCGACAATTTAGTATGTAGGATCAAAACCTGAAACCCAAATACGGGAGCACATCAGGACATGTAAACGTATAACCTCATTTCTAAGGCAGGACCTGTTAAAATTTTATTGATATGCAGGAATTATTGATTGCAATTATAGGCGGCTTGATGGCCGGTATGGGAATTGGCTATTTTGTCGTATTTGCAATTCTCAAGCGGTCTAACCAGCGCAAGTTGGAAGAAATCAATCGCATCAGCGACCTCGAAATTGAAAAAGCAAGGGTTACTGCCCAGCGTCTAACTGCTGAGGCCGAAATGAAGGCTGATAAAATTGTCTCTAAAGCTGAGCAGAAAAACGAGACGATCAAACAACAGAAAATTCAGGAAGCAAGGGAGAATTTTACAAAACTGAAAGCTGATTTTGAGAGTTTTAAAACGACCCAATCCGTCGAACTGAAAGAACGCGAATTGAAGGCTTTGGCGCTGGAAAAGGAGCTCAACCAAAAAAACGTGGATATTGAGAATAGAGAATCAGAAGTGAAACTCTTGAGGGAAAATCTCGATTTACAGCTTAAAATTGTAAGTAAGAAAAAAGAAGAATTAGAACAAGCTAACGAAAGTCGCATCAACGAATTGCAGCAGATTGCAAAAATGACAGAATCGGAAGCTAAAGACCATTTATTAAAAGCAGTCAGAGCAAAAGTGAATACAGAATCACTGGCTATTGAACGCGAAGTTATCGAGCTTGCAAAAACAAATGCAAACAAAGAAGCTAAAAAGATTGTCATCCAGACCATACAAAGGATGTGTGCGGAGTATACGATAGAAAACTCTGTATCCGTATTTAATCTCGACAGCGACGATATTAAAGGCCAAATCATTGGTAGAGAGGGTAGAAATATCAGGGCATTAGAAGCTGCCACCGGTGCTGAAATTGTCGTCGATGATACCCCTGAAGCAATCGTCATCTCAAGCTTTGATCCGATCAGAAGAGAAGTAGCAAGGCTCGCTTTAAAAAGGTTAGTAGCCGATGGTCGTATTCACCCGGCAAGAATTGAAGAAGTAGTCGCTAAAGTTAAAAAACAACTCGACGAACAAATTGTCGAAATTGGTGAGCGTACAATTGTCGACTTGGATATACATGGTCTGGATCCTTACCTCGTCAAAATGGTCGGAAGGATGCGATTCCGTTCATCGTATGGCCAAAATCTATTAAAACACTCGATGGAGACAGCCAATTTATGTGCGGTGATGTCTGCAGAACTCGGATTGAATCCAAAACAAATAAAACTTGCAAAAAAGAGCCGGACTCTTACATGATATTGGAAAAGTTGCTGAAGAAGAATCCGAATTATCACATGCTTTATTTGGCATGAAACTCTGTGAAAAATACAATGAAAATCCGGTCATTATTAATGCGGTTGGAGCCCATCATGACGAAATTGAAATGAATAATATCATTTCTCCAATAGTGCAGGCTTGTGATGCAATTTCCGGTGCTCGTCCAGGAGCCAGAAGAGAAATTCTCGAAAGTTATTTAAAACGCATCAACGAGTTGGAAGAACTTGCCATGAATTACGAAGGAGTTTCCAAAGCCTATGCTTTGCAAGCAGGTCGTGAACTCCGGGTAATTGTAGAAAGTGAAAAAGTTACCGATCAGTATGCAGATGATCTGGCATTCATGATTTCGCAAAAAATCCAGGATGAAATGCAATATCCAGGTCAGGTGAAAGTCACCGTAATTAGAGAAAAACGAGCGACTGCATTTGCCCGCTAATACCCTTTGACTGAGCTTAAATGTCTTAAGTAATAAGGTTTAAAGACAAAAGGAATGATTTGGATACTGTCAATTGTTAAGTGCAAACTACTTGACCATTTCCTTTTAAATTTATTATTTCAAATTTAATTGTGCTTGTAAGGATTTTCAAGAATCAGGACTACGCATCCTAAGTTTTGTGAGTCACTAATACCCGAATAATTGTCAAAGTAGAATTTAGATAGGATAGAAGATTTAAAGGATTAACAAAATTGGTATTTCGTCAGGCATCATTGGATATTTCTTTTCTCCAATAACTACAATCCTTATTCCATATAAAGGATGAGAAAATAAATTGAAAACAATTGTAAACAACTGAACTAACAAATGTTAGTAGGTGTTCATTTACTACCAGCCTACCAGCCTACCAGCCTACCAGACTTCTCACTTCTTCGTCACTCGAATCGCCACTCTTCTGTTGAGTTCTCTTCCTTCCGGCGTATTATTATCTGCTACCGGATGCTCAGCACCATAGCCTTCAGCACTAAGCCTGGAAGCATTTATTCCTTTTTCAATAAGAGCATTCATGACTGCTTCGGCACGAGCTTTGGATAATTCGAAATTTGCTTTTGGATCTCCTGTGTTATCTGTATAACCGCCAATTTTAAATTCAACTTTTGGCATAGCTTTCATGATACGAACAATATTATCTAATTGCTCATCAGATATATTGTTGAGGGTTGCACTGCCGGTTTGAAATAAGATGCGGTCAAAATTGAACCAGGTCTTTTTGTCAACAACATTTGATTTGCTTTGGAGCCACTCTAAAAGTTTTAATTCAATACCCTTTTCAGGTAGACTCATTGTAAATGTATCTAATCGGATGTTGATGCTTTTTCCTAATTTATCCCATTGGGCTCTGAAATATAAGCCTGCAGAGTCAAATTTGGCGTTTGCAGCTTTAATTGCCATTTCTGCTTTGATCCTGGAGGAGTCTATCTCAGCAGTAAATCCGTGTATGGCATTTTTAGTACGGTCAGACCATTCATTTTGTTGGCAAGATTGAACTTGCGTCCATAAAAAGCCAATCAAAACCAAAGTGCCTATAAGCCATAACCACCAATTCCTATTTTCATTCATACGTATTGTTTTTATTGTCAGGACAAATTAAGTGAAATACGGAAAACTAAGAAAGCATTTCGAATCAATCCTGACTTAACTATGCAAAATTAGAGGCGTATTTCTGCATTTTATTAAATCATTTGTTATTTGATTAAATTTTCATTCCAGAGGTATTATTTTGGCATGCTAAATTGATTTAAGATGGAAATGGAACATTTGAAATATCCAATAGGAAAATGGGCAGAACCCAAGGACTATTCTACTGAGAATATTCAAAACTGGATCGCTGACATTAGAGGTTTACCGGGAAACATTGAATCCTTATTGCAACAGAGAGGTGATGAAGTATTCTCTTATCGATACAGGCCTGGAGGTTGGACCTTGAGGCAATTAATACACCATATCGCCGATAGTCATATGAATGCATATATCCGGCATAAACTAGCATTTACAGAGAACCAACCCAGGATCAATGCATATCTCGAACAAGAGTGGGCTCAACTGGATGACGTTGAAAAAGTGCCCGTGGCAACATCCGTACAGCTGCTTTCAATGCTTCATGTCCGGTGGACCGTATTTCTTGACAGTGTACAATACAATCAATGGGAAAATGGTTTTATTCACCCCCAACATAACAGGTTTATAAGCTTGAAAGAATCTTTGAGTATGTATGCCTGGCACAGCAGACATCATTTGGAACATATCAAAATAGCCCTGAGCAAGCCTAGTTAATAGGTTCTAATAGCATACGTTGATTACCTTTGCGCCCCTATGGAACATTTGGCTGAACTGTCAAAGAGAAGAACATTTGGTATAGTGTCGCATCCCGATGCCGGAAAAACGACCCTGACGGAAAAATTGCTGCTATTTGGTGGAGCCATTCAGACTGCCGGAGCTGTAAAATCTAATAAGATAAAGAAACATGCGACTTCAGATTTTATGGATATCGAAAGGCAGCGTGGAATTTCGGTTGCCACCTCCGTCATGGCTTTTCCTTATCGCGATCTGCAGATCAATATCCTGGATACTCCCGGGCACAAAGATTTTGCGGAAGATACCTTCCGTACTTTAACTGCTGTAGACAGTGTAATTGTAGTGATCGATGTAGCAAAAGGTGTAGAAGAGCAGACTGAAAAACTCGTGGAAGTCTGCCGCATGCGGAAAACACCCATAATCGTTTTTATCAACAAGATGGACAGAGAAGGAAAAGATGCATTTGATTTGTTGGATGAAATTGAAAAGAAATTAAATTTAAAAGTAACCCCTTTATCCTGGCCTATTGGAATGGGGCAAAGCTTTCAAGGCGTTTATAGTATTTATGAAAAAAAGTTTATCCATTTCAAACCACATGGAAAACAAGATGCAGAGGAAGTGATCGCACTCGATGACATCAATGATCCGAAATTTGCTGACATAATTGGCGATAGAAATCATAAGAGTCTACTGCATGATGTGGAAACACTTACAGCAGTTTACCCGAATTTTATTCGGGAAGATTATTTGGAAGGAAGGGTGAGTCCTGTTTTTTATGGGAGCGCCGTAAATAATTTTGGAGTACGCGAATTGCTGGATTGTTTTGTGGAAATAGCTCCCAATCCTTTACCCAGAGAAACAGAAGAACGATGGGTAAAGCCGGATGAAGAAAAAATGACGGGATTCGTTTTTAAGATCCATGCAAATATGGATCCACGTCACAGAGATCGCATTGCATTTTTCAGGATTTGCTCTGGTGTATTTCAAAGAAATACAAATTATTATCACGTGCGCCTCGAACGGCAGTTTCGATTTGCAAATCCTACAGCATTCATGGCCGCACGCAAAGAAATTGTTGAAGAAGCTTACCCCGGAGATGTGGTCGGATTATTCGATACTGGAAATTTTAAAATCGGCGATGCTATGACTGAAGGAGAGTCTTTGCATTTTAAAGGTATCCCCCGATTTTCACCGGAAATATTCAGATATGTGAATAACGCAGATCCTTCCAAGTTCAAACAATTTGCAAAAGGACTAGACCAATTGATGGATGAAGGGGTTGCGCAAATGTTTGTTAAAGAAGACAATCAGCGAAAAATCATTGGCGTAGTCGGCGCACTTCAATTCGACGTGATTCAATACCGAATGGAACACGAATATGGGGCCGCTTGTACATACGAAGCTATCAACTTGCATAAAGCTTGCTGGGTATCTGTACTGGAAAAGGAAAAGCTTACAGAATTTGTAGCTAGACGCAAAAAAGATTTAGCCAGAGACAAAGACGGAAAATTGGTATTTCTTGCTGAAAGTGCTTGGACCATGAAAATGGTACAGGAAAATTTTCCAGATGTTATGTTTCATACCAGCAGTGAATTTGAAGAGTAGTTGGTAGATGATAGATGTTGGTTGTTAGTTGTCCCGACATGAAGCAGGCTCATATTAGGATAACTTGATAATGTAATGTTGGGAGTTGGTATTTGTTGTTACACCCCTCGCTGAACGAGAACAATTATAAATCAAAGAATCATCCGTTTGGAAAACGGAGTTTTCCTATCGCCCCAGCGTATCCAGCTTTGAAAATTTAGTATGAAGCATTGAAGTTTCTTAAAGCGGGAAGAGACTACGCAGAGCTACTGCTAAAATAATTGAAACAATTTTAAAAGAACCAGGATCCGCTCTCCTCTCCGCGTAGTGGAGAGGAGCTGGAGGTGAGCAGAGGTGAGCGCAATGACGAAATGATTCATTATCAACAATTTGCTTAGCTGCCCAAATTGAGTTATAGAGTAGTTGGTAGTTGTTGGATGATTGAAGTTGGTTGTTGGTTGTTAGTTGTTCCGACATGATGAAGCCTCTTATTATCAATAACTTGAAAATGTCGGATTTGTTAGTTGTATGTAGAAAGGAGGCCGTTACTAACTAACGTTAGTTAGTCAAATGATATCCCTTGTTAAACTTTAGGAACTAATTGATCATAAAAGAAGTAGTCTTCAGGCCAAGACTTTTTAACTAAATATTGGAATTCAAGTTTAATAAAACTGAAACTACTATTACAAATTCCTTATTTTTACGTGCTTTCCACTAGATGCATTTGAAAGATGAAAAACTTACAATGAATTCATTGAAAAATAAACTTTAGTTAACTTGAAAAATAATATAGCCTGGATTTATCTTTTTATAGCTGCACTGATGGAGATGTTGTGGATGATTTCCTTAAAGTTTATGAGCGTAAAAGCCATTAAACAGATCGTTTGGTCTCAGTTTTTTATGCATGTGGATGGAATCAAGACTTTGTGGCCATTGTTAGGTTACCTGGTTTTTGGATTGTTGAATGTCGTATTTATTTCTTATGCAATGAAAACAATACCGATGTCCATAGCATTTGCAGTGTGGATGGCTTTGGCACTGTTCGGTTCGGCTTGTGTGGATGCATTTATTTTTAAACAGCACTTAAACGTCATCCAACTTATATGTTTGGGATTGATATTGGTGGGTGTCATTGGTTTAAAAACCGCAAAAAGTTAAGTGTTGGATTCATTCAATTTGGCAGATGGATCTTTAGTCTAAGACCAGGGGTTGTGAAAATTAAAATTTTTGTTAGTAAATTAAAAATGGGTTAAGCAGTCAGAGACCATTCATCGCAATGGTTGGATAAGCTCTACTCAAATGGCGCCCCAATAGACTTCCTTCAATTTTTTATTTCTAATGAAGATTCAGAGATCTTGATGCCAGTCCGTAAGTGAAACTGCCAGGGAGCATTAAGAGGATATTTAAATCTAATGAAATTTTAATATTTAATAAAATATTAATATGTAATATATACATATATAATACATTAAACTAGTAATTGGTGTCTTGATCTGCCCCTAAAATTCAATTGAACCATTCATAAATAATTTAATTTTTAAATAATTAAATTTAAGACTATCTAGTATTAAATATCCTCTTTTACATTTGCACAATTAAGTTATTTTAGTCTTAAAACAATAATTCCTATGAAAAAACTACTTTTATTTAAATGGCTTTTTGTGATGGCTATTTCGGTGATGGTCATCAGCTCCTGCCAAAAATCTGAAAACGAAGCAACCACCGGAACGGAACTCAGCACGTATGAAAGTGATGTATACCACGAGTGGACAAATGTTTTTTTAAACTTGGACAGATATGCTTCCTTTTTCCGACCCGGTCCTGCACCCAGAGCTTTGGCCTACATGAATCTAAGTGCATATGAAGCTTGCCTGGGTGGATTACCTGAATACCAGACTTTGCAATACAGACTTGGTATTCCGGATATGCCTGCCAGCCAAAACAATTTATATTGGCCTGCGGTCATCAATGCTTCTCATGCTTATTTGATGAATAAATTTTTTGAAACGGTGACCTTTAAAGATAAAGATGGCAACATTTTAAATAAACAAGAAATGTTAAACACCATACAAGCAAAGGAAAACGAACTAAAAGCATATTATCGCAGAGAAACTTCAGATCAGACCTTGCTTAATTCTGAAGCTCATGGCCAGGAGGTTGCGGCTGCCATTTGGCGATTTTCAATAAGCGATGTCGTTGGGCATAATGCACACCTCAATCCATTTCCGGTTCCAGTTAGTGCAACAGGCTGCCAATGGATACCAACAGATCCGCTCACTGTTGCCGATAGAGGTCTGTATTCCCAGTGGGGACAGGTTCGCAGATTTGGATTGGATCGAGATGATCTGGATGCACTCATTGCACCTTTTAATTGTGATCCAGAGCCTAACTCAGCCATGTATCTTCAAGCGTATGAATGTTATACTTTGACCAATTTAGCCCGATTTGATCCCAGAGGTGAAAACGAACATATGGCAGAATTCTGGAGCGACGACAGAGTGGGTTGGACTTTTAGTCCACCAGCCAGGTTAGTGGCAATTGCTGATCAGATCGTTCAAAAAGAAAATTTTGAGTTGGATAAAACTTGTGTTTTGTATGCACAAATCAGTATGGCATTGAACGATGCAGCGGTGATTGCTTGGTATAATAAATACAAATACAACATTGAAAGGCCCATTACTTATATTCATCGAAACATTGATGCTAAATTTTCGATACCCTGGTTAGGTTTTACGCCTCCATTTCCAGCTTATCCATCAGGTCATTCAACTTTTGCATTTTCAGGAGTTGGGATATTGGAAGCTTTTGTAGGTAGCTCTTATCCATTTACAGATAATTGTCATGCAAATCGGACGGATTTTAATGGAAGAGCCAGAAGTTATAATAGTTTGCGAGATCTGGCTAACGAAAATGCTTATAGCCGATTGCCACTAGGTGTACATTTTAGAATGGATTACGAAAGCGGAAACTTTTGTGGAATTTTAGCAGCACGAAAAGTTCTGCTCTTGCCATGGAAAAACTAAGTGAATAGTTAATGAATTGCAAATCGTTCAAATGGTGGATTGCTCGCCCGGGCAGTCCACTTTTTTATGAGTCGAATAATATGTGAACCCATAGTTTTACTATAAGAATTATTTGTAGAATTTATCCATTGTATAGGCTGCATTATCAATTATAATTTTATTAGCATATTCTAATTTTTTTGATCAAAAAATAAGAATATTTTTACGCGTATGTGATAAAGTTTTTTAATCAATTTGAATGAAGTATGGATTCTAAAATATTTTTAAACTGGAGTTTATTGATTAGTTTAAGTTTGGTATCCAGGACGATTTGCTCACAGGACACTACGGCATTTAAAAACTTGGATACATTACTTAAAAGAGAACTGGGAATCATTACTATACAGGCTACATATCTTCAAAAAGAATTAGAAAGATTAAATCCCATACAGGGAACTTACATTTATTCCGGAAAAAAAAATGAGATTATAAATCTTGCAAATAAATCATTTGCCATTTCTGAAAAGTATCCAAGACAAATTTTTTCGAAAGTGCCAGGTATTTTCGTTTATGATATGGATGGTACTGGAAATCAAATGAATGTTTCTACACGAGGTTTAGATCCGCACCGTTCCTGGGAATTTAATATTAGAAAAGATGGGATCATTACAAATTCTGATATGTATGGATATCCAGCCAGTCATTACAATATTCCCTTAGAGGCCGTTGAAAGGATCGAATTAGTTCGGGGATCTGCATCCTTGCAATATGGAGCACAATTCGGAGGGATGTTGAATTATATCAGTAAGCAAGCAGATACTTCTAAGAATTTCTCTTATGAAGGTATCCATTCTATGGGAAGTTATCATTTATTGAGCACATTCAACAGAGTGAGTGGCACTATCGGTAAGCTTAGGTATTCTGCATGGATGAACAGTAAATCAAATGAAGGTTATCGTAAAAATGGTGACTCAAAGTTTAACGCAGAAGCCATTTCTATATCATATTATCCAACGAATAATTTACATTTTATTGCAGAATGGACACATTCAAATTACATCATTCATCTTCCCGGACAACTTAACGACAGTATGTTTTATGCTGATCCAAGACAATCTACCAGGGCCAGAAATTATTATAATCCGGATATTCATGTTCCATCTTTTAAAGTGAATTGGGATATTAATCAAAACTCAAAAATCAGTTTTACTTCCTCAGCTATTTTGGGCTTTCGCAACAGTGTGATATTCGATAAACCTATTACTATAAGAGATACGATATCAACTAGTACTTTGCAATATGCAAATAGACAAGTTGACATTGATGAATTCAATAGTTTTACGGCCGAGCTACGATGTTTACATTCCTACAAAGTATTTAATTCGGTATGGAATTTAGCAACAGGTGTACAGTTTATAAAAAATAACTTGCACCGTCAGCAGTTAGGCAAAGGAACTACGGGACTTGATTTCGACTTATCACTCGTTGAAAGTGGATTTGGAAGAGATATGAATTTGAAATCTCAAAATATAGCAATTTTTATTGAGAATAAATTTAACCTGACATCACAGTTTTCTATGAATGCAGGCCTTCGTTATGAAAAAGGCCATTCAGATATGATTGGTAAAATCATATATTATCAGGATAGTTTATTGCCCAATACCATCACACATGATTTTCCACTATTGGGTTTCAATGTGGAGTATAATGTTTCCAAGCTGATTCAAATCTACGGTGGTTGGTCGCAAGCGTACAGACCGGTTATTTTTAAAGATATTATTCCAGGATCAACATTTGAATCTGTTGATAAAAATTTAAGAGACGCAAAGGGCGATAATGCGGATTTAGGAATCAGAGGTTCATATGGAATTTTTAAATGGGATGTTTCGTTTTTCCGATTGAGCTATAAAAATAAATTAGGTTTGATATTAAAGGAAGACCAGCATGGTTTATTGAATATTTATCGGACAAATATCGGAAATGCAATTACGAATGGACTTGAGATGTATATCGAAATGACACCTGTTTATGAAAATGAGTTTTACCTGAGTTTTTTTACAGCGGCGGCATTTATGGATGCCAAATACAAAGATGCTACGATCAGAGTAGCAAACGAAAATCTATCTATTAATGGAAATAAAGTTGAAAGTGTCCCAGAATGGATCATCAGAAGTGGAGTACATTTGAAATACAAAAAGTTTGGCGTGTCATTATTGCACAGTTATACAGCCGAAAGTTTTGCAGATCCTGCGAATACTCTTTTACCTGATCGGAACGGTGCTGTAGGTTTGGTTCCTGCCTATCATTTGATGGATGTTAATTTGGATTTCAGAATATCCAAACAATTAAAGTTTGTATTTAATATCAACAATTTTTTTGATAAACAGCATTTTACCAAAAGGCCACAATTTTATCCCGGTCCCGGCATTTGGCCTTCTGATGGAAGAACTTTGTCGGGAAGCATCATCATAAATTTATAAAATAGTCGCTACTATAGCAAATTATAAATTAAGGTTGTTGTGGGAGGGCTTTAATATGTGCTTTATAAGCTACTCCATAAATCGCAGCTTTATCTTGTGCTATGATTCCTTTAACATCGTAAAAATTCCCTGTTGATGAGATGGCTTTTATGCCAAGTCGTGTTTCATCTTTTCCAATGGCTTTAATATGCATGATGTTTCCATCGCGTTGAATTCCTTTAACATCTAAAATTTCACCATCTGCATGGATTGCTTTAATGTCTAAGATTTCACCATTTTCTGCAATTGCCTTTACAGGAGCAAGCTTATCGCTTGATTCCAGTATCTTAACTGCGAATAGTTTCTTACCTACAAAAGCTTTGATTTCCAACAAATGGTAATCTCCGCCAAGTGCAAATGCCTTAACCGGATATTTAATTCCTTCTTTGTCGATAGCCTGAACTTTGTAACTTTTGCCATTCTGTGCAATGGCCTTCAGGTTCCAATAGGGATCATCCGAAATGGAAAGGATTTGCGGCATGGCTTTAACATGGGCGTAATAACTTTGTTGATTCGAAATGCCTTCCTCTTTGGATTCCGAAAATTTGATGCCTTTGATATCGTGAAGAATTCCGGTTGGAGAAATTGCTTTTACGGCATATTGAGTTTTATCGCCGTGTAACATTTTAATACTGATTACATTGCCTTTCATTTCAACTCCTTTGATATCGTATTTCACATGAATCGTCGAAACTGCTTTAATATCCAGCAGCGTTCCATCTGTATCAATGGCCTTCACAGGATACGGCGTTTGGCCACCTTTGATAATTTTTACCGGCAATTTATTTCCGTTTTTTATGGCTTTAACATCTAAAAATTGGGTATTATTTGATTCGACGAAAGCCTTAACATCGTATTTATTTCCGGCAGCGTCTATTGCTTTGACATCGATAAGATCTCCATTTGGCAGTACTGCTTTGACATTCCAGATTTCCTGGGCTTGTATATTTGTCTCAAATAAATTGAATATGAATATCAACAGGATCCACTTTTTCATATGCATGCTTTAAGAGTTAGGTGATTATAATATCATATATTTCGTTGGTAAGGTATTACAAAATGTGAAATGATTTGGTATTTTCATGAGACTTCATTCCGATTTTTTTACGGCGGGCTATTGCAGCTTTCATTATGTAGTGGATAGGCGCGCCTTAGATGAAATTTGAATTAAAATGGGGGAAAGGAGCTTGTCTTGTAGTTTCTGGAAGCAATCATCTTGTTTAATTTCTTTGAAAGGATTTAGGCTTCCACCTGTAATGAGGAAAATCCAATATTATAATGTATATCATTCATAGAGTAGGATAATCATTATTCAGCGTTCTTAAATAACTTTCATCAAACGAAGTGAACTTCTGTCGCAAGACATTATTCACTTTGGAACGAACAAACGTTTGTTTACTTTAAGTCCACTAAGGTTTCAGGATTAAAAAACCTCCAGCTGTGCCAATATTCCTGATAACAAGGTATACGATTCAAATTCGATTTACCCGGCAAATGGGATTGACCCAATAGGTTATAAGTTTGATTTTGGCAATAAAGAGTGTCGTTTTTCCAAACTGGTAATGGCTCTCCGTTTTCAATTTGCAAGGCGGAAAAACTTTTTTTGTCCGAAGCCAATAAAACAACTAATTTAATTTTTCCTGTAGAATCATAGATCATACCATGTTTTGCCAGATAGTTCCAATCGTAAGCTTTTTTTAATTTACCAAGCTTTATTCCCAGAATCCAGGATTTTTCTTTCCAGGAGAGACGATCTCTTTTGGTGAGTTTACCATAATATTTCCCAAATTCATAAGTTGACATACTATCATACTTTATTTGGAAAAAAGTATCCGGTTGCATAATTAGGCTATTAGGATATATCTCCAGCCATTTTTGCAAAGTCATTTGAGCTGATGGAAACTCTGGCAGGAATTGTCCTTTCATTTTACCGGCTACGGCTTCACCGTTGACCTGTCGCCACCAGGATTTTGAAGTTTGGTCTTCAAACATTGCATTGAAATGATCCATACCAACCAAACGAAATTGATCTTCCCGCCCATTGACAACAGGTTCGAAGACGCGTCCTGTTCTGCAAACAGTACAATAAGTTACCATGACTGGTTTTCCTCCAATGGTATCGCGTACCTGGTGATGATATCCTAAATATTGTATCGTGTAAGCTTTCGACTCGTTTTGAAAGTTAATTCCTAAAATTAATCTTTGTAGATCCACTTTGCTTTTAGCTGCGTATTGAAATTCCAATGATTGAGGCTGCTGAAATAGCACATCGGCAGACATTTTGAGATTGAACAAGTAAATTGTATATATCAACGCAAAGAGATTTATCAAGGTCAACCACTTTGAAGTTGCAAACGCAATTTTAAAATTTAGCAAAAGCAGGACTCCTAAAATGAAGCGAAAACTCCATCTGAAATAATGTAAGAAATAGGCGACGTCAAGAGAGTTTATTTCCTGACTACCGGGCATAGGCATAATAAAATAGACATGCAGGATTTCAAAGAGTATCCAACATAAGGCCACTGCGTGGAACAAATACTTCGATGAAGAATGATTGGCCATTTTAAAATCTAGTGTGCAATAAAATGGTGCAATTATTTATAAAGATCAAAATGAGCATAACCTTCTTTAGCTCTCATTTCTGCTCTTTCAATATAGTACTGTCGATTAGGAACTGCTAAAGTGTTGAGCCCATCTACATATCGATTGCACATATTGAAAAAAGCTGCGATCAGAACGGTATCGTGAATTTCTCTATCTGAAGCTCCTTCGTTTTTTGCAATCGTAATTTGATCTCTCGATACTTCTTTTCCTCCTTTGGTTACACTTTCTGCTATGCTTAAAAGGGCCTTTATTTTCTGACCTAAGGGCATGTTTAAATAATTTTCTTTAACCTTATCAATAAAATCCATATCGCACTGCAAATAATATTGGGCGAGTGCACCATGAGCATTTTGACAAAAAAAACAATCGTTTAAATACGAAACATAAGTGGCTATCAATTCCCGTTCACCGCGTGTTAAAGTGTTGTCATCATCTCGAAGTAGGAGTTCTGCCAATGCATTTAATGGAATTGCAGTTTCTGGTCTGAATTCCATGAGGGCACGGATGCCTGGTAATTCATTATTTAACTTATTGTAGGGCATAAATAAAATTGTGAATTTTTAAATAGGGTATCAAATCACTAGTCAAATTTCATTTCTTTCATTTTTTCATAAGCGGATGGAACCCTATGGTAACCATGATCTTTAATTTTTTCACCAAGTTTTTGATAGAATTCAGGATTGACTGGTGTATATGTTGAAAGTCCATCAACATATTTATTGTATAAACAGAAGAGCGCGGAAATCAGGACAGTATCATGTATTTCAAGGTCTGTTGCCGCTAATTCCTTTGCACGGAGGATGTCGCTTTCAGTTACCAATTTGCCATTTTGCTGCACTTTTTCTGCTATGACTAATAATGCTTTTAATTTAGGGCTGATAGGTGCTGTATTATAATTTTCGATGACTGCTGCACAGGTAAGGGATTCATCCAAAAGCGCATCAACAACTGCAGCATGTGCAGCGGTGCAAAATGTACATTTGTTTTTTGAAGATACGAATGTAGCTATGATTTCTCGTTCTGCCTTTGTTAATGAAGATGGACCACACATGAGTATTTCAGTAAGGTCCCGGATAGCTTGAGCCGTATCTTGCCTGTATTCAAGGAGGCCGGTAATCCCGGGTAAATGTTTTTCAAGTTCTATATAAGCCATTGTCGAAATGTTTGATTAATATTCAAGCATGTTTAATTATTCAAATAAGTTCACACAAGTTCATTTTTTGTAGTTAATTTGACTCCAGGATTTTAATATAATTACATCTCTTGAGGAAACGCCTTTACATGCGCTTTAAATAAAACACCATTCAAAGAACCGAGTTCGTCAGCCACTACAGCTTTTACATCATAAAAGTTACCCGATTGGGAAATCGCTTTTATACCAAAAACATTTCCATTTTTAGCAATCGCTTTGATATGCATTATGTTGCCGTCGCGATGTGTGCCTTTGACATCCAATATACTTCCATCTTCTTCAATGGCTTTGACGTCGAGTATTTCTCCTGCTTCAGTAATGGCTTTAACCGGTGCGAATTTTTCTTTTGAATCGAGTAGTTTAATTGCAATTTGTTTGTTGCCATCCATTGCTTTCACTTCAAGTATATGGAAATCGCCACCATTTGAAAAAGCTTTGATCTTGTATTTTGATCCGTTTTTTGCAAAAGCATGTAGTTTTAAACTTCTGCCACCAGGTTCAATAGCCCTTACATGCCATTGTCCTTCTGCTGTGCAAAGAACCTGAGGCATGGCTTTTACATGAGCATAGTAAGCTTGACCGTTGACTTTTCCTTCTTGTTTATGGTCAGAAAATTTGACTCCTTTGATATCATGCACAATGCCGTTAGGGAAATCGCTTTTACGCCGTATTGTTCTTTATTGCCAGCCAATGCTTTAATGCTAATCACATTACCCATTGCACTAACACCTTTAATATCATATTTGATATTGGTCTTGGAGAAACCCTTAATATCATAGATTTTACCACTCATGTCTATTGCTTTTCCCGGGAATGGTTCTGAATCACCCATCAGGATCTTTATTGGAATTTGTTTTCCATCTTTGATGGCCTTTACATCCAGGAATTGTGTGTTTTTATTTTCGACATATGCTTTAACATCATATTTGTTGCCGACTTCATCAATCGCTTTTACATCTACCAGTATGCCATCCGGAAAAATGGCTTTTACATTCCAAATTTCCTGAGCGAAGTTGCAAGTGATCCATAACAGAGAAATTCCTAAAGTTGAAATGAGATTTTTCATGTTTATATTTTTTATTTCGAGTTTAAAATAAAATTGCTTTCCATGAAGACAAAGTTGACAAAAGAGAATCTGAGATATTAACTATTATTTGAATCAATTTGATTTAAGGATGAATCCTGAATTTTAAATGATATAACTTCCATTTGTGCTGGCAAATTCTAGGTTTGAGCACATGGTTACAAATCAGGACTGTTTAAGCGAAACTTTTCATTTAGTTTATGAATTTTGTCAGAATTGAAACTTAATGTGAAGGTCTATTGTTATACTTCTATATAATAGGCTTAAGGGCCATATCTTATCTATTGTGGACTTAATGTCACCTCAAGCCACAAATGGGTATATTGTAGTTCCCAATTGCAAAATCGAATAAATCAGTGTATTATTAGCAGAGCATTGTCGGTGATGATAATGTTTAGTGTAAATTCATTTTTTAAATACAAATCATTATGAGTAAAGACAGAGGTACCAAAAACGTAAAGAAAGCACCAGCTGGAAAATCTTCCGGAAAATTGAAGATTGTATCTGATTACAAAAGTGAAAGTAAAGGTGGAATAAGTAAATCACCTGTGATCGAGGCATTTCTTCCGAAGAATGATTCTAAATCAGCGGGTAAAAAGTCTTGATGTAAAAAAGTAATTTTCATGTGAGCACTTTTTTCTGTCAAACGGAAGCATAAAGTTAAAAGTGGCTTTGTAATTATATCCTTGATTGGATCTGATTAGGTTTTGTATTTATAACTCTTGTTGCAATGAACATGTATTTGCGTAGAAATATTTCTATATTATTTTGCGAAACACCCATTTAACTAAATGATAAAACTTACAAAACACGGTGTACTGTTAAATAAAACAGATTTAGGCTTTGAAAATGAGGGAGTATTAAATCCAGCCGCAATTCGCGAGGGCGATTATGTGCATTTGTTCTATAGAGCTGTGAGTAAAGGAAATTATTCAAGCATTGGTTATTGCATGTTGAAGGGGCCTCTAACCGTAGTTAATAGAATGGATGTACCGATACTATATCCTCAATACGATTATGAAGCACATGGAGTTGAAGATCCTCGAATTTCAAAAATTGACGATCAATATTATCTATGTTATACTGCTTATGATGGTATAAACGCTTTAGGTGCATTAGCTGTATCTGAAGACTTAAAGAAATTTACGAAACTGGGATTCATTGTTCCTCAAATGACCTATAGTGAATTCAAACATCTTGCTACCTGTAGAGGAATTATTAATGATAAATATGCACGTTACAATGAAAAGCTTCACCCAACTTTAAGTGGTATAAAGAAGCAATTGTTATGGGATAAGAATGTGATGTTTTTTCCAAGGCGAATAGATGGTAAATTGTTTTTTCTACATCGCGTTAGACCAGATAGTCAAATTGCATCTATTCAAGAAATTGAAGATTTGACGCATGAATTTTGGGAAAATTATTTTCTGAATTTTGGATCGAACATTGCGCTTATTTCGAAATATGAACATGAGGTAAGTTATATAGGAGGCGGGTGTCCCCCTATTGAGACACCTGAGGGATGGCTGATTATTTATCATGGTGTGCACGATACTACCAATGGCTATGTTTATTCTGCTTGTGCGGCTTTGTTGGATTTGGAAAATCCGCTTATCGAACGAGCCAGACTTCCTTATCCTTTATTTAAGCCGGAACATAACTGGGAATTAAAAGGCGAAGTCAATAATGTTTGTTTCCCTACAGGATGTGTGGTGTTTGATGGTATTTTATATATTTATTATGGCGCTGCGGATGAGCGAATCGCATGTGCTTCTGTCAAGCTGGATACATTGGTTTCGGAACTTCTTCTCAATAAAATTTAAATGATACAAGAACGAAACGCACTCTTAAACACTGTACTTGCTTCCAAACCAAGTCCTCATACTAAATACCAAGAAGTAAAAAACAGGAACGGCAAGGAAAGTCAAATGCCGGAAATACTTTTTGTGACTTCATATCCTCCGCGGGAGTGCGGCATTGCCACTTATACACAGGATTTGGTGAAATCGCTGCACAAAACATTTTATGATACATTTCATATTCATATCTGTGCATTAGAGGATGGCGACCAAAAGTTGAATTATCCTGAGGAGGTACATCACGTACTCAATACCCGGGACCCCAATAAATATGTTGAATTAGCTAAGGTTATAAATTCAAAAACACAAATTCAACTCGTTGGAGTCCAACATGAATTTGGTCTCTTCGGTGGAGAAGGTGAAAAAGCTTTTCAGAAATTTCTGTACTGCTTGAGTAAACCGGTATTCATAGTATTTCATACTGTATTGCCTCGTCCGGATGACCGCATGAGATTAAATGTTCAATTGATTTCAAATGCATGCAGTTCTGTGGTCGTGATGACACATCATTCTTTAAAGATCTTGCGGAAGGAGTATGATATTCCATCGGATAAAATTAAAGTCATTGAACATGGTGTTCATTTGGTTCCGCATTTGAGCAAAGATTATTTAAAAGAAAAATATGGTTTGAAAGGGCGAAAAGTCTTATCCACATTTGGTTTGTTGAGTTCAGGGAAGGGAATTGAAACGACTTTGCAAGCGTTGCCTGATATCATTGTAAAACACACTGATGTAATGTTTCTTATTATTGGAAAAACACATCCTGGAGTCGTACAACATGAAGGTGAACAATACAGGAATCAACTTGAACAAAAGGTGGATGCTTTGAATTTGCGTGCTCATGTAAAATTTATCAACAGTTATTTGCCTTTGCAACAATTGCTGGAATATTTGCAGCTGACCGATATTTATTTATTTACTTCAAAAGATCCGGAACAAGCCGTAAGCGGTACATTTTCGTATGCAATGAGTTGTGCTTGTCCGATCATCTCGACACCTATTCCTCATGCAAAGGAAGTTCTCCGAGAGGATACAGGAATCATCATTGATTTTCAAAACTCAGGTCAGTTAGCACAGGGGGTCAAATATTTGTTAGATAATGAGCCACTGAGAAAGGAATTCAGCTCCAATACGCTCCAGAGAATTGTGCCAACATCTTGGGAGAATTCATCAATGGCCTATGCGCGTTTGATGCAGAAAGTTGTAGGAAGAAGAACACATGCTGATGTTGCTGCATCTTTGACGGATTCTACAAAAGCATCATCGGAGCGTTTTCGAAATATCATCACATTACAATTCAGAACGCCCCCCATTATATTAAATCATTTGAAAAAAATGACTACAGAGTTTGGAATGATCCAGTTTTCAAGAATTAATAAACCGGATATTGAATCCGGATACACACTTGATGATAATGCAAGGGCACTGGTTGTAATCGCTATGCACTATAAGGAAACAAGATCAGCAGAGGATTTGGATAAGCTTATAATATATTTAAACTTTATAAAATTCTGTCAACAATCTGATGGTAGATTTTTAAATTATGTTGACAAGCATCAAAAGTTCACATCGCAAAATGATGAAACGAATTTGGAAGATGCGGCTGGAAGAGCAATGTGGGCACTTGGTTATTTAATTTCATTGGACTCAATAATTCCAGAAAGCTTATTGAAAACCGCAGATGCTATATTGCAAGCGGCACATAAGCCTATTCAAAAAATGAATTCAACGCGTGCAATGGCATTTGTTATTAAAGGTCTTTATTTATACAATTGCACTAAACAAACTCAGGAAATTACGAATACTATTCAATTATTAGCCGATCGATTGGTGCAGATGTACCGTCATGAATCTGAACCTCAATGGGAATGGTTTGAAAGTTATCTAACTTATGCGAACAGTATTTTGCCCGAGTCAATGTTATATGCATGGAGGGAAACAAACAATCCGGTATATCTTGAAATTGCTCAAAAATCTTTTTATTTTTTATTATCGAGGATATTTGAAAAGGGTTTTATCAAAGTGATTTCCAATACAAGTTGGTTACATAAAGGAAAAGAGTCAGACCTTCATGGCGAGCAACCTATTGATGTGGCTTACACGATATTGGCACTTGAAGAATTTTTCATCGAATCAGAAGATCCGGTTTTTCTCCTTAAAATGAAAAATGCATTTAATTGGTTTTTAGGTAAAAATCATTTGCATCAGATCATTTATAATCCTTGCACAGGTGGATGTTTTGATGGACTGGAAGAAAATCATGTCAACTTAAATCAAGGTGCAGAATCTACATTGAGTTATCTCATGGCAAGGCTTACTATGGAAAAGTATTCTGGAAATGTATTTCAGTTGAATTGAGATTTGGTTAATTATACATGGAAGTCACTCACATTTTTTAACAAAAAAATCGCAACTGATATTTAAAAAATTACATTCTGATTAATTTATGCTTGCTAATGTGTTGACCTTGAATCAGGTTTAAAAAGTACATGCCTGTAGGGAGTGAGCTTGCATCGAGTTTAACTTGCAGATCAAAGACTGTACTCCGTATTGAAACCGGAGTTCCCATTTCATTATATAGTTGAATTTGAAGACCATTGGTAAGTTTAGAGGTATGAATAATCCATTCATTTTGTGACTGAGTTGGTTGTATTGAAATGTTCCATGAAGAATTATTTTCTGTTGTTTTGGATATTATTTTTTGATAACACACGATGAGTTCGGGTCTATAGGCTTCGATAGGATGCTCACTTGAACAAAATTTCATGCTGTTATATAGAGATTTGTCTTCCAATGTTAACATCATTCCATAATTCTTGTCGGGACGGGCGTGCCACTCTTTGACAAAGTCGATAACAGAAATATTTTTATAATTTTGGTCTGATACCTGGCTAGTTGGAAGATAAACCTGATTGTTTCCGGTTACTGTTGGACTTGAATTCCATGTTACAGTTGCAGGGTCCCAATCTTCTATGACCTTTCTTAGGTAACATGCATTATTTCCTGCCTGACCTTGGTTGGTTGAGGAAGCATTATGAAAGAGTGATAATCCAGCTGATGTTATTTCAATATCATCAGGAAGTGTAGTTAAGTCAAATTTAATCAAGGAATTTCCATAGCCGGGTACTCCAAAAAAGGTCCATGAAAAAGCTATGAGATCCGGATAATTTGAAAAATTTGTTGTGGGTTCCAGCTCAAAAAGAAAAGCATCTATGCCTTCATCCGGACTTGGTCTAAAGCTCCTGCAACTATCTAATTCTGATTTGTAATTGATTATTAATTTGGGTCTTTTCGCGGCAATGTGGTGATCACTTGAGCAAAATTTCATACTACTGTAGAGACTTGATTCTACCAATTCGATTTTAAACCCATGATTAGTTAATGGTGAATGATACCATTCTTGCACAAAGTTTGTAATATCTATGTCTGAATAATTTTGATTTTCCGAATGACTTGCGGGTAAATATTTGCGATGCATGAAACTGCTATTTGGATTTGAGTTCCAGGTCACGGTATGTTCATTCCACGGTTCTACTATTTTTTCTAAATAACAAGCATTATTTCCAGCCTGGCCTTGATTGGTCGAATATTCATTGTGGGATAGTGATAAAGTAGCATTTGTAATTTTTATCTGTTGGGGCAATGTGGACAAGTCAAATTTAAGTAGAGAACTACCTTTGCCTTCTACACCAAAGAAGGTCCAGTAAAATGCTATGAAATCCGTGTAATCTCCAAAATTTGTATTCGGCTCCAGTTCAAACAGAAATGCATCATGACCTGCATTAGGATCAGGCTGTAAGATGAGTTGTTGTGAATATAGTTGTCCGGAAAAGTAAAAAACCAAAATTATTGGAAATAAATTGAATTGCCATTTCATCTTGTTTTAATTTAGAATGACCAGTCTTTTAAATGCTACAGGTTTTCCTTTATGGTATGCCTGAAGTAAATATACTCCAGAATGAAGAGATTCTAGGTTTAAATTTTGGTTTCCTGATATTTGTAATGTTAAAAGCTCTTTGCCGTTTCCGGAAATTATTTTGAGGCGATCATAGTTACCCGATGTTTGAATTCTGAATTTTCCGGAGTTAGGGTTTGGTAAAATTTCAAATTCAATTGAATCGTTCCATTGATTTTTTGTGTCGACAATCTTTTTAATTTCAAAGAGTTGAACAATGGAATCTCTGTTTCCACAAACATCTTCTGCAATCCATTTAATTTTATGTACGCCAATTGGGTATTTACCGCTTGCGATGGTAGTATTTATAGAATCAGGTATTCTTGGATTATCGTTAATTACTGGCAATTGACCTGACATATGTTCTCGTATGGTTAAGAAACTTTTCGCATAGTCATAACCGCCCGGATATTTTCCGTTGCCATCATTGAATTCATCAATGCAATAACTTACTTTGATATCTTCAGTAGGTATACAGTTGTCTTGTATTTGAACGTAGAGTGGAATAAAAGCAAAGCCACTGGAATCTGAAGCAGATTGATTTCCCTGGATGATATTGATTTCGGGATCTATATCATCTGTAACAAATATCGTTTGAAGAAATTCCCATCTTCCCTTGTTGAGATCAAAATTGGGATCGTATTGACACTCATCGATAGCTGTCCATTTTCTAAGAACTTTCATGCAGGTAACTGTATCAGAAGATAAATATTCATCAACATATTCAATGTTGATCAGGTTGCAATGATCTGCACTTCCCTGCATCAATGTCGGTTTACCCAAATCGGGATTGTCGGGATTGAGTAAGGGTCCGCAAGTACTCACACTTAATGTTGGCATCGTGCAATGTGGCCAAATAATGTCATCAAGGCTGTCGCAAGGATTATTTCGATTGATGTAAAAAGGATCGCAATCAACCACCCAAATTGTCTGTGTAGTACTCACTCTGACTCCATTGGCTGTTTCGATATAAAATCTCCGTTCAATTTTACCTTGGCTGTTGCATGTTCTTAGATCTCTTACTTCGACAACCAGGATGTCTAAGCAAGCAGACAAAACATAACCATCAAATCCCCAAACCAACTCATAGATCTGATTGGGTTTGGCTGGATCATATAGTGAACTGGAATATTCGCAGGCTTTGTTGGGAGCTGTTGGTGCTGAGGGTACACTTGTCGTTTTTCCGGGATATCCCGTTTTTTCATTTTTGAGACAATACAAGGGGCAAACGATATCAAGTGTGCTTACTTTCTTGCGCAAAGTTAAATCCTGCACGACCCGGCCGAATGTAGAATCATCGGGATTGTTCAATGCGTTCATATGGATTGGAAAAGAACAACTCACCACCATATTAGGTGGACCCACCAAAGTGGGCACAGATTTATCCTGAACTTCTACATCTACGATACAATCACTGAACCGTCTGAATAATCTCGCTCCCTGATTCATGTCTTCGGGCAAAATGGGTCCAATACCCGGGTCCACATCATAAACTCTGAGAACTACTTTTATGGTTTTGTATAAATCTGCACAACAAAAGTGTACGAAATCATCGAAGTAAATTTGATTTCCTGAAAGCGTGGTATTGTCATCTCCATTGAATTGGCTACAATACATAGTGGAATCGTCCTGATGAGTATGGCTTCCATTCTGGCTGCCTTGAAGCTGATCTAGTCGCAATACTTTAAAAAATACTTGTGAAGCACAATTTTCAAAACTACCTTCATCAAAAGTAGTCGCCAGAACTTTTGCAACATTTAATCCAGGAAGTTGGTTTCCGGAAATAGTCGTTACTATCTTCATTTTGCAAACAGCAACTGGAGGAATGCGATCTTCAATGATGAGGATAACTTTTTTGCGCGTACTGTTTCCACAGCAATCCATTGCGACGACATAGACCTCATGTATGCCAAGAGGTATATCCGTCAATGTGTAACCGGTGATTGGATTTCCTGTTAAATTTCCTGTTGTGGATTCAATTTGATATCGAATTTCGTGCGAACAATTATCCAAAAGCCATGGTACCTGCACTTCCCATCTGCCGAGGCAGTTAAAGTCTAAAGTCGACAATTCTAATGTGTCGGGGTACAAGATCAATGGTGCTTCTTTGTCTACTATTTTAATGAGTTGATCATATTTGGCAATATCTCCGTTGCACCAATCTAAGACGGTCCAGCTTCTGATGATTTTTGAACAGGGTGCTGCTCCGAAGTCACAACTATCTACAGTAGCAATAATTTTTTCATCTTTGAATGACATGGAAATATTGGTGCAACTAAATCCAGTAGGTCTGCCAGTTCCCTGCCACATGATGTGTTGAGCGGATTCCCAGCACAGAGGATTTTGCATTGACCATTGCATGTGTTGTGGATAATACACAGGATCCGGATTGGGGTGACCATCTTTATCTCCACCCGGGTCATCGATGCAGTTCCAACCTAAAATCCTTGGTTGTCTTCTGTTGGGATAAATATCCGGTTCATTAGGATGGGCCAGCCAAAAAGCAGAATCCAATAGAAAGCCATCAACACACAACGGATGATTTGAAAAATGAGGCGTCACATCAAAATTGTTTATTTTTTCGTGACATAACAGTGAAGGTTCTTTGAGATCATTGTAATCCGGTGGAAATTTGATATCGCTTATCCCGATTAGATTTATCGTAATCAGTTGAATGCATTGAGATTTGAGATCAGACTCATCTTCAACAAGCCACGAACGCGTAATGATGCGATCGTAGGCTAATGCACAATCACCTCGTAGAATTTGATCTTTATAGGTGAGATTGTAATCGCCACAATTCTCAACTACTCCGGCCTGGCCGGTGAACCGCGGTGTAGATGGCTTATCGCAAGTTATGGTGACATTGGGCGGACAAACAATTTTAGGTGGAATTGAATCTTCAACTTCAATGCGTCCCCAACAGTTTGAACCATTAATGCAATTTGTAATGGTTGCCTTCAGAGTTCTTCGAATGTCTGCCTTGCTCAATTGGATACCATTTTGCATTGAATCTCTGTCAATGACTCTGTTGGTAATCCAATCTCTGACTTCAACGGAATAATAGGAGTTGCATAAATTTTGGCCCTGCACCTGAACAAGATCTTCCGGTGAAACCGTGTATAAACAATCTGCGTTCAGGAATACCTGTATTTCATCTTTGCAACTCAATTCTGAAAGATAAGTACAGGCACAATCGATCACCCAAATGGTTTGAGTTGTGCGAACGATTTCATTGTTCAAACCTTTAGCACTAAATATGCGCCGGATACTTCCTTCATTTCCGATGCGTAAATCCTGTACTTCAATTTGTATGGAACTGGGATCCGTAAATAAAGTGTATCCATCTTTGCCCCAATGCAGTTCATATTTCTTGTCGGTCTGATTGGTGTCATAAAGCTGACTATAATAATTGCAGGCCAGAGTTGAAGCAAAAGGTGGAACGTGGTTGGGACTGGTGTAGCCTGGATAACCCGTGAGCTTATTTTCGATGCAATAGTTTTCGCAAACAATATCAAAGGTGATGATCTCAGAGCTGTCGAGGGGATCGGTCAGCATTTTTCCAAACGTCGGATCGAGCCGATCTGAAAGTGCGGAAATATTAAATAAATAGGAGTTGGAGATAACCATATCTGCCGGAGCGACGATGACAGGAGATTGGCTGAAGCAAAAGTTACTTGGGATTAAATTTGCCCAAATACAAATGAACATAATTAGGGCGTAGTTTTTCATTTTTATGTTTTTATAAAATGTCAAAATAATTGAATGTGCAAACGGAATGTTCTCGCGAACAATTCTTATTTGTTTTGATATATTAAATAATTATTTAATGTATAATAACTGCGAAAATTGAGACTTTATACTCGATTTACTACTTATTCAAACCGCAACGATAGAACTAAGTCAAGCAAATCTTCGCAAGTGTGGACGAGGTGCGTAAACAAATGTAAGGAGAATAGGTGGGAACGTATAAAAAATTTAGAATTTATTTTGAAATTGATTTATCATGTGAAACATGATCTGTCTTGAATTATTGTAAACAAGTACAATGTATTCCTGCTTAAATAGAATTCCAACAGTTTTTAATAAAAGTTCTAATGCTTGTAATCAAACTACCCTTAGAATCTAAACATAACAATTAATTTTGTATTTTAATGAACACTAATACACCATGTCGACTGCTCTGAGTCTGCTCCAAAAATATTTCGGTTATAGCACATTTCGCCCTTTACAGGAAGATATTATTCAAGCTGTATTAAGGAATAAGGATGTTTTGGTTTTGATGCCTACAGGTGGCGGTAAGTCGGTTTGTTACCAGGTCCCGGCAATGGAGAAACAAGGTACGGCACTCGTAATATCACCTTTGATCTCGCTGATGAAAGATCAGGTAGAAGCTTTGACGAGCAATGGGGTTCCGGCTGTTTTTATCAATAGTAGTCTCGATAGAATTGCAGAAGCGGAAATTGTGCGTCGGTGTTTGGCTAATGAGATCAAATTGTTATATCTGTCGCCAGAGAAGGCTTTGTCTGTATCGGATAATTTGTTGAGGCAACTTCAGATTTCTATGATAGCCATAGATGAAGCCCATTGTATCTCTCAGTGGGGACATGATTTTAGACCGGAATATACGCAGCTTAAAAATTTGCGGAAGGTTTTACCAGGAGTTCCAGTCATTGCACTTACGGCGACTGCTGATAAAATTACGCGTAAGGATATTATTGTGCAAATGAATCTCGACGACCCGGAAGTATTTATATCTTCTTTCGATCGCCCAAATTTTCATTTATCGGTGCGCAAGCAAGTGAAGGGAAAAGAAAAGGAAGAGGAGATTCTAGCTTTTATTAAAGCCCATAAGGAACAGTGTGGAATTATTTATTGCCTTTCCCGAAAAAACACTGAATCCATCTGCGGTTTTTTGCGAAATCAGGGAATCAATGCAGCTTATTACCACGCTGGCATGAATTCTGAGCAGCGATCTAAGGTGCAGGAAGATTTTATATACGACCGGACACAGGTGATATGTGCAACTATAGCTTTTGGAATGGGTATCGACAAATCGAATGTACGTTGGATCATCCATTACAATCTTCCCAAAAACATGGAAGGATATTATCAGGAAATCGGAAGAGCAGGACGCGACGGCGCTCCTGCTAAGACCATTTTGTATTATAATGTTTCAGATCTCATGATGCTCAATAAGTTTGCCATGGAAAGCGGGCAAACAGAGCTCAATCTTGAAAAATTGAAACGCATACAACAATATGCGGAAGCAAGCGTATGCCGAAGAAAAATATTGCTCAGTTATTTTGGGGAAAATTACGACCGCAATTGTATGTCCTGTGATGTCTGTGATCATCCACCAAAATATATAGATGGTACACTCATTGCACAAAAAGCTATATCAGCTTTAATACGTGCAAAGGAAAACATTGGTGTTAAAATGCTCATTGATATTCTCAGAGGTTCCATGAATGCCGAATTGATTGCGGGAGCTTACGATCAATTAAAAACACATGGAGTAGGGAGGGAATATTCTTATCAAGCCTGGGAATCTTATATTCTGCAATTTATGCAACTCGGCGTTTTTGAGATGGCTTATGACGAAGGTTTTGTGCTGAAAGTAAGTGATTACGGAAAACGAATCGTGAAAGGGGCTGCGAAATTGGATCTTGTTGAAGCATTCGTTCTACAAAGGGATGATACTAAAAAACGCGAACGACCGCAGTCTGAGGATGGGAACAGTTTATTCAATGAACTCCGAAAACTTAGAAAACGTGTTGCAGAAATGGAAGGCTTACCACCGTATCTTATTTTTCACGACAGCACTTTAATGCAAATGGTTGAATTGAAACCCGCCAATAGCCAGGAGATGTTGCGCATTCCGGGGGTATCGCAAACCAAATACCAAAAATTTGGCCCACTATTTGAAAATTTGATTCAAGCGTATTTAGGCGAAACGATTTCTGCCGGCAAAATAGATGTATCCGAATACTTGTCTGATGATAAAATTGCAACTTATATCGAAGAACTTAAAAAATATCCGGTGCGGATATCGCATACTTTGATTGCGAAGTTATTGCTGGCAACAGGAAAAGACTATTCATCCGGGGAACTAACAAATGTAAGTTTTTATGGTTTTTTAAAAGGTCATACGACCTATAAATATATAAGTCCAATATTGGCACAATTTTTCAAATCGAAGCTGGTTCCGACAGGAACTCTTCGTGAGATCGAAGCCGCCAATTATTTTACAGGAGAATTATGGAACAATTTGGAACCAGACCAAATCAGAATTTATCGGGATACGGTATCGATGTTTGAGTCCAATAGACCAAGCGATATTATTGACAACGACTATATCCTTCAGCAGCGAAAAATGCATCCTCGTGCTTATGAGTTTTGGAGTGATGAGGAAAATCAGCTGTTGTTGGAGTTGAGTTCTCAAACCAATGATTTGGATTTGATTGCGGATATATTGCGGAGGAATTCAGGGAATGTGAAGACGCAGTATAAGAAAGTAGCATCAACCCAGCCAACTCCCCTCTAGCGTGAAGATAGGATTGATCTTGTAATAGTTGACCACTCATTAGTTAATTTTATTTGAGGGCCGGTAGCGCGTCAGAAATATGTTTCGTTGGTCGTGAGGGACGATGGGGTGTTATGAATAGGATTGTTAAATGTGATGGATCATAGCTTATTACATTGACATATCGTTAATCGTGAGGGGCGATGGCATGTTGCGAATATGCTTCGATGATCATGAGGGTCGTTTCGATGTTATGAATGTGTTTGATCAACGAGATGGACGATAGCGTATATAATAATATATCGTAAATCGTGAGGGGCGATACCGCCTCACTCAGATATCTCGCCCTTTCAGGGCTAATTGCGTTTAGATCTGAAAATTAAATTGCATCAACGATAGCGTATATAATAATATATCGTAAATCGTGAGGGGCGATACCACCTCACTCAGGTATCTCGCCCTTTCAGGGCTAATTGCGTTTAGATCTGAAAATTAAATTGCATCAACGATAGCGTATATAATAATTTATCGTAAATCGTGAGGGGCGATACCACCTCACTCAGGTATCTCGCCCTTTCAGGGCTAATTGCGTTTAGATCTGAAAATTAAATTGCATCAACGATAGCGTATATAATAATTTATCGTAAATCGTGAGGGGCGATACCACCTCACTCAGGTATCTCGCCCTTTCAGGGCTAATTGCTTTTAGATCTGAAAATTAAATTGCATCAACGATATTGTAATATTAAGTTTCGATCTATTGATGTCAATTAATATTAGCCCTGAAAGGGCGTTATATCATACAATAGGGTATAGCCCTATTTTTTCATTCTGAAAATTTAGCAGGGATTCTTGCTTACCTTTTTAGCGAATGTGCAAAACTTTCAATCCCAAACATACTTCTCATCATATTCAACTTTATATTTTTTCAACATAGCACGGTATTCAATTTGAAAATTTTTCTTGTTGTGATGTTTGTGCTGATTTGATATGTAGGCAATTACAGTTTCTACTTCCGAAGGTTTTACTGAAAATGCCCCATATCCATCTTGCCAATAAAAATTTTCATATCCCGCCCCTTTTGTTTTTATCCATTTAGAAGAATGAGATTTTATTTCTTCCATCAACTTCATTAAAGCTATCTTTTTTGAAAGCATACACAAGATATGGATATGGTCGATGTATCCACCCACTTTAATTACATGACAGTCGAGTTTATTACAGATGCCTCCAAGATAACTATGGAGCTCGTCTTCCACGGGTGGATGTATCAGCGCTTGCCTGTACTTTGTGCTAAATACAATATGTACATAGTTTTTTACGAGTGATTGTCCCATAGTAATAAATTATGGGCTGCACAGTCCGTAGGCAAAAATGGCCCTTTTAATGAATTTTCTATATGCAATCATAGCAAAGTTTAACGCTATTAATTTTTCTCTAATTGTGAATTTTTTGTAAAATCAAAATGCCTATCTCCAAGCCAATTTCATAAACCATTTTTTAAAATGGGTCTTCTCTGAAGTTATTATATTTAATTTGTGTATCATGAATATCTCCATCGATTTCGAGAATCAATTTGATTTCATGACAAAGAAAATCTACAATATATCTTCTTGGTGATACAGAAGATCCGCATTGAATAGCAACCTGTCTTCTGAACTTCAATTGATGAAATCTCCTGTTCCTGACCAATTCCCAAACAATTTTTTCAGCTGGTGTTTGAGTTTTTCTTAATTCACGGGTAACATCTATTATACTCATAGAATTCAAAAATAGAAAACAGTCAAACTGTATTTATATCAATTTATTGATATAAATACATAGTTTCTTGAAAAGTGCATTTGATTTATTGAATACCAATTCACTCGTATTAGTTTATGAAAATCGCAACTCTCTTCTCCACGCCAGTGGAGAAGGGCCGGGGATGAGGCCCAAATTATATCTTTTGAAAACTCCTGTATAATATCACCCCATCTTTAAAATCGAGTTGTAAAAAATAAATTCCCGATGGTAATTTTGAAATGTCGACTCTTGATTGTTTAGAACACTCCTTGATTGGGAGAATTTTATTACCAAATAAATCCATGATGCAAATTATTTCGGGTATGGTAAATTCTGTTTCGATAACTATTTCAGTGCTTGCTGGATTAGGAAAAATATTGCAGATAAGATTTTGATTGTAATAATCTTTTGTGTTCACAATACAACAATATTCATAAGGACCGATATCCCAAGCAGGACCACCTAATCCATCGCCATCAATAGGTCTAGGCATTCCGTCAAAGTCCTGAGTTACGACATTTGCCATATCGGCTCCTTTATCGATTGCCAGCAAACTGTTGGCGGTCAAATGGAAATCAGATGTTGGTGACACAAAATTTGGATCACCATTTTGTCCTTTTATTTCAGATGCAGGATATGCGGAACGAAAAGCTGTTAAAGTTTTATATGATGTGCCACTAACATAGATCAGATTATTTGAACTGGCCGGGAAATAATAAAGATTATGATCTAAGGATATTCCATTCAATCCATTATTGAAATAAACCAACGAATGGTTAGCATTAGAAGTGGTCTTGTAAAAAATGTTGTTTTTAATTTGAAGATTTACTGGATTGATCGCATTGGTAAAAAACAATGCGGGTTGATTTGATCCTGTATGGATGATGTTGTTGTAAAAGAAAATATCTTTTACCGGTCCGTTATCGGAAATAAATACCTGTGCTGGGAAAATATTATTTCTAACGATGATATTTTCACTTAGTAAGGTTTGCGTACCCGATTCTGAACTAATTCGAAGACCTTGAGGTGCGTTGTAGACATGATTACCTTCGATGACTACATTTTTAGTTCCCGATGATTGGTCACCTCCAACGTGGATCGTATGAATATAGGTATTGTGTATTCTATTGTTTCGGATGATGAGATTTTCCGAAGCCCGAAGTTTGAGACCATCATCGGCATTTTTAATTTCATTACCTTCAAAGAGAATATTCTTTGACTGACTAATGTAAATACTATGCACAAATACGCTGCCGCAGCCATTGCTATCCAGCACATTGTTTTTAAACTGCACATCTGTTGCAGAACAGAAAATTCCCTGACCTTGTGCATCGTTGCCATTTTTTTCAAGCATACAGTTTTCTACCGAGATGTTGTTTTGATATAGGATCATTCCATTTTGGCAACCTGAAATATAAAGGCTATTGAGGATAATGTGATGTGGCTTTAAACTGTAGAAGCTTTCGTTGACATATACACCAACCGGACGGCTGCCAATCGCTGAATTGCTGATCAATGCAAGATCTTTAAAGTGGAGGTAAGAAGCAGCTGCATTTGCCGAACCGCGGCAAAGTAAAATTTCACCCGTACCTGATTTAAAAATAGTGGGCCGATTGCCCATACCATAGGCTCCGATAAAAATGTGTTGATTTGGATTACCTTGGGCCGCTCCTGTAGCAATGCCGATAGTGCCTGACCATAGGTCACCCCTCTTTAGAAAAACGCTGTCGCCGGCTCGAACTGTGGTATTCAATAAATTATTTAATGCGTTTAAACTTTTTCTTGGGCCATCTGTGCTGTTGGCATTTGGCAGTGCCAATCTCCCGCTCCAATTATCATTTCCAATGCTTTCAGAAAAGTAGTAATTGTTAGAAAATGCCGAAACACTTATGAATAAGAAAACTGGGAGTAGGAAGCTTTTAGAAATCATATTGGGTGTTATATTATAATTAAATAATGAGCATCGTTATAAAACTTTGATAAATTTTTAATTAAATGAAATTAAGAACCCTTAATAAGTTGTATAGCGCATACAATTCAATATTACCTATTACCGGTCTTTAAAATATTAATTAGCACGGGCTTATCCTTCTTAAAATCTCAACATATTTCTTCTAAAATTCATTTTTAGTATTGGAATATTTGAAATTGAATCCTAAAAAGCTCAATTCTTAATTAGCTTCCTAAGCAGTTTAAAATTGGGACCTTGCAAATCTAAAACATACATTCCGGATTCAAAATGCCTGGTATCTATTATAAATTTAAAATGATTAGTTAGACTGGAAACATTTTCTTCAAAAACTTTGAGACCAAAGGTATTGTAAATGCTAAGCGTGATGGGCCCCACGTGGCCGGAAAACTCAATTTCTGTTTGATCATTAAATGGATTGGGTTTAACCATCAATGAATAAATGCTTTCGTAATTATTAATCTCAATGTCTTTTCCATTTAGGCTTTCTCCGTTCAATTCATTGGACTTATAAAAGTGTTTATCAACGCTACTATACGAGTCGTATTGATCAACCGTAGCCTGAAATATTTCATTTTTCTTAATTTTAAAAAGATCGTTGGCGGTCTGAGGTGAAACATTAAAAGGTTTCACTCTTACAAAGACGGTAGCGAGTGCACAATCCTGATGGCCATCGCAGAGTTCGTATTGAAATTGATCTTGACCATAAAAATCGTGAAAAGGAGAATAAGAGAAACTTCCGTCCATATTCATAATTACTGCGCCACCTTTTGCACCGCCGTAGGTCCCAACGAGTTTCCAGCTGTCAAAAATATCCCCACTTGCCGTATCGTTGGATGCCACTGATTCGTTAAGCACCATATCTTCCAATGTGATAAAGTTATCATCTGCAGTTCTGGGAAAATCATTTATGGGACTTACAGATAATGAAACCATAGCTCTTGAACAATCCTGATTAGTATCGCAGATCTCATAAGTGAAGCCATCGTCACCATTATAATTTTTTTCTGGTTTATAAAAAAATGCACCTCCGATTGTCATCCTGACAATAGCATGTTTTGCTCCTCCATTTGGCCCAACAAGTTTAAAATCATTGGTTCCATCTCCACTTAAAGTATCATTCAATCCTACATTTCCTGAAAATGAGATATCTTCAATTAAATTGAAACGATCATTTAATGCCACACTTACATCATTAACTGATTGAATTCTGATTTTTACTTTTGCAGTAAAACAGTCCTGATCTTGATCACATATTGAATAACTGAATTCATCATTTCCATAATAATCAGGCACTGGAATATAATGAAATTTCCCTTGATTATCTAAAGTGACTGTGGCGTGCTGCGCGCCACCATTTTGGCCATTGAGTGCCCATATGTTTCCACCATCTCCGCTTGGAATATCATTTAAGCCGACATCTCCTGAAAGTGATTGGTCTTCATTTATAGTAAATTCATCATCTGCAATTATTGGTAAATCGTCTACTGAGTTAACGGTCAGGATCACTGTTGCTGATTGACAATCCATATCAACATCACAAAGTTCATATACAAAAGCATCCGTTCCGTGAAAGTTTGGATTGGGTTTATATGTAAACTCACCATTTTCTTTTATAGTAACGCTTCCATGCAGGGCCCCTCCATTATTGCCTTTTAGTTTAAAAGCATTGGGAATGTCTAAACTTAAAACATCATTAGTGTAAGCATATGCTGTTAATTCATTGTCTTCATTTAGATCAAACTGGTCATCTACTGCAGTGGGCAGAGAATTCGCGTTTTTTCTGAATCCCTGTGCAAAAAAAGTTGCCCATCGATTTCCCTGGAACAATAAGGCAGGGATTCCGATCGACTTCATTTTTGTTTGATCTATAGGAACTACAGAACTTTTAACAGGCTTCAAAGGAGAACTTGTAAATCCATCATCGAAACTTACTTTAAGATCTAAAACAGAAAAATTTGGAAACCCAAAACCTTTGGTCTTTTCCTGAATGTAGTGGAGCTCTCCTTTTTCAACATTGCATCCGACAATGGCATTTTCCAGTGGAACAGTCGGGCTGTTGTAATCACTAATGTAAAAATCCATTGCCATCACTGTTGGCGAATTTTTAGAAAAGTTAGGATTTTTAAAATGATATAATCTTTTGGCTGAAGGATTGGCTAAAGGAGCCCGAAATAACTTTTCAATTGCCCCATCAGCGAATTTATCGTGAGGTAGATCCCAAAATCGCAAAAATCCAATGTCCCATTGATGATACTTGTAATTTCCATTATGGCTATGTTCATTATAACAATCATACATTAAATAACGGCCGCTGTGGTCAAACTCCATGGTTGAAATTTCCACAACTCTTGAACTCTTGACAGTAACATCAAACACGGGATTTGTAATGACAAATTTTCGTTCATTGCCGGTGATCAGATCTTTAATGATAATGTTATTATTATTTAGGACTTGTTTCTCCAATAAAGCTAAAAATCTTCCGTCTTTAGCAACGGCAACATTTCTGTAATTGGGTTTGTCCAAAACAACAGATTGATCCCATGCTTTGGTGGCTGAATTGAAAATGAGTTTATAAACTTTATAATCAGTAGCTACAAAATAAATAGCTGAACCATCATCGAGTACACTTGGTCTGCTCAATAAATCCAAGCTGCTAATTTTTATTAAATTTTGAACTGCAGTTTCACTAATGTACAATCCTTCGTTTTTTGATTTAGTTGCATTGAATTTTGAACTGAGGACATATTCTATACCCTGATTGGGTTTGAGCTGTGCGTCAGTAAAATCAAAAATTCCACCTCCGGGTTGGGGGCTGGTGCCAATACCAACCTCTTCAAAAGCCATGGAAGCTTTTTCTTTAATAGATGCTTCAAGAGGATATAAATCAAAACAAGATTGTTCGATTGCAGCGCGAAGGTCTTTAAAGTTTGCTTGTCTGATCAGGTAAAAATTCATGGCGTGGTAGTAAACTTTTTCAGCTATCTTTTTGGCATCTTCTTCAGTTCCTGTTTTTGCAATCAAGCCCTGAACAAATTTATAAAAGGCGAAATTCGGAATCCCACTATTCAAGTGAACTCCGCCTGCATCAGCAGCACCTTTATACTGGGATTTGACATGGTCAGGTTGCCAGAGCCAATGCATATTGGTTAAGCCCTGTTGAGGATTTGCTACATTTCTTTGAAGGCCAGTCGGAAAATCTGGATGTCCTTGAATGATGACATCTTCGCCCAAACCCCAGTCATCGCGATCCACCATGACTCCAAATATGTCAGCAAACGATTCATTTATTGCACCCGATTCACCTACGTATTCTAATCCAGAAGTTGCATCAATGATTCCATGTGTGATCTCGTGTGCACCTACATCAAGCGAACCGGCAAAATCTTTATATCCATTCGTCAAGTTGCCAATTCCATAAAAGATGGTGTTTTCTGCCCAGAATGCACCTTCATAATTTTTATCAAAATTTATCAAAGACCTGATCGTGCCACCATTCCCATTTATGGAATTCCTGTTATGAGTATTAAGAAAATAATCATAGACTAATCCGGCATTGTAATGCGCAGATATGCCGGCTTTGGGAAAGTTATTTGTACTGCTGTAAATTTGTACTGCTGCTTGACTGCTATTTCCACTTTTTGCATCCTGCGTCCAAATGGCCCCAATAGGTGCAGTGAGCTTAAATTGAGCAGCATTGAACATGGGTTTTGAACCATCTATGAGATAAACATCCATACCTTCCCGCCAGACATGTATAGAGCGTTCAACATCTTGTAAGTCTTTGGCTAAGGTTGTTTCATTTGTGAGCATGATATCATTTTCTGATTCGCAAGATTCCGTAAGGTGATGGCTGTGGTTTTTTTTGTCTGGACAAAATCCACAATAGTTTTTGTAGCTTTTGAGAACTTTGTTGTCTAGTGCATCCACATAAACGATCCAGGGATATACACCATCTTTTACCATTTCAATCCTGTAAATTAAATTCCAGTTTGTGGTTTCAGGATTTTTCTGGTAACCTAATTTTATAGATTTAGCTGTAAAGTTTGCATCAACTAGATTTGCCGATGGATCAGAACCGATCGGAGCTTTTATGAAATATTCTTTTGCTGTTTGAAAAGACTGCTGTTCGTTTATAGTTGCTGCAATTTGCTGTTCAGGTATAACAGCCCTTCCATGTGCCATCATGGTATTATCCTTATATAAGTGAACAAGGTATTGGCCATTGAATACCGGCAAACCATGATAAGTTTGATCGAACTTCAAATGAATATTCGCCAGTGCATCTGTTTGTTGTTCCGATATTTCAAATCCAACACCTGAATCACTTGAAAAACCAATCAATACAGGCAAATGATTACTTAAACTTTTAATATTTTCCTCAACGTTCAATCCGGTTAATGCTGAAAAACGGAAACGCGTTGCCATCCCGGAAACATCAGCATCCAAAGATTTGAAATGATGAATCAATCTTTGACTGTTGGTTTCAGTTAAAGCAGAGTAAAGATTAAAGATTTGAATTGAGGTGTCGGTTGTGATTCCTTTATTTAAATTGGGATTCGTTTGTCCGAAAGCAAAGTAAACAACTGAAAAGCAAAGAAGAACTGAATTAAGAAACTTCATAATTATTTATTTGATAGGCCAATATTAAGATCTTAAAATAAGCATTTTTTGAGCGAATTGTAAAAAAGAAATGGATTATTAATGTAACTTGTTTTTATTCTGCCATTTAAATATTAGACTATATTTTAATATATATAATTATAAATATCAGTAAAAAGTTATAGAAGATTTTGGTTCGCTATGGATATTGTCGCAAAAAATTTAATTTCGGACAAGGAAATAGTTATTTGGAAGTTCAGGGAATTATTCAATAATAAGCAGTTCGATTAGAAACATAGTCAATTGAAAAAAATATGTTTAGCGCGGTAAAGTAATACACATATCAAGCCTGTATATTGGTACTGCAAAATCCTTCAATGCATTCGAACTGAAAATGAAATAAAAAAAAGGCTGCCCAAATGGACAGCCTTTATCAGTGGAGGATCAGGGATGCCGACGATCCCCGAAGAAAGCAATAGTTAAGAAAAGGAAATGGAATAAGGGGATGTCGGCATGCTGACAACAAGGCACGGAAATTAGAAAGAAAAATAAAATAAGAAAGCCTTGTTCGTCAGCATTCGAACCTGTGCGGATAAAATTGACGTAAAGACTAGGCGTAAAAGAAAAAGGTTCCAGTCTTTTGACTGGAACCTTAGTGGAGGATCAGGGATGCCGACGATCCCTGAAGAAAGCAATAGTTAAGAAAAGGAAATAGAATGAGGGGATGTCGGCATGCTGACAACAAGGCACGGAAACCAGAAAGAAAAACAAAATACGAAAGCCTTGTTCGTCAGCATTCGAACCTAAAATGATGGAAATAAAAAAGGCTGCCCAAATGGACAGCCTTTATAAGTGGAGGATCAGGGATTCGAACCCAGGACCCCCTGCGTGCAAGGCATAATATTTGCTTAATCTTATCATTGTTTTATTCCCTATTATATCGTTAAACGCATTGTAATACAGGCACTTGTTATCATATTATATATTGTTATTATATGTTTATTATGCATTTCTGTATGCAAACTGTATGCAAATGTATTATTTTTGTGTATATTCTAAAAGATATGGAAAAGCAGGTTTTTATTTCTTTGGTCCTGGATAAACGGTATGAAAAAGCGAACAAGAAATATCCACTCAAACTAAGGGTATTTACTCCGGAACCCAGGAGACAAAAGCTATATCCTACTATTTACGACTTTACAGAAAAGGAGTTTCAAAACATCTGGCTTACTTCAAAGCCTACTAAAGAACATAGATCAATCAGAGAAAAGCTCCAGGCTCTTGAAAAAATGGCTTTAGATAAAGCCTATAATTTGGTTCCATTTGACTTTGAGGAATTTGACAAATCGCTAAAAACGGTAAAAGGTGATCGGCAAAATGTGTTATTAAAATACCAGGAACAAATAGATAGGCTGAAATTGCTGGACCAAATAGGAACCGCACAGCTTTATGAATTAAGTCTAAAGTCCATAATGGCTTTTGTAACTAATTTTACCGGTAAAGAAGTTCATAAGTTGTTTTATAGGGAAATTACTCCATTATGGCTTGAAAGATATGAGAAATATATGATTGAGGTGATGCACAGGAGTACAACCACCGTATCAATGTATCTGCGTTGCCTAAGAGCTATTTTCCACAATGCCATTGCTGATAAAGATATTGACTCAGAAATTCTTCCATTTGGAAAAAATAAATACCTGATACCAAACTACAAAAAAGTAAAGAAAGCTTTGAATAAGGCTCAATTAAAAATATTATTTGATTCTAAACCAAATAATCCGGAACAGGGAAAAGCCAAAGATTTCTGGTTTCTTTCGTTTTTTTGTAATGGTATGAATCTCAAGGATATTGCTTTATTGAGATATAATAATTTGCAGGATGATAAACTGACATTTTTACGTGCAAAAACAAAAAACACGACAAAGCAAAATCAAAAACCTATAACCATTTATTTAAATCAAATTGCAAAAGAAATTATTGACAAGTATTGCATTCCAGCACAAAGTCCAAAAAGTTTAATCTTCCCTATTATTTCAGACCAGGATTCTGAAATAATAAAATTCAACAAGATTAAGAATTTTAGAAGATTCGTTAATCAGAATCTGAAAGTATTGGCAGCTAATAATGGAATCACAGATGAAATTTCCAGTTATTGGGCAAGGCATAGTTTTGCCACAAGTTTGATACGTTCAGGTAAAAGCATGGAGGTCGTTGGCGAAGCTTTTGGCCATAGTGATAAAAAAACTACCCAGAATTATTTTGCCGGTTTTGATGATGATACCAAAAAGACGATCAGCAATGATCTGATGGATTTTTTGGATCTATAAAACCAAACTCACATCTCCCACTTTCTGTTGTAGTACTCCTGACTTATTCCTCCAGATGATTTGATAAACATAAACTCCTGGCTGGCATTTTTTACCCCGTGCACTACCATCCCATTTCGCACATAGGCCATTTTTAATTTGTAAGCCGCTACATTCAAAAACAAGATTACCCCAACGGTCAAACAATTGGATGCTTTCAACCATCCCGTTTCCCTCCTCCAACACAGGTCCCCAGCGATCATTGAGATTATCTCCATTTGGACTAAAACTATTAGGGACATACAACTCCTTTTCCTTTTTAATAATCCTTATGAGTATGGAGTCAATCGCAGTGCAACCATTGTCATCTTGTACG
Source organism: Saprospiraceae bacterium (assembly GCA_016719615.1). NCBI lineage: Bacteria > Pseudomonadati > Bacteroidota > Saprospiria > Saprospirales > Saprospiraceae > Saprospiraceae bacterium. The sequence goes on from JADJYQ010000005.1 coordinate 320,186, forward strand.
ATGATGTAGTATTTGGTATCTTTTGCAGGACTTACTTTGGGACGTAAACAATTTGTACAACTCAGTCCGGTAGATGGTGACCAATTTACCTGATTTACATTGGATGAATAATAAGGATCCAATACCAAGGAATCTCCTTCATCGATTTGTAACTCATTGAGTACATCAACCCGGATTTCATCATACCATTTGATCTGATAATGAAAAACCGAATCGCAACTGCTTTGGTTTTGTTTTCGGATGGTCCAATTCATTTCTTCTTGGATCCAGGCATTTGCGATATATATTGAATCGCCCTGACAAATAAAATATTGAAGATTCTTTGCTTGTGGAATGCCTTTGTAGCTAACGATCGTTCTATGAACTGAATCACAGCCATTTTGGTTTTGATAATGAGATTCAATCTTCAAAGTATCATAAATCCATTGACCATTAAGCTTAATTGAATCTCCTGGACATATTTCATATCTGTTGGTGTCGGGTAAGCTCAAAGGATACAGTTTTATATTAAGGTTCCATACTGAATCACAGCCATTTGAGTCCTGATTTACCAATTCTTTTTGAATACTGTCTTTATACCAAACTCCTGAGAACAATACGGAGTCCCCCCTGCACATGATATGATTAAACTGATTGGGTAGATTCTCAGGATAGACCCTGATATAAATTACATGATTTGAATCACATCCATTCCTATCTGAATACGTTTGAACAATATCAATACTATCCTCATACCATTGTTGCCCAACTTGTACTGAATCACCCGGACAGATCCAAACCTGTTCTGTGGATGAAATGGTTGGAAGGAAGGTCAGTAGTTGAAGATATGAAACGGAATCACATCCTGATTGATCTTGATAATTGAAGATTAAAAGGGTATCTGAAAAATAATAAACATTCGCAATGAAAAGACTATCTCCCGGACAGAACACAATACTGTCCCTTTGAACAACAGCTTGTTTTTTTGTATAAATGCACAACGACAGAGTACTGTCACAAAATTCTGCAAAATGGATTTTGACATCCAGACATGTATCATTAGTCAGAGAAGCGATCTCGAAGCTATCAGAAGTAAGAAAATTTCCATTGACAAAAATGCTGTCTGCATTTGAATTGAACTTAAATGTAGCGGTACTGCCACTGCATATTGATGTATCTCGTTGTAACCACTCAAACGCCGGTTGGCAATTACAATTATTCACTTTTATTTTTAGGGTGTCACTTTTATATCCGCATAGAGTAAGATAAGCTGCAATCACCCGTTTATACCCGGGATCTGCAAAATAAACATCGATGGTATCCCCGTTTTGGTTTACGATGACTCCTCCGTCAGGTAAAACCCATTGCAAATCAGGATGCGGACAAGGATCGGTCAACACATAACGCACCGTCGTATCGGCGCAAAACTCATAAGGACCATGCGTAAAGAGCCGGTAAGGAAACTGCAGGCCTTGTGCAAAATGAGGCGCTCCAAGTCCTGAGCCTTCCCCTAAATAAAATCCTTGTGATTGGAAATCACAGGCAAGGCCTTTCTCATTTGGTTTGGATATTGTATATAAATTCAAACTACTAAAAACGTCGGTGATATATATTTTATTATCAGGACCCAATACTGGTGCACCTATGCTACGCTTCCTCTGATCCAAAATTGGTACTATACTTGAATTAATTACTGCAGTATCTAACATACTCAAATCTATTTGCCAAATTTTACTTCCGGTGATATACAATTTTGTGTCGTCTGAAGAAAATTCGGATCCGTATACCCATTCATTAAATAAATTAAAACTCAATGGTACTCCACCGTAAATTGTTCCGGTCATTGGGTCAAAACGATGCAGTTCTATTGCATTTAAGAAAACTCTATTTACTCCATCAAAACCTCCGGTTGCCTCCACAATAACAGAACCGCTATGAGAAGATTTTAGATAACCCCATAAATAATATTTTTGATCAAAGTTATTCACAATCCCCGAAATGAAAATCCCATTTAAGCTTAATCCATTTTTATCTAACAGCCACACCGTAAATTGCTCGGTAATTGCATTTTGACCTATGATCCACCAGTCTTTTCCATTACAGTGGCGGATGCCTTCCACTCGTTCTGAGGTAGTATCCATCAATATCTGGTGTTTTAAGATCACCTTACCCAAGCCCCCGTTTTGACTCATGTCGATGATAGCATATCTGAGCGTTTTTGCAAAAGTGTCTGTTTGGTCTGTAATCTGTCCTGGGTAAAATATCCAATACAAAGAATCGGTTCCCGGTTGGGGTAAAACTAAATTCATGGTGGAAGAAGCTCCGGCTAATCCAAATGGTGAATTGATATTTCCATTGTCCATCACCTGATGATTAGAATTAAAAATCTCATTATTGTTGGTATAAAATAATAATTTTCCATTACGATCACAAATTGAGGTATGGGCTTCTCCTCCATATCCGCTAAATCCGGTATCCACTGCCGGAAAACCCCGATTCCAGTTTAGACTATGTTTGCCCATATACCATATCGAAGCCTCAAGACCTGTTAGACAATTGTCGATTTGTGACCCAAATGAAGGCAATTTTAATTTATTGTTGATATCATTTTTTAAGATTAATGTTCTGCTCAATAGGATTGGATTTATTTCGACTTTAAATTGATTTGCATCACCTTTTTGAAAATAAAAATTAATTAGTTTGGTTTCGTTTTCAAAATTGTTAAATTCTGTTATTGGCCAATAAATGCCCATCCCAAGGATCAATAAAAAATATAAACAAATTTTATATACATTTTTCATCAGTGTATAAGCTTATTGAGATGATCCTTTTACACAAGTAAACGCTTTCTCATAAGTTAAAGTCAAACTGTTACTTGACAAAGATAGGTAAATCGGCCTATTTTAGCAATCGAAAAGAATCCAAAAAGGAAGTAAGAACCCATATACCGTTTAAATGTTAAGGAAATTTATTTTTTAACAATATAAACCTTTCTTATGAACCCAAAAACGATTTTTGCTATTGCAATAATAGCATTGTTTTGTACTTCAGTTTATTCACAATGTACCATTTCCGGACCAGTAGACGTTTGCAAAACCATTGAATATGTTTACAACATCAACCCTGGTCCTGATCAGACAGTTCGATGGCGGTTGGTCAACCGCTTAGGCAAATTTATAACCATCAATATAGATCATTGCATGATCCAATGGGAAAAAACCGGTACAGAAACTTTATTGGCTGAGATCAGATCTTCCACCGGGGCGATCGTTTCCATTTGCTCATTGAATATTTCAGTTGCTCATTTTGAAGAATTTGACATAAAACCCATACCTAATGAAGGTGGTGCGTCAGAGAACAAAACGTACAACTTTTGTAAAAACACCGATTTGAAATTTCTGACAATGCAGCATGGTGATTATTCGTATTCGTGGACTTACAACGGCATACCGGTTGGTAATAATTCAAATACAGTAGAATTTAATTCCGGAAATCAGCCTACAGGAGAATTATGTCTCGTTGTTCAAAATCTGATTAATTTATGTATGAGAACCTTATGTATCCAGCTCAATTTATTTGATCCACCTGTCATTGACTTTCAATGGTACGGGGGCAACGATCCTTCGCTTTTGAATATTTGTCTCGGTGATGAAATCCTCTTTACCAATAACTCAGTACATGAAAATGACAATCTTTATGTCTGGGAATTGATACAGGCTGGATCCACATTATCAAGTTCATCTACCAGATCCATAAATACTCCATTTTTAACTTCATATCTTGATCCTGGCAACTACACAGTAAGGCTTACCGGATACAACATCACTAAATGTAAAATGATAAAAGAAGTTTTCGTTACAGTCGATCAAAACACAAAATTGCAAATCAACAACATCAGAAATACTGTATGTGAAGGAGAAGAAATACATTACTCGGTAGATGATGTTTGTCAGCAATATGTTTGGGCTGTTGAACATGGCCAATTTAATCCGGCTCCTGGGAATAATCCGGCAGCCAATGTAATCTGGCAGCAACCCGGCCCAGGTGGTGTTGGGACTATTTTTGTCACCCCTTCCAATTGTCAATCTTCGATTTGTAATGCTACAAGCAAAGAGCATGTGTTCATTATTCCATCAGACTTAGACAATTATATCAGTGGTACACAAACTATTTGCTATGTTGAACCCAATATTGGTGTTATATATTCAGCTCCAAAATGGCCGGGGTTTGAATATGACTGGGATGTCACGGGACAGGGAACCGAAAATTTTATCAAAACGGAAAAATCAAATGAGTTTACCGTCAGGATCAGCAGTGGTTTTACAGGTACATTTACGGTCGTTTTGAATTTAAGTTCAAGTATAATAAATTGTACAGCTACCGGCACATTACAAGTAAATGTTTATGATAACAAAATCATTGATCAAACTCCGGTGCATTGTTATGGGACAGATGCCAGTTTTAGCATCGAAAATTACAATTCAAATATGACAGTCCATTGGTCATTGTTGTACAATGGCATCGAAGTATTAAATACTACAGATTATCCTTTACTTGTAAGTAAAGATCTGTTGGTTAAAGCAGGTATCTATAATTTATTTGCACAGGTGCAGATGAATAGTATGGAGTGCAGTCAGAATTTGCAATTCACGGTTAAAAATCCGGTCCAAAGCCCAATTGAAATAACAGGCCAACCATATATATGTCCCGGACAGGAATATATGTACAGTATTGTCGAAACATCACCAGGTGATGTAGAATGGGATATTATTGGTGGAACCATTACAGGTCAACCAATGAAAAATCATATAATGATTTTGTGGTTCACCAATCAAACCACGTATCAAGTATCGGCCCGTTGGATACAAGGCGATTGTGAATCTGAGTGGACCTCGCTTGCTGTGTTCAGTAAAGAAAACCTGACCGCAGCTATAAGTGGTCCTAATCCTGTTTGCAATGCATCTACAACCGAATACACCATCAATTATCCCAATGCCCAATCCTATACCTGGCGTATTGATCCTCCATCAGTTGGGCAGATCATTGCCGGTCAAAGTTCGCATGTGGTGACAGTTGAATGGAATAATGTGAGCCAATCTACCCAGGCTAAGGTAATTGTAGATATTCTGGATTGTAACCTGAGTAAATATTATGAACTACTCGTTACTGTTAATAAAGGGACTTCACCGGTTATATTAGGAAACCCTTGTGTTGATCAGTCGAGTGCTCTGGTCGTAAACGCTTTTGGTGCTGATGAATATTTCTGGGATTTTGGCGATGGAACGACGATGACAACACCGACAAATGTTGCGTACTATATCTATCAAACCGAAGGGAGTTACTTTGTAAAAGTAAGTTGGAATGAAAGTTCCAATTGTTATGATCAAAATTATGCAAATGGCTGGGTGACTGCTTTTAATCAGGAAAAAATTGACATTTACCCTTATAAATGTAGGATTGATCAAAACAATAATACAGTTGAAGATTGCATTCCATTAGATTGTTTAGAACCTGAAGACAGTTATATTTTAAAATTCTACACAACTCAATTTGCAGGTGTTTCAGAATATCGCTGGGAAGTGACCAAACCAAATAGTGCCACCGAGTATTATACCACTACATTGCCATACTTAGAACTGGAACAATCTATCAATGGACCATACATAGGAGCCCAAGTCATAGTGCGAACAGATCACAATGCTATAAATCGAAAATGCATAATCGCAGATACATTTGATATCCCTTTATGCATTATTAATCAAGGAGAATGTGAACACGATCCGGTGACTGTAAATATAATTGAAGATGGATGGGAAGGATGTACAATATATAAGTATCATGGAGTAATATTACCCGACCCATTCTTTTATCCAGTCAAAAGTCGTTGGTGGGCTGTTAACGACGGTTTTACAAATCCGAAATATGAAATCGAAAATCCTGGTCAGTTATTACTCCGCCAATCAGAGTTTAAGAAAGCCGGTGTGTTTTCCGTTACGCTCAATGCCACCGTATATCAGACGGGAAGCATGGTAGATACCTGTATTACCCCTGAAAGCGATGTAAGGCCTGTAATAATTAATATCGTGCCGAGAATTGTATCGCAGTTTGAATGTACAGGTATAGAATATCAGCTCAGGGCGAAAGCTGTAGGAAGTCTTTATTCTGTGCCATTTCTTCCTGGAGCTACTTATACATGGTATAAGGATAATACTTCCAATGTACTTGGAAGTGGGGAAGAAATCGTCATACCTCCAGCAAGCCTGAGCAGTAATTTTACTCTTATCTTAATTGGAGATTACGGCGGTAAGTCTTGTACTACTCAAACAAATATTGAGTTGCCTGAAGTTTTTGATCTTGCATTTCAACCAGACATCAAGGCCTGTGAAGGTTCTATTGTCGAATTTGGGCTGCAAGGTACAGGTGCAGACCAGATCACATCGTACTATTGGCAATTTGGTGATGGTAGTTTTTCGTTTGCAGCAAATCCAAATAAAGTTTATGCATCAGATGGAAGTTATACAATAACATTGACTGTTAAGAATCAATATGGATGCGAACTAATTCTGACAAAAGATATTTATACTTTTTTCAGAAATCTCAATCCTATTTACGGCTACAGTGCATACTATTTGAAGCCCGGAGACAACACTAAATACAGTGTTGGTAGCAATTTAGACCCGATACTATTTTCTGTTCAGAATTATACAGGCTCAATTACATTAATAGTTGAGGCATATAAAACCTCAAATCCAAACGAAATCTGCGCATTCTTAGAACTTGATATCACGGTATTGCCTAAACCTCAGATAACTTTGGCTGTAGATACGATTTCTTGCAATCCAAGACTTCTGAAAATCAGGGAAACCTCAAGCAGGGAAGTTACCTGGTTTTTAGAACAGACCGAAATCAGCACAGGGCTATTTATTCTCACGAATACGGCAGGAACCTATACTGCAAATTACATTTCACCTGAAGGTTGTATTTCAGCTGGATTCAAAATTATATTTCCTAACCCATTGTTACATATCAATCTGGAAGGAGTTTATACTCTTTGTGATTCAATGCTCTATGACAATGATCCATTGTCACCTAAGTTATTTGGCTTTATTGATAATACTGGTGGTCCAATTCCCATATCGCAATTTAAATTATTCGGTGATGAAACTTTGGCATCTTTTGAGCAAGATTTAGGCAATCAGCAAACTTCTGTGCAACCTTCCATTGTATTAAGCCCATTGATGAAAAATAAATATATCAGACTTTGGGTAAGAGATAATTATCAATGCGAGTACATTTCTGAACCTTTTCATTTTTTGACAAAGCCCTGCAGTTGTGAGGAAATTATCTCCAGTCAAATCGATATAATCCATGACAAGACCCAAAGTGGCTATGACTATTACAATGTTAAAGGCATTTTTGAATTACCTGATGAATTTGAAATTTGTCCAACGGATGGGATTTTATTTGGCAAATTGGAAATAGTCGGCTCTGTTGAAACCAGAAAGCTGAGCAATGGAAAGACAGAACTCAGGGCATATGTACGACAAGCCATTGGAGCTTGTGATGGATTAGATACTGTAACATTGGCAATTTGTTTTGAAGAATTAAGATGTGAATCAACAATTCCTGTTGAATATGAATGTTGTCCTGATGATCCACAGGAATGTATGATACAAAATGTTGGTTGTATACTATGTCATTACCCACAATATGGGTATTTTACTACAGACATACGTATTATCCCAAGTAATATTTTTTGGTCAAAATCCTGGTTGCACAAATTTAAATGTAAAAGTGCTTTATCCTGGTACACAAATTGCTTTTGAGCAAAATTATAATTGGGTACCAGGCTCAACAGAACCTATTATTTCTTTATCATTACCAATGCCAACGATAGGTAGTGTGCTTTGTGGTGTTTTAGTCTTGAGGGTTACAGGTGCTAATTGTGATATTTCATGTAACGTTCCGTTTTGTATTGACTTAAGCGGCTGTGGTTTGTTTAATACCGGTACGCAATTCTTGTCATTTTCAAACATATGTAATGGTTCATGGTCAGAAAATGAGCTGTTTTGGAGTTTCGAATTAATTCAAACTGGCTCCGAAGAGGATCTGGTATTTCTAAACCCTCTTAATTTAAATAATGGACAAATTATTGATGTCATGTTTCCTCCAGGTAATGATCAAATGGGTGGGTTTATAGCAAACCAGGACACGACAGTTGGACATTTTACTGTTTCGTATCATGATTTTTTAACTTCAAACGATTATTGTTACAATGAGTCCTGGCCGCTTGATTCATGTGGTATGTTATTGTTCAGGTACAATAATCATATAGAATCTTTTGATGATTCCTGGCTGACAATTGTTCCTAATCCAGTAAAGGATAACTTTAGAGTCATCTACAAGTTCAAACAGTTTGATAAAATGAACGTAATAAGAATTATTGATACAAATGGTAAGGAGGTTACTCGTTTGGATAGATGTAATCAACAAGGAGAAATTCTGCTCAACTCAACTGGCATGGCCAATGGAGTATATACCATCTTTCTACAATCTGATGATATAATTGTCAAATCGAAACGGATGATTGTTTTAAAGTAAGATTTGATTAAATATAATGGACTAAAAGCATGGATTGATTTAGATCCATGCTATTTTAGTAATTCGCCAAAAATGAAAGGGATACATGCGATATTGAAAAGGTAATTTATAAAAGCGATGAAAGAAATGGAGTTGATAAAAATGGGTACGAAATATTACCTGAATTATTTGAATAATAAAATCGAATTGAATACAAAATGGGTTGGTATAGACCGGCCCGTTGTGTGTAGAGCTGTATTATCCGGTTTACAACAAATCAGTCAAAACGAAAAGACTACGATACTCTTTGAGCAAATATTCTCAAATCCCAATGCTCTGGTAAATTTTTCTTTTCAGATTAACCCCAAAACTCAACAATATGACGTCAAATTACATAAAAATAAAATAGTTGCAATTGCTAAACTTCTCAAAGGAATTGAAAAGGAGTATTTTATTAAAAGTGTTATCAAATTGGTAAGCTGGGTTAACACTCAAAAATATTGGGTTGACGCTCTTTTGCTTTTTGACAATGAAGTAGTTCCCCGTCTTATAGAATTGATTGATAAAAGTGCAAAAATGGAAGTAGATCATTCCGAAATAAGGAATCTTGAAAATACATTTGTCCATGATTCCTCAAACCTAAAAATAGAGAATGATTTAATAAAGATTAAACAAATTTCAGAAATTGGAGGTAGAGCTATACTTGTATGCTGTCCCTCGACAATAAGGATATTAAACGAAGCCTTGGAAATTGAACTTACTGATTTGGAATTTAATGTATTTGTAGAATCATTTAACCGTCATCCCTTATCGGGTTTTGCCTATAACGAGTTTAGGATTAACAACAAACTCAAAGTAAATATTTCAAAGTTATTGGCAAAAATTGAAACAACTGCTAACCTGTTTAAAAATCCTGAGATTAAATCCCACTTTTTAAAATCATTGTTCGACGATGCCCAATTAACAAATCAAAGCAGTGATTGGGCACCAACCTTATTACATTTTAATAATGTATTCGAAGAAAGATTTAACATGAGTAATAGCCGAGGCATTGAACGGCAAAATTCCTATAAATTAGAATATAGGAATGATTCAAATGATGTTTCAATTGCGGAAAAATACTTGTACTTTTTGAATGGTAAAACGCTCACGAACCAAAAGTACTTGGTGGGATCAGATTATCATCGGTTAATCGGATTTGTAAATACATATTTTGAAAATTTGGAATTACCAAAAAATTTGCAACCCATTCCTTCAGTTCATTATAAAGTAGGTGAGTTGAGATATGCGTTTTATTTAATGTTCAAAGAAATGTACCCAAACGTTGAATATCCTAAGAGTCTATTTCAATTCCTGGAAATAACTTTCCCAAACTTAAAAGATAAGGAGAATAGAGATTACAGAGAAACAGCAAATTATAAGAAATTTACTTCCAAGCCCCAATATTGGGACGACTTATTGAAACACAATAACAAATCTTAATATCCACAAAATCACTTCTTTCCCACCTTGTAGCCACTTATCCACCGCATACCTTGCACCTATGAAATATTACAAAATCATAGGATATGTACGAAATAACATTTAATGAATTGCCAAAGGCAGTGGCTGAACTTTACAAAGAGGTGGTTATTATTAAGCAACTCTTGAGTGATAGGGATAAAGCCACCTTAACAGAACAAGACCAATGGTTTGACCTAAAGGAGCTGTGTGCTTATCTTCCGGATAAACCATCTAAAATGACTGTTTACGGTTGGGTTCATAATCAATCGATCCCACACCGAAAAGGTGCAAAAAAATTGAGATTTCTCAAATCGGAAATCGATACCTGGCTAAAATGTAGTAAAAAGGTGAGCATTGTACCTGATCATGAAACCATTCCGGAATACTTATTAAAAGCAAAAGGAGGCCGGAAATGAATAACATCAATCCTATTTCCTGTCATTCTGGCAATATTGAGCTAAATCAATGCCAGGGAGATGCGAGAATAATGCCCAGTTTTGATTTTGAAACCTTTATTGGGGTTGATGAAATTAAACAAGAAATTAATAAGCTCAAATATTCGACTGAGGAATCTTATCAAAATAAAGACCTGTTTAAGGTAAAAACAGCTAATCAATGGTTGGAGCAGGCAAAAATGAGACCAATCCCTAAAATGCTATTTGGTGAATTTTGGTTTGAGGGTGAATTATGCTTTTTATTTGCAGATACTAATTTGGGTAAGTCCATTCTGGCCGTGCAAATTGGAAATAGCATAAGTCAAGGAGAATTTATACCAGGTTTTAAATTGGAATCGGATAACCAAAAAGTGCTCTATTTCGATTTTGAGTTATCTGATAAGCAATTTGAGAACCGGTACTCCTTAAATTTTAAGGATCATTATTCTTTTAGCGACAATTTCTTGCGGATTGAATTGAATCCGGAAGCTGAAATTCCGGGAGGTCAGTCATTTGAGGAGTTTCTATATTCTTCATTGGAGAGGAGCATAGTTGAAACCGGGGCTAAAATTCTTATCATTGACAATATCACTTATCTCAAAAGTGAAACCGAGAAAGCAAAAGATGCCTTGCCATTGATGAAACTATTAAAAGCATTAAAATCAAAATATGGGCTGTCTATTCTTGCTTTGGCACACACTCCCAAAAGGGATTTGACAAAACCCATCACAAGGAATGATCTGCAAGGAAGTAAAATGCTAATAAACTTTTGTGATAGTTCCTTTTCAATAGGTGAAAGCCATAGCGATAAAAATTTACGATACTTGAAACAGATTAAGCAACGGAACACCGGACAAATTTACGATTCTGAAAATGTTTGTGTTTGTCAAATTGATAAGCCCCATAATTTCTTAATGTTTGAATTTGTGAATTTCGGTAAGGAATGTGAACATTTGAAGCAACACACTGAAAAGGACAAAGAAAAACTGAATGAAAAGGTAAACGAACTAAAGAGACAAGGGCGAAGCCTTAGGGAAATAGGGGCTCAACTGGGTATTTCCCACATGAAAGCAAGCAGGATATTAAAGGATTGTAACACACTGTAACATCTGTAATACCATGTTACAAGTGTTACACCTGTTACGCTAAAAAGGCAATAAATGAATAAACACCGATACATATTAGAACTGTACAAGGGAATGAACACCCGTTACCGTTGCCCAAGTTGCCAACAAAGGGATAAAACCTTTTCCCGATACATCGACACGGAAACAGGTCAACACTTACATCCCAGCGTTGGCAAGTGCAACCGTGAAATTAATTGCGGCTACCATTACACCCCAAAACAATATTTTCAAGATAACCATATTTTATTTGATACACCCAAGCTTAAACCGCACAAGCCCCAATACATTTTACCCAAACCAAAGCCCATTTCGTTTATTCCTGTTGATGTATTTAAATCCAGCCTGAAGGCACACGAAACAAACCACTTTGTACAGTTTCTCATTAAACTGTTCGGGGTTGAGCTTGCCGGCGAGCTGGTAAGCCGTTATTTTATTGCCACCTCAAAGCATTGGAACGGTGCAACGGTATTTTGGCAAATAGATACACAAGGCAAAGTAAGAACGGGGAAAATAATGCTTTACAGCCCTGATACAGGCAAAAGAGTAAAAGAACCATTCAATCATATTACTTGGGCGCACAAAGCTCTTAAATTGACCGAATTTGAACTAAACCAATGTTTGTTTGGTGAACATTTACTAATTGACAAAACAAAACCCGTTGCCATCGTTGAAAGCGAAAAAACGGCTATAATTGCCAGCGTTTATTTACCCCTGTTTATTTGGCTTGCCGTAGGCAGCCTTACCAACCTGACAGCTGAAAAGTGCAGCATATTAAAGGGACGAAAAGTAATTCTATTTCCCGACCTTAATGCGTTTGATAAATGGACCAGCAAAGCAAAAGAACTTTCGCACATGGCATCATTTTCAGTTTCAGATTTACTGGAACGGAGAGCCACCGAAGCGGAAAGGCAAAAAGGGTTTGATCTGGCTGACTATTTAGTGAAATACGATTACAAAGAATTTGTATTTCCTGGAGCCGAACCTACCGAACCACTCTCATCTGGCCAAGCATTCGTTGAAGAGAAAACATTTGGGCAGCCCGTTAATATAAATAGCATCAGAAAAACCGGACATCCTATTTCAGGAAGCTGGAACCAAGAAATTATTGAGCTTGAAAACTACTTTGAAAGAATAGCATTACCAACCCAAACCATTATTTTGAACAAATTTCTACCAATTACCAACTGTTCAAAATTCATTCAAAGTAACATTTCTATTGTTAAAGCTAACAACGGAAACCAAACCTTTTTACCATACCTCAAACGATTACAGGAATTGAAACATGCATTATCCACAAATCTGAATTGCTATGAAAATTAAAGAAATTGAACAGCTTGAAAGCCATTTTAAAACCGGAAATGAACATCGAAACAAGTATGTCCTGGAAATGCTTTGTGATGTAATTAAACAGGGTAATTTTGAAATCCTTGAAATGCCATTACTATTATTTGATAAAGCTATAAACATTTTCGCATTGCACCACAAAACACCTTTGAGGGCAATTCAAGATTTTGAGGATGAATGCGACAAGCAAAAATTGATTCCGGATCAAAAATTATTTGTTTACGAATGGGTTTGCAAATTTTTGAAGAATACCGATTTTAAGGGCATTGATTTAATGGAAGTTTTGACCCTATTAAATAGCAAAACTGAAAGACTAAAAAATGATAAACCACAAATTGAGTATACCAAGCCATTAACAAGAAACATTCGGGAGAGCCTCAAAGAGTTCATACAAAGGGAACTTGAGCTACTGCCCGAAACGCTCAAGGACCATGCATCTTTGCAACGACTTAGTATAATTTGTAAGCTCTTGCCATTTGTATTACCCAAAGTTGAAAACGTGATCCATAAACTTGGGGAGCCTGATGAATTTAAAGTACGGCGGTATCACGATTAAATATTTAAAGTTCCTTAAGGATTTAGGTTATAAAAATTAAAATTATATGTCCAGATTTAGTACGTTTCCGTTTATATTAGAGCATGCTATCAGTATTTCCATTTCAGATTTAAAGAAATGGAATTATTTGCGAAAAGGAGCAATTAACAGCGGTGTATTGAATTGGATGCAAGGTGGATCTGAAAGAGGCAGGGTTTCAATAAAGGTTGATATGGATGCCAAAATTTGTCATATTATTTTGGATTATACGTACAATGAAACCGGTTTTACTGAACGGATTTTGCTTAAAGGAGTTGAATCAAATTTAGGAGCTGGAAATATCTGGTATTTTGTTTGTCCCAGGACTCAGAAGCTTTGCAGAAAATTGTATTTCAAACGGGGTTATTTTATTTCCAGATTCGCAATTCTGGACCATTATTACAAAAACCAAACAAAAAGCCATAGGGACCGTAAATTTGACAAACACCTTCAAATAGCATTACAAGCCGAAAACCTTGTAACGGATTTAGAAGCGAAGCATTTTAAAAGATACTATGCCGGAGTACCGACGAAGAGATATTTGAAGATAATTCAAAAAGTTAGAGAAAGTGAGAGGGTAGGGTTTCCGGATGTGTTGGGGTATATAAATGGGACCAAAATGTAATAATTATCACAACAATTTGGGCAAATTACGAAATTTATTCTTAGTTTTAAGTTAAGTTTACAGAATATGCTAAGTACAACTGAAATTGATAATTATAAAAAGCACTTGAATCAATTTTATTTTATGATTGAAAAATCTCAATGCAATTATAATTTTAATTTCAAGGATTCTCAAGAGGATTGGTTATATAAAGTTGATGAAGACAATAAGACTATTGTTTTCAATTGTTTTATTGCTGAAATTTGCCAGGGAGATTATTATTTGTCAATAATAATTCATGAACTCTTTCATTTTATTGTACAAAAAATTAATTATAAAAGCGAAGTCAAGCATATTAAAAGTACATTAGGTGATTTTATTATGCAAACATTTAACATTGAAGCAGATCTTTATACAAGCAAATATTATAAAGAATATCTAAATTATGAATTAGATGATTTTATCAAAGTGTTATATGATGGCCGAAGTACATTTGCAAGTGAAGAATTTAAAATTGGAAAGCTAAATCGGTTTTTAGGTAGTATTGTTTCAATAATCAATTTTTATTCGACTAATACTTATAGAATATTTTTACCTCATTTCGAAATTAAAAGCAATGCTCAAAATGGCGAAATAAATTTGAATAACCAGATAACGATTTTTGTAACAA